>JAEWCY010000050.1 GCA_023390395.1 Pseudomonadota bacterium | reverse complement strand
TCGGCACCTACGGCTCCTCCCTGGCCATGGCCGGCGGCGAAGTCTCGGAAAAGGCCCACATTCCCCAGGTCGGCACCAGCTGCACCAACCCGCTGGTCACCCAGGGCAAGAAGTACATCTTCCGCGTGTGCTTCATCGACCCCTACCAGGGCGCCGGCGCGGCCACCTACGCCTTCAAGACCCTGGGGCTTAAAAAGGCCGCCATGCTGGTCGACGTGGCCAGCGACTATTCCGTGGGCCTGGCCAAGTACTTCGAGCGCTCCTTCACCAAGCTCGGCGGCCAGATGGTCGGCACGCTCAACTACCAGTCCGGCGACCAGGACTTCACCGCCCAGCTGACCAAGATCATCTCCGAGAAGCCCGACGTCCTTTTTATCCCCTCCTACTTCGCCGAGGGCGCCATCATCATGAAGCAGGCCGCCGAACTGGGCGCGACCTTCAAGATCATGGGCGGCGACGCCATGGACAACCCCAAGATCACCGACATCGGCGGCAAGGCGGTCGAAGGCTTCACCCACACCACCTTCCCCTATGACCCGTCCATGAAGAACATGAGCGCCATGGCCAAGAAGTTCACCGACGACTGGCGCGCCGCCTATCCCGGCAAGGAGCCCAACGTGAACTCCGCCCTGGGCTACGACGCCTACATGATCATCCTCGACGCCATCAAGCGCGCCGGCAAGGCCGACCCCGAAGCCATCACCAAGGCCCTGGCCGAGACCAAGGCCTTCGAGGGCGTGACCGGCAAGACCGCCATCAACGCCACCCACGACGCCGAAAAGCCCGTGGGCCTGGTCGTGATCAAAGACGGCAAGAAGGTCTACGAAGGCGAAATCGTTCCGGAACTCTAGAGCATTCGCGTGCGTTCCCGGCGCGGCCCCCCTCTCGGGAGGCCGCGCCGGAGACCTCCCGGCCGCCCGGCGAAACGGCGGGCCGCAGCGCGACAAGGACGTCTCATGAACCTGGCCACGTTCATCCAGAATATTCTCAATAGCCTGACGCTCGGCAGCCTCTACGCCCTGGTGGCCATCGGCTACACCATGGTCTACGGCATCCTGCGCCTGATCAACTTCGCCCACAGCGAAATCTTCATGCTCGGGGCCTATTTCGTCTTCTGGGGCATCACCCTCGTCCACCTGCCCTGGCCCGTGGCCATGGTGCTCGCCATCCTCGTCACCGCCAGCCTCGGCGTGCTGGTGGACCAGGTGGCCTACAGGCCCCTTCGCGACGCCCCGCGCATCTCGGCGCTTATAAGCTCCATCGGCGTCTCCTTTTTCCTGCAAAACGTGGCCATCGTCTTCTTCCAGGCCATCCCGCGCGAGGTCTACCGGCCGCAGTGGCTGGAAGACCCCATTCTGGTCCACGGGGTGCGCGTGCTGCCGCTCACCCTTTTCGTGCCCCTGCTCTCCCTGGCGCTCATGCTGGTCCTGGTCTACATCGTCTACCGCACCAAGACCGGCCTTGGCATGCGCGCCATCAGCAAGGACATCGAGACGAGCTACCTCATGGGCGTGCCCGTCAACCGCGTCATCGCCGTCACCTTCGGCATCGGCTCGGCCCTGGCCGCGGCCAGCGGCATCATGTGGGCGCTGCGCTACCCGCAGCTCCAGCCCATCATGGGCACCGTCCCCGGCTTCAAGGCCTTCATCGCCGCCGTGTTCGGCGGCATCGGCTCCATCCAGGGCGCGGTCATCGGCGGGCTCACCCTGGGTTTCATCGAGATCATGACCGTGGCCTTCTTTCCGGATCTGGCCGGGTATCGGGACGCCTTCGCCTTCGTGCTGCTCATCCTCGTCCTGATGGTCAAACCGACCGGACTGCTGGGCGAAAGACCGGAGGACAAAGTCTGATGCGACGCGGCCGCACCATCCTGCTCAACGTCCTGGCCATCGGGGTCTTCGGCCTGCTTCTGCGCCTGGCCGAAGGGTACTGCAACGGGTACCAGCTCCAGATCCTCAACCTCATCGCCATAAACATCATCCTGGCCCTGTCCCTGAACCTCATCTACGGCTTCACGGGACTCTTCAGTCTGGGCCACGCCGGCTTCATGGCCATCGGGGCCTACGTCTGCTCCATCCTCATCATGACCCCGGACCAGAAGGACATGCTGTTTTTGCTCCAGCCGGCCTACGACTGGGTGCAGACGGCCCACGCCCCCTTCTTCGCGGCCGTGCTGGCCGGCGGCGCGGTGGCGGCCATATTCGGGGCCGTCGTCGGCATTCCGCTGCTGCGCCTGGGCGACGACTACCTCGGCATCGCCACCCTGGGATTTGCCGAGATCATCCGGGTCGTGGCCAACAACGTGCCGCGCCTGACCAACGGGGCGCTGGGGTTCAAGGGCATTCCGGCCTACGCCGACCTGTGGTGGAACTTCGGCTGGGCGCTGGTCGCCCTCTACGTCATCGTGCGCCTGCTTACGAGCAACACCGGCAACGTGCTCAAGGCCATCCGCGACAACGAGATCGCGGCCAAGGCCATGGGCGTGGACGTCTTCCGCTACAAGCTGCTCTCCTTCACCGTGGGCTCGTTCTTCGCCGGCGTGGGCGGCGCGCTCCTGGCGAGCCTGCTCACCACCATCGACCCCAAGATGTTCCTGTTCACCCTGACCTTCAACGTGCTCATGATCGTGGTGGCCGGGGGCCTGGGGTCGCTGACCGGCTCGGTGCTGGCCGGGATCGGCATCACCGTGCTGCTCGAATGGCTGCGCGTCGTGGAAAACCCGGTGGACCTCCTGGGCTTTTCCCTGCCGGGCATCCCGGGCATGCGCATGGTGGTCTTCTCCCTGGCGCTTATCGTCATCATCCTGTTTCGCCGCGAAGGGCTCATGGGCATGCGCGAGCTGACCTGGCGCTCCCTGGCCGGCGTCTTCTCCCGGGGGAAAGCCTGATGCAAACGACGCCAACGACGCAACAGACGCCCGCCGCCGACGTGATCCTCGAGACCCGCGAGCTGACCATGCGCTTCGGCGGCCTGCTCGCCGTGGCCGACTTCTCGGCCTCCTTCCCGCGCGGCAGCATCACCGGGCTCATCGGCCCCAACGGCGCGGGCAAGACCACCTGCTTCAACATGATCACGGGCTTCTACCGCCCGACCTCGGGCGAAGTGCTCTTCGAGGGCGCGCCCATCGCCGGCCTGCCGGCCCACAAGGTCTGCCGGGCCGGCATCGCCCGCACCTTCCAGAACATCCGCCTTTTCAACAACGAGACCGTACTCGAAAACGTCATGATCGGCCGCCACCTGCGCCAGAAGACCAGCTGGCTGCAGACCCTCGTCTTCACGCCCGCCTCCGAGCGCGAAAACCGCCGGGACCAGGCGCGCTGCCTGGAGCTCCTCGACGCGGTGGGCCTGGCCGACCTGGCCGGGGAAAAGGCCTCGAGCCTGCCCTACGGGGCCCAACGCCGCCTGGAGATCGCCCGGGCCCTGGCCACCGAGCCGCGCTTCCTGCTCCTCGACGAGCCGGCCGCCGGCATGAACCCCCAGGAATCCGAGGACCTCATGGGCTTCGTGCGCGCCATCCGCCAGGCCTTTGGCCTCACCATCCTGCTCATCGAACACGACATGAAGGTGGTCATGGGCATCTGCGAACACCTCTTTGTCCTGGACTACGGCCAGACCATCGCCTCGGGCCCGCCCGAAGCCATCCGGTCCGACCCCAGGGTCATCACGGCCTACCTCGGCGAGGAGCACGCCCATGCTTGAGATCCGCGACCTCCACGTCGCCTACGGCGGCATCAAAGCCGTCAAGGGCATCTCCATCGACGTCCCCACCGGCGAGATCGTCACCCTCATCGGGGCCAACGGCGCCGGCAAGACCAGCACCCTGCGGGCCATCTCGGGCCTGTGCAAGAACCGCAAGGGCACCATCGTCTGGAACGGCAAGGACATCACGAACGCCGACCCCGTGGCCATCGTCAAGGCCGGCATCGTCATGTCCCCCGAAGGCCGGCGCATCTTCCCCCACCTGACCGTGCTCGAAAACCTCGAACTCGGAGCCTACAGCCGCGACGACAAGGCCGGCATCGCCAAGGACATGGCCTGGGTCATGGAAATGTTCCCGCGCCTGAGCGAACGCCGCGCCCAGAAAGGCGGCACCCTCTCCGGCGGCGAACAGCAGATGCTGGCCGTCGGCCGGGCGCTCATGAGCGCCCCGGCCCTGGTCATGCTCGACGAGCCGAGCCTGGGACTGGCCCCGCTGCTCGTGCGCGAAGTCTTCGACATCATCGAGGCCATCAACGACAAGGGCATGACCGTGCTGCTCGTCGAACAAAACGCCCACGCCGCCCTCAAGATCGCCCACAAGGCCTACGTGCTCGAAACCGGACGCGTCACCCTGTCCGGCACGGGCGCGGAACTCATCGCCGACGAACGCGTCCGCGCCGCGTACCTGGGCGGATAAAGAGGCCTCCGGCGGCCGGGAGGGGATGATCCCCTCCCGGACCCTCCCCGGCGGGGGATTGGCAAGCGGGTGGAGAGAAGGTCGGAGCGCGATGCGTCGGGGCATGTGGCCTCGGAAATGGGGCGGCCCCGCAGGCCGCAAAGCCGGCCAGCACGGCCGCCCCATTTCCGAGACCACGGGCGCCAGCGGCGAAGCGCCGCATTTTAAAAATAAACTTTCCTGGAAGCCCCCATCAAGGGGGTCCGGGGGGGATTATCCCCCCCGGCCGCCGGAGGCATCTTCAATCATGCGACTCATCATCTTCACCATGGGCGGCACCATCGACAAGGTGTACTTCGACGACCTGTCCGACTACACCGTGGGCGAGCCGCAGGTCGGCCCGATCCTGGCCGGCTCAAACGTGGACTTCGACTACGAGGTCGTGGAAGTGGCCCGCAAGGACAGCCTGTACGTCACCGACGAGGAGCGCCGGGAGCTGCGCGAACGCGTCGCCGCCGATCCCAGGCGGCACGTGCTGGTCACCCACGGCACGGACACCATGGCCGAGACGGCCGAGGCGCTGGCCGACGTGGCGGACAAGGTCATCGTGCTGACCGGGGCCATGAGCCCGGCCCGGTTCGCCGCCTCGGACGCGACCTTCAACGTGGGCTGCGCCGTGGGCGCGGTCCAGTCCCTGCCGCCCGGGGTCTACATCGTCATGAACGGCCGGGTGTTTCCGGCCGGCTCCGTGCGCAAGAACCGCCAAGCGGGGCGTTTCGAGCCCCTGTCCTGAGCCTTCTCCATCCCTTCGGGAGGATACCCATGATCGAACTCGACGATGTCCGGGCCGCCGCCGCGCGGCTGGCCCCGCGTTTGCGGACCACGCCTTTCCTGCATTCCCACGTGCTTTCCCAGATGACCGGGGCCGAGGTCCTGGTGAAGTTCGAGAACCACCAGTTCACGGCCTCGTTCAAGGAACGCGGCGCGCTCAACAAGCTGCTGTGCCTGGACGACGCCCAGCGCGCCCGGGGCGTCTCGGCCATGTCCGCCGGCAACCACGCCCAGGGCGTGGCCTACCACGCCAGACAGCTCGGCGTGCCGGCCACCATCGTCATGCCGGCGGCCACGCCCACGGTGAAGGTGGAGCACACCCGGGCCCACGGAGCCACGGTGATCCTGGCCGGCGAGACCCTGGCCGAGGCCAACGCCGAGGCCATGCGCGTCACCGAGGAGCGCGGCCTGGTCTTCATCCACCCCTTCGACGACCCCGAGGTCATGGCCGGCCAGGGCACGGTGGCCCTGGAGATGCTCGACGCCGTGCCGGACCTCGACGCCGTCGTCGTGCCCATCGGCGGCGGCGGGCTCATTTCCGGCGTGGCCACGGCGGCCAAGGGCGTGCGTCCCGGCATCGAGGTCGTGGGCGTCCAGGCCTCGTGCTACCCGTCCATGCTGTGCGCCCTTCGCGGCGAGCCCTTGCAGGGCGGCGGCAACACCATCGCCGAAGGCATCGCGGTCAAGTACCCGGGCGCGCTGACCACCGAGGTCATCCGCGACCGGGTGGACGAGGTGCTGCTGGTCGAGGAGTCCCAGCTCGAGGAGGCGGTGGCGCTCTACCTTTTCGTGGAAAAGACCGTGGCCGAGGGGGCCGGGGCCGCGCCCCTGGCCGCCCTGCTCGCCCGGCCGGCCAAGTTCCGGGGCCGCAAGGTGGGGCTGATCCTAAGCGGCGGCAACATCGACCCGCGCCTTCTGGCCCAGGTCATCACCCGCCAGCTCATCCGCGAGGGCCGCATCGTCACCCTGCGCATCCCCTTAAGCGACCGCCCGGGCGGCCTGGCCAAGGTGACGGCCGTGCTGCGCGATTTCGGGGCCAACATCATCGAAATCCAGCACCACCGCACCCTGCTCGCCCTGCCGGCCAAGGAGGCCAGCATCGAGATCAGCTTCGAGGCCCGGGAGCGCGAGCACGCCCATTCCATCGTGGACGCCCTGCGCGCCGCCGGCTTCCTGCCGACCATCGTCTGAGCCGTCCCCAAAGAGGCAGCCCTGTTGCGGCGGCCGCCGGCGCGAAACGACGCCGGCGGCCGCCGTTCGCTTTTCCCGAACGCCGTGTTCGGATCAATTCGTTTGTTTCCGCGCCGGGATGCGCGTTATCGTCAGCGGCAACACCAATCCGGCGGCCGCCTGTCGCGCGACGCCAAACACCGGCGAGGCATGCCATGAACGAGAAGCTCGTCCAGATGAGCCGTGACCGCAAGAAAGCCCACAAACGCCTGCTCGACGACCTGCATTCGCCGGTCTACGCCGCCTTCCTCGACATGGAGCGGGCGACCTACGCCGACGGAGCCCTGCCCAAGCGGATCAAGGAGCTCGTGGCCGTGGGCATCTCGGTGGCCATCGACTGCCATTCCTGCATGCAGTGGCACATCGAGCAGGCGGCCGAGGCCGGGGCCGACCCGCGCCAGGTCCTGGAGGCGGTGGAGGTCGGCATCGAGATGGGCGGCGGCCCGGCCACGGTCTCGGCCCGTTTCGCCCTGGAGGTCATGGCCGACGTATTCGGCGAGGCCGCCCTGCGCGAGGCCGGCTCCCAAGGCGCCTGAAAAAGCGCAAGAGGCCGGCGCCCGCCCGTTGCCGCCCCTGCCGTCGCCTGGTGGAATCCCCCTCGTCCAAGAGAAAAGGGGACGGATCGGAAACGGCCTGTTCCCCGGCGCGGGCGAACCGCCGGAGACGGCGTTCGCCCCCCCCTTGGCGCTCGCGTCTGCACGGCTGCCCCGTGCGTCGCCTCGCAGGGCGGCCAGCCCCGGCAGCCGGCGACCGTGGTCGCGTCTCATGCCTGCCCTGCCCCTGCCCGCCGTCGCCTTCCCGAACGGGATCACGCGACCTGTCCGAGGCACGGGGGAACGCCCCGGACGCACCGACCGCCCTCCCGAACATCCTGCGAGTCCAGGCCGGAAGCATTTAATAAATAGTGTTATATTTCAATATGACAAAAGAAATGTTCGTAACGGAACAACGCGCATGCCCTTCAGGAACATGCAACATCCCGGCTTCGCTGACTTATCTATAACATATTGATATAATAATATATTTTCTTCAAGGATGCCCTCCCTGCCGTCCCCGGGAGCGCCCTGCTCCCCCGTCGCCCCCTCTCCTGGTTCCTGGACGCGGCTGTTCCGCCGCGAACACTTGCCTTTGCCCGTCGTCTCCGAGCCGCGCCTTCACGGCGCGGGCTCCCGGGTATCACGGCACGCTTCGAAACCAGCCATTTTAGCAACTTTGTCAAACAGACCAAGTGCGCCGGCACGTTTTGGCGGGGCCGGGAAAGACGTGTCGTCGCGCTTCTGGCATGGCCTTGGCAATAGCCGACGGCGACGGCGTCCATTGTCGTTTTGGGAACAGGACATAACGGGCGACGTTTTCAGGAGAGGGAGGAGACCATCGCATGGAATACGTCATGATCAGAGCCATCGTTCGACCCGAGAAGGCCTCGGAGGTGCTCGGCGCGCTGCTGGACGCCGGCTTTCCCGCCTCGACCAAGATGGCGGTGTTCGGTCGCGGCAAACAAAAGGGCATCAGGCTTGGCGAGGTCGTCTACGACGAATTGCCCAAGGAGCATCTGATGCTGGTGGTCCCGGCCGGGGACAAGGACTTCGTCGTCAAGACCATCCTCGACGTCGCGCGCACCAAGCCCGACGGCGTTTACGGCGACGGCAAGATCTTCATCTCCGGGGTCGACGAGGTCTACACCGTGAGCACCGGCAAAAGAGAAGCCTGAGGCCTGCGAAACGCGGGCGAGAGGACACGACATGAAAGAGGTCATGGCAGTTTTGCGCATCAACATGATCGGCAAGACCAAAAAAGCCCTGGAAGATGCGGGGATTTCCTCGTTCATGGCCAAGAACTGCCTGGGACGCGGCGTCGGGCTCATCGACTACAAAGCCCTGAAGGGGGCCGAGCTGGGCTACGACGAGGCCATCGAACAACTGGGCGCGGGGCAGCGCCTCATCTCCAAGCGGTTCATCTCCGTCGTCGTGCCCGACGACCTGGTGGAGACAACGGTCAAGACCATCATCGCCGCCAATCAAACGGGCAATCCCGGTGACGGCAAGGTCTTCGTCCTGCCGATCATGAACTCCATCCGCATCAGGACCGGCGAAGAAGGCCCTGCAACGCTCGATTGACAAACGATGCATCATCAACACCAGAGGGAAGTCATGCTTGACATAGCCGTCATGAAGTCAGAGGTCGCCAAGATACTGGACCAGTACAAGGGCAAGACGTACAAGAACAGAAAAAATCATGTCCTGGTCGTGGATTCCGCTGAAACGCCTCAGATCATGGAAGCGGATTGCCGGACGATTCCCGGCATCATCACGGAGCGCGGCTGCTGCTACGCCGGATGCAAGGGCGTGGTCGTGGGCCCGCTCAAGGACACCATCGCCCTGACGCACGGCCCCATAGGCTGCGGCTACTACAGCTGGCTCACCCGCCGCAACAAGGCCAGAAAGAACGAGGGCGACAAGTACAACTTCCTTACCTACTGCTTCTCCACGGACATGCAGGAAACGGACGTCGTCTTCGGCGGCGAAAAGAAGCTGCGCCAGGCCATCACCGAGATCGTGGACATCTTCCATCCCCAGAGCATCATGATCTGCTCCACCTGTCCCGTGGGCCTGATCGGCGACGACATCCAGGCCGTGGCGCGCTGGGCGCAGTCGGAATACGGCATCCAGACCATCGCCTACGGCTGCGAGGGCTACAAGGGCGTGAGCCAGTCGGCCGGACACCACATCGCCAACAACGGGCTGTATAAAAACGTCATCGGCACAGGAACCGACCCGTCCGTCAAGAAGCAATATTCCATCAACATCCTCGGCGAGTACAACATCGGCGGGGACGGATGGGAAATCGAGCGGATACTCCAGGGCATCGGCTACAACATCCTCTCGATCATGTCCGGAGACGGCTCGGTGGAACGCCTCAGAAACGCCCACTTCGCGGACCTCAACCTGGTCCAGTGCCATCGGTCCACGAACTACAACGCCGAACTGCTGCGCGAGACCTACGGCACCGACTGGATCAAGGTCAATTTTCTCGGCGTGCGCAGCACCATCCAGGCCCTGCGGGACATGGCCCTGTATTTCGGCGACCCCGACCTCATCACCAGGACCGAGGAGTTCATCTATCGGGAACTGGAGGCCATGGAGCCCGAAATGAAGAAATACAAGGAGATCTGCCAGGGAAAGACCGTGGCCCTCTTCGTCGGCGGCTCCCGGGCCAACCACTTCCAGGGCCTGTTCGAGGAAATCGGCATGGAGACCGTGCTGGCCGGCTTCGAGTTCGCCCACCGCGACGACTACGAAGGCCGCGAAGTCATCCCCATGATCAAGGAGAACGCCGACAACAAGAACATCGAGAACATCACCGGGTTGCCGGACGAAAAGATGTACCGCCTGCTCCTCTCCAAGGAAAAGTTCGAGGAGCTCAACCAACGGATGGAGCTCAACTACTTCAAGGGGATGATCAAGATCATGAACGACGGCAGCGTAGTGGTCGACGACATCAACCATTACGAGATGGAGTCGTTCATGAAGATCCTCAAGCCGGACCTGTTCGGCTCGGGCATCAAGGAGAAATACGTCATCCATAAAATGGGGACGCTCTCCAAGCAGATCCACTCCTACGACTACAGCGGCCCCTTCGCCGGGTTCAAAGGGGCGGTCATCTTCGCCCGCGACGTGGCCATGGGCCTCACCGCGCCGGTATGGAACATGATCACGCCGAAATGGAAGGCCGCTCCCGCGCCCCAAAGCATTCTCGAGGAGGTACTGTAGTCATGCTCGACCATACGCCCAAGGAAATCAAGGAACGCAAGGCCCTCGTCATCAATCCGGCCAAGACCTGCCAGCCCCTGGGGGCGACCTACGCCGCCCTGGGCGTCCACCGCTGCCTGCCCCACAGCCACGGCTCCCAGGGCTGCCAGATGTACTTCCGGGGCCATTTGAACCGGCACTTCCGGGAGCCGGCCGAGGCCTCGACGAGCTCCTTCACCGAAGGGGCCTGCGTGTTCGGCGGCATGGCCAACCTGAAGACGGCCATCAACAACGTCTTCAGCATCTACGACCCGGACATGATCGCCATCCATACCACCTGCCTGTCCGAGACCATCGGCGACGACCTGCCGACCATCATCAAGTCGTCGGACAAGCCTGAAGGGAAATACATCATCCACGCCAACACGCCGAGCTACGTCGGCTCCCACATCCTGGGCTTCTCCAACATGACGGCGGCGATGATCCGCTACCTCAGCGAAAACGGCAAAACCCCCAACAACAAGCTCCTGGTCGTCCCCGGCTTCGTCAACCCCGGCGACATGCGGGAGATCAAGCGGCTCCTTACGGCCATGGGCGTCGACTTCACCATGCTGCCCGACACCACCGGCGTCATGGACGCGCCCCTGACCGGAAACTACCACATCTTCCCCGACGGCGGCACCCGGATATCGGACATCATCGACGCCGGAAACTGTCTGGCCTCCATCGGCCTGGGGCGCTACGCCTCCGGCGCCGCCTCCAAGGAGCTGGAGAACAAGTGCGACGTCCCGTCCAACATCCTGGACGCCCCCATGAGCATCGACCTCCTGGACGATTTCCTGATGCTGGTCTCAAGGCTCACGGGCAGGGAGATCCCGGCGGAACTCGAGGAGGAAAGGGGCCAGATCATCGACATCATGGCCGACCTGCACCAGCACTACTTCGGCAAGCGCGTGGCCCTGTTCGGCGATCCGGACATCATGGTCGGCCTGACCGCCTTCGTGCTCGAACTGGGCATGATCCCGGCCTTCGTCCTGACCGGCACGCCCAGCGGGGACTTCGAGAGGCGGGTGAACGCCCTGCTCGGCAAGGCCGGCGTGGCGGGCCAGGTCAAGGCCGCCGGCGACCTGTTCACCCTGCACCAGTGGATCAAAAACGAGCCCGTCGACCTGCTGCTCGGCAACACCTACGGCAAATACATCGCCCGCGCCGAGGACATCCCGTTCGTGCGCGTCGGCTTCCCCGTCATGGACCGGGGCGTGCATTCCTACCAGCCCATCGTGGGCTACCGGGGACTCATGCGGCTCCTGGAAATGATGGGCAACGCCCTTCTGGAGAGGCAGGAACGGGACGCCAAGGACGAAGACATCGAACTGATCATGTAACGTCCGGCCATCCTTCGAAAAACACTCTGCAAAGGCCCGGCCGTCCTGCCGGCGGCGATGCGACGCCGGGCCGGCCCGCAAAGGAGATCGACATGCGTGTTGTTGTCGCCACGGAAGACAAAAAGACGCTCAACGGCCACTTCGCCCTGGCCCCGTACTTCATGTTCTTCGACATCACCGAGGAATCCTGCGCGTTCGTCCAGGAGGTCCGATTCCTCCTGAAGGACGCGGACATCCCGGAATCGAGGATAAGCGGCAGGAAGCCGTACAGCATCGACGAGCGGATCGACGCCATCCGGGGAGCCGACGTCGTCTTCGTCTCGGCCATCGGCGGGCCCATCGCGGACAAGGTCATCGCCGCCGACGTGTACCCCATCGAAATGAACGCGCCCGAGCCCATCGACGCTTCCCTGACCAAGCTGCAGGCGCTCATGCGGGGCAAAAAGCCGCTGTGGCTCCAGCGGATCCTGAAGCACGACTTCATGTACCAGGGCGATTGAGCATCATGACGCGAGTTCGAGACGCATTGGCGTCGGAGGAGTCCCATGGCGGAAACGGCTGACGCCCTTCTGGACGTAAAAGATGTCCTGGAAGAGAGAAGATCCCATATCCTGATCAAGTCTCCCGGATGCTGCGGCGGCAGCATCCGGTGCGAAAAGGAAAGCATCGCCGGCTCGATCAGCCAGCGCGCCTGCGTCTACTGCGGCGCCCGGGTCGTGCTCAACCCCATCACCGACGCGGTGCATCTGGTGCACGGCCCCATCGGCTGCGCCAGCTACACCTGGGACCTGCGCGGCAGCCTGACGAGCGGCTCCAATCTGTTCCGGAACAGCTTCTCCACCGATTTGCGGGAAAAGGACGTCATCTTCGGCGGCGAAAGGAAACTGGCCGCGGCCCTCGACGAGATCATCGAAGGCTACGCGCCGACGCCCCGCCTCGTCTTCGTATATGCGACCTGCGTGGTCGGCGTCATCGGGGACGACATCGAGGCGGTGTGCCGCAAGAAGGAAGCCCAGCACGGCGTGCGGATCATCCCCGTCAAATCGAGCGGATTCGTCGGCGCCAAGCCCAAGGGCTACAGGCTGGCCTGCGAGGCGCTCCTGGAACTCATGGGCGACGCGCCCCAGGAGAAGCGGCCCGGCGTGAACATCCTGGGCGATTACAACCACGGCGGCGAAATCTGGATCATCGAGGGCTACTTGCGCCAGATCGGCGTCGAGGTCATCGCGCGCGTCACCGGCGACGCCTCCTACGAGCAGCTCCTCAAGGCCCCGAGCGCCTCGCTCAACGTCGTGGAATGCTCGGGCTCCATGGCCTACCTGAGCCAGCAGATGGAAAGGAAGTTCGGCATTCCCTCCCTCAAGGTCCGTTTCATCGGCTACAACGACATCAAGACTTCGCTCGTCCAGATCGCCGACGCCATCGGCGGCCAAGCGCTCGTGGACAGGGCCTTGCGGCTGGTCGCCGGGGAAGAAGCCAGAGTGGAGCCCATCATAGAGGAATATCGCCGGAAGCTGGCCGGAAAGACCGCCGCGGTCTGCGTCGGCGGAGCCTACAAGGCCATCGCCATGATCCGCCTGCTCAAGGAGTTCGGCGTGAAGCCCGTGCTCATCGGCACCCAGCACGGCAGCGCGGAGGACTACAGGATCATGAACGACTTCTCCGTGGAGGGCGCGGTCATCATCAACGACACCTCCCCGGCGGAGATCGAGAAATACGTCAGGGAGAAAAAGCCGGACCTCTTCGTCGGCAACGTCAAGGAACGCACCCTGGCCCTCAAAATGGGCATTCCCTTCGTGGACTTCAACCACGACCGGAAATACCCCATGACGACGTACGAAGGCATGATCAACTTCATCCGCGAACTGCATCTCACGTCCAACAGCCCGGTCTGGAAGTGGGCCGGGACGACGTTCCCGGCCTGAGGCCGACTTTTCGCAGTCACGTCGCACGAGAGGGGAAGGACATGAACAATCGCAATTTCGTCAATCTGAACGTCAATCCCTGCAAGATGTGCATGCCCATGGGCGCGGCCATCGCCTTGCGCGGCATCGAAAACAGCATGATGATGCTGCACGGCTCCCAGGGCTGCAACGCCTACCTGCGCACGCACCTGACCACGCACTTCTCCGAGCCCATCGACATCGCCTCCTCGTCCCTGCACGAAAACGCCACCATCCACGGCGGCGGGGACAACCTCAAGAAGGGACTCAAAAACCTCATCCAGCTCTACAAACCGACCTTCATCGGCATCGCGACGACCTGCCTGGCCGAAACCATCGGCGAGGACGTCGTGCGCATCGCCAAGGAGTTCAAAGCCGAAAACGACCTCGGCCAGGTCGAGATCATCGCCACCAATACGCCCGGCTATGGCGGCACTCTGTACGAAGGGTACTTCAGGACCCTGCGCGACGTCGTCCGCCATGCCGTGCGCCGCTCGGCCCGCCACGAGCGCGTCAACGTCGTCATGCCCCACGTCAGTCCCGGCGACGTGCGCAACATCAAGGCCATCCTTCGCGGCTTCGGCATCGACGCCATCGTCTTCCCGGACATCTCCAACACCTTCGACGCCCCCTTTTCCCGGGATTTCAGCCGCATTCCCAAAGGAGGAACGTCCCGTGCGGACATCGCCTCCATGGGCGGGGCCAGGGCGACCCTGGAGATCGGCGCGACGATTCCGGCGCAGTTCTCCCCGGGCCGGTACCTGGAGGACCATTTCGGCGTGCCGCTTTTGCGCTGCCCCATTCCCATCGGCGTGGCGAACTGCGACGCCTTCATGCGCGTCCTGTCGCAGCTCGCGCAGCGCCCGGCCCCGGAGCAGCACGTCGAGGACCGGGGCAGGCTGATCGACGGCATGATCGACCTGCACAAGCTCAGCGGCGAGATCCGGGCCCTGGTCTACGGCGACCCGGACCTCGTCTACTCGGTGACGGGCCTTTGCACGGAGAACGGCATCGCGCCCGCGGTTCTCAGCACCGGCTCGGCGAGCCCTCTGTTTCGCGGCCTGGTCGACGGACTCTTGGCCGAGGCCGACCAGACGTCCGTCGTCCTCGACGACACGGATTTCGAAACCATCGAACGCCACGCGCTCCAAAACGACGTCAATCTCATCATCGGCAATTCCACCGGCAAGCAACTGACCGAAAAATACGCCATCCCGCCCGTCAGGATAGGCTTCCCCATCAACGACAGGTTCGGCGGGCAACGGCTCGTGTACACGGGCTACGCCGGTTCGTTGAAGCTGCTGGACGACATCGTCAACGCCGTCCTGGCCAAGAAGTTCGGCATGCACCGCGTGGCCATGCGGGAGCGGTATCTTCGGGAGGAAGACGCCGCAGTCTGAGCGGCGGCCGGGCGCGCGACGCAGGCGAGCGCGCCCGGCCGCCCAGGCGCGGGGAAGGCTGCCAGCGGTCGTGCGCATCCGTGATCCCCGGCAAGCCGATCAAGGTCGCCCCAAAGCCCGAACGCCTTGGCGGGCGGCATGCGCCCCGCCGGGGCGTAGCCCGCTTCTCTCCGGCCTCTGGCCGCACCAGGCCCACGTCGCCTTGCGCGTCGAGGCGCAAGGCCGCCGGCCGGGGCGGCTCATTCCTCCCCGCGCCGGAAGGTCTTGTAGGCCAGGTTGTACTTCTTCATGCGCAGCGTCAGGGTCCTGCGCGTCAATTCCAGCTCCTTGGCAGCCTTGGTCAGATTGCCGCCATGCAGGCGCAGAGCCTCGATGAGCATCTCGTACTCGATGGCCGCGAGCCTGGCTTCCAAGCCGTGCCGGCTGTCCTCGTCGGAAAAGACCGAAGACTGCACCGACAAGGGCAGATCGTGCCCATGGATGGCGTCGTCCTCGGTCAGGACCACCGCCCGCTCGATGACGTTTTCCAGTTCGCGGACATTGCCCGGCCAATGATAGCTCATGAGCATGTTCAGGGCCGAGGTCGTGATCCGATCGACCTGCTTGCCGTTCTCGGCCGAAAACTTGGACACGAAATACTCGGCCAAGGTGACGACGTCCCGGCCGCGTTCGCGCAGGGGCGGCAGCATGAGCGGGAACACGTTGAGGCGGAAATAGAGGTCCTGGCGGAAAGCGCCGCCGCGGACCATCTCGGCGAGGTCCTTGTTGGTGGCGGCCACGACGCGCAGGTTGACCGTCACGGCCTTGCCGCCCCCCACGCGCTCGAAGGACCGCTCCTGCAGGACGCGCAGCAGCTTGGCCTGCGCTCCCAGAGAGAGTTCCCCGACCTCGTCGAGGAAGATCGTGCCGCCGTCCGCCTCTTCGAAACGGCCCCGGCGCAATTGCGTCGCCCCGGTGAACGAGCCCTTCTCGTGGCCGAAGAGTTCGCTTTCCAAGAGGCTCTCGGGCAGCGCCGCGCAATTGAACGTCACCAGGGGGCCGTCGGCGCAGGGGCCGCCGGCATGGATGGCGTTGGCGATCATTTCCTTGCCCACGCCGCTTTCCCCGAGCACGAGCACGGTGGTCTTGGTCGGGGCGACCTTCTGCAGCATGGCGAAGACTTCCATCATGGACTTGGACGCGCCGATCATGTTGGAAGGCTTGAGCAGTTCCCGAAATTCGCCTTTCAGTTCGCGGTGGCGCCGCTCGAAAACGAGCCGGTCCACGTTCTCCACGAGATACAGGTCCATGGCCTGGGCCAGCAGGCAGCAGACGATCTCCAACGCCTCGACATGCTTGCGCATAAGATGTTGGTCCTCGTAGCCGCGGATCGCGCTGATGCTGCCGAGCACCTTTTTCCCCCGAACGATCGGGACGCAAAAAAACGCGTTGGCCTGGTCCTCGGCGCGAAGCAGACTTCTTTTCCGGCTCGAAAAGGCAGGATCATCGCACAGATGTGGAATCACGATCGATTTCGTAGATTTGATTACCTTCTCCACGATCCAGTCGCCCAGGCAGTGCAGCCCCCGGTCCTGCTCCTCCTCCGTGATGCCGAAGCTCTTGTGCACGAAGGTTTCGCCGGATTCCCGGTGGTAGAGATTGATGACCGCCCTGTCGATGTTCATGTCGTGGCGCATGTAATCAAGGAGTTTCTCGAGGGCCTGGGCGAGGTCGCATTTCTCGGAGATCGCCTGCTTGATGGCGGAGAGCACGGGCACGATGCTGTCCCGGCAAAGGGCGGCGCGGCATTCCTTCAGGCGAGGACCGCTCGGTTCGCACGCGTTCGCGCGCAACCCCCTCAAGGCCAATTCATTCGTAACCATACGTTGCGATGCCTCGTTGAAATCGGATCCGTTTTCAAAATCCGGCCTGGGTTGTCCCGACGCGGCGACGGTTGGCGCACCGGCCCCCGTCCGCAGGGAAAAGGCCGCCCCGCAGCGCCAGTCCCTCGATCCGCCCCGCCCCATGACGCCTACTCCCAATGGATCACCCTGGCCTGAAGCGCCGCGCAGAGCTTGTTGATGGCCAGGCCGGCCAGGCCCACGACGATGATGCAGCAATAGAGTTCCGGCGTGTCGTAAGCGATCTGCGCGGACGTGACCCGGCCGCCGAGGCCATGGCGCGCCCCGACCAGCATCTCCGTGACCACGGCGATGATCAGGGCCATGGACAGGGCCACCCGCGCGCCGATGAAGACGCTCGGCAAGGCGCCCGGCACGATGACGCTCCAGAAAAGCCGCAGGCCGCCCGCACCCAGGCACACGGCCACGTCGCGGCGCAGCCGCGAGCCCGAACGCACGCCCACGGCCACGGCGACGATAAGGATGGGCAGGCAGCCGAAGGCCACCACGGCCACCCGCGACGCCTCGCCGATGCCGAACAGCAGCAGGGCCAGGGGAAAGGCGACGACCGGCGGGATGGACCGGAAATAATCGACGGGCAGCTCGAACCAGGCGAAAAGCCTGTCGCAAGCGCCAAGCACGAGCCCGGCCGGCGCGCCCAGGCCGAAAGCCAAGGCGAAGCCGATCAGGGCGCGCCCCAGGGTGGCGGCCACGTCCGCGCCGAAACGGCCCTCGCCCGCGAGCTGCCGCGCCTTGGCCGCCACCTCCAGGGGCGAGGGCAGGAACATCGGATTGACGCCCCCCAGGGAGAAGGCGGCCTGCCAGAGCCCGACCAGGGCGGCGAGCAGGCAAAACGGCCGGAGCGCCCGCATGGCCCCGCCCGGCCGGGCCCTACTGGAGAATGTCCGCATAGGGGCAGTCCCGCCGGCGTTGACGTCCGCGACGCGGGGCGACGATCTCCCGCGCCACCCTGGCCGGCTTGCCGGACAGCAGGCAGACCCGGTCGGCCAGGTCGCTGAAATGGGCCGGATCGTGGGAGACCAGGAGCGCCGAAACGCGGCTGGCGGCGAACGCCTGGCGCAGCACCCCGCGCAGCCAGGCCGTGCTGGCCTGGTCCAGGGCGGAAAACGGCTCGTCCAGGAGCATCACGGAAGGTTCGGCCACCAGCCCGCGCAGGATGGAGACGTACTGCTGCTGCCCGCCGCTGAGCTGGTAGGGGTACTTGTCCAGGCCGAAGGGGATGTCCACGGTCTCGCGCAGCCGCTCCAGCCGCGCCTTCCGGCTCCGGGACGGCAGGCCGGCGGCGGCCAGGGGGAACAAGATGTTGGTCCTGACGGTAAACCAGGGAAAGAGGCTGTTCTTGTAGTCCTGGAACACGTAGGCCACGCGCCGCTCCGGCGCGGCGCGCACGATCTCCCCGGCGTCCGGGCGCAGCATGCCGGCCACCATGTTGAGCAGCGTGGTCTTGCCGCAGCCGTTGGGACCGTACAGTCCCACCACCTCGCCCTGCCCCACCCGCAGGCTGAAGTCCTCGAACACGGCTTCGGCCGTTCCCCGGGGGCCGGGGTTGCGCCGGAACACGTGCCGGACGTCGATGGCCGGCGGCGCGTCCCAGGGCGGCGAGGCGAGGTTTTCCGGGGCGTGGGCGCGCATGGCGCTTCGCGTTTCCATGGCTTCGATCCTTCGGGCCGGGGGGCGGCGCGGACCGCCCCCGTGCGCGCGGGCGCGGCCGGCCCTATTTCTTGGCCGACAGGGCCATGTCCTTGAGTTCCAGCCGGGCCGGGATCATCTTGAGGGCGAGATAGCGCTCCATGACCGCCTCGAGGTCGGTCCCGGAGAAGCGGTCGCTCGTGAGGTAGAACGGGTCGGAATAGAAGGGCACGAAGGGCTTTTCCGCGTCCTTGACGAACTTCTCCATGGACTTTTTCGCCGTGGCCGGGTCGGCGTCGATGCGCGCGATGGCCTCGTCCAGGGACTTGACGATCTTGGCCGTGACGGCCGGGTGGGCGTCGGCGTAGGCCTTGGCGATGTTGAAGCTGGCGAAGGGAAAGGGCGAGCCGAGGAACTCCGGCACCACCGCGCCGGGCACGAGCTCCCTGCCCAGGCCCGACTTGAGCACCGCGGCCGCGGCCGGGTCGTTGGTGAAAAGCGCGTCCACGGTCCCCGACTCCAGGGCCGAGCCGGACATGGGCGGGGCCACGTTCTGCAGGGTGACCTCGGCCGGGTCCAGGCCGTTTTTGGCCAGGATGGCCTCCAGCCAGAGCTTGTAGGCGACGGTGGGCAGGATGCCGACGCGCTTGCCCTTGAGGTCGGCGATGCTTTTTATGGGCGAATCCTTCTTGACCAGCAGCTTGCTGATGGGGTGCCTGGCGTCCTCCACCAGGCTCGTCAGGTAATAGAGCTCCTTTTTCGCCCGCAGGGAGGCGTTCATGGTGATGGCGTAGGCGGTGTAGCCGGCCACGTCGATCTTGCCCGAGACCAGGGCGTCCATGAGGGGCTGGGCGGTCTCGAACTCCTCCAGGGCCACGTCCAGGCCGTTTTGGGCGAAAAGCCCCTGGTCGGCCGCGACGAAGACCGGCAGGCTGATGATGAGCTTGCTGTAGCCGATGGTCACCTTGTCGCCCTGGGCCAGGGCCGTGGCCGCGGTGCAGGCGACAAGCGCGGCAAGGCACAGCGCCGGCAGGGAAAGACGCTTGATCAAAGGGAAAGGCATGCCAAAACTCCTTGTTCTTGTGGCTCGTTAACGGGCCGGACTGAAAACGAGGCGCAGCTCCTCGGCATTGACCCACTCCTGGTTGCAGGTCAGCCGTCCGTTTCTGCATTCCGCCTCCATCCAGGGCGGCATGTGGCTGCAATAGACCTCCAGGCTCTTGAAAGGCGTGGTTTCCAGAAAGGACTCGAGCACCTGCTTGGAGGTGACCCCGTTGGTCTTGGCCTGGCTGCCCAAAAGCGACACCGTGAAATGGCCGTCTCCCATGTCCTTGGGCGTGGGCCAGATGCGGTTGCGCCGGGCGACGAGCTCCTTTTCCGACTCGACCTGCTCCCAGACGTAATCGAGCAGCAGTTCGGGCTCGGCCTCGTATTCCCAGACGCCGATCCCCCTGTTCTCCAAGGCGCGGGCCACGACGGCGGGGAGCTTGCCGGACAGGAGAATGTCGCATGCGCCGAGGAAGAGCCTGATTTCCGCCGCCTTGCGGCGTATGGCGGCCAGGCCCAGCTCCAGGTTGACGAGCAGCGTGATCTCCCTGGACGGATTCCAGGCCTGGTCCTCGAAACGGTACACCACGACCCGGCCCGGCTCCGTAATTTCCGTGGCCTTGCCGTCCTGCCCCATATGCACGGCGATTTCCTTCATGCTGTTTCCCTTGTCCTGACAGGGTTCGATGCCGAAAAACGGCTGCCGCCATCCAACCATTGCGACCAACGCAAGTTGCCTGCCCGCCTGACTGGCAATTCGCATGCCAGGAAAGATTAGCAAATTATCATGTAAATTTAAGTTGTTACGATCACCATTTTCCTATAAAAAACTGCCTACAGTTATGTTCGCAAAACCATAATGAAAGCACAAAATTGTATCTTCCCGGTCGACAATACCGTCGAAGCCAACTTGCCGGAAAATATAAGAATCCGTGACCGTATGCCGGGAGTCCGGCCCCATGGGCAGGCGACCGCCCCGGCGGCGGTCCGGGTCCGCTCCCGGCCGGCTCCCGGAACGGGCCCGGCGAGGCCGGTCCGACCCCCATGGACGGCCAGGCAAAAGCGTTTTACTGAGCCGTCGAGGTCCACGGCGCCGCCGCGCCTCGCTTGCCTTCCCGGTAGTGGAGGCCGCAGGCGCGCGGGGCAGGGAGGCGCGCGCATATGCTCCAGGACAAGTCTTCGGAATGGATCGAACGGGCGGCCGAGGCGTCAGGCCTTACGGCCGAGCTGACCCGTCGGGGGTTTCTCAAGCTGTCCGTCTGCGCCCTGTCGGGGTTGGCGGTCCTCGGCCTTGGCGATGCTTTCGGCGAAAACGCCCCGCTGGTGATCCTGGAAAACGCCAAGGGGGTCATCCTGGCCGACCCCACCCGCTGCGTGGGCTGCCAGCGCTGCGAATTGGCCTGCACGGAATTCAACGACGGCCGCGCCCAGCCGTCCCTGGCCCGCATCAAGATCGCCCGCGCCGTCAACTTCGGCCCGGGCGGCCCCACGGGCGGCGAGGCCATGCACGGGGACTGGGGCGACGGGCTGATCGTCCAGGGCGTGTGCCGCCAATGCCCCCATCCGGTCCCCTGCGCCACGGCCTGCCCCCAAAACGCCATCAAGGACGACCCGGAAACCGGGGCCCGGGTGGTCGATCCCGCCGCCTGCGTGGGCTGCCGCCTGTGCCAGCGGGCCTGTCCCTGGGACATGCTCTCCTTCGACGAGCAGGCCGGGGTGGCCACGAAATGCTTTCTCTGCCACGGCCGGCCCAAATGCGTGGAGGCCTGCCCGGCCGGGGCGTTGCGCTACGTGCCCTGGCGCGACCTCACCCGCGACGGGACGCCGCTGCGGCCCGGCCTGTCCGCGGTCTCCCCGGAAAACGCCAAGGCCTGCCTGGACTGCCATGTCCCCGCCGGCAAGCCCGCCGTCAAATAACCTTTCGTGATCGGCAAGGAGTCGCACATGGCCGCCAGCAGCGGAGGATTCGCCGGCAAGGTCCTGCGGGTGGACCTGTCCACCGGAAAAATCGCGGTCCAGGATACCATCGAGCGCTACGAGGCCGTGCTCGGCGGGGCCGGGCTCGGCTACCGGGTGCTCTGGGACGAGGTCCCGGCCGGGACCGGGCCTTTCGATGCGGCCAACAAGCTGGTGTTCGCCGCCGGAGCCCTGGTCGGCACCAGCGTGCCGTGCAACGGCCGCACCACCATCACCACCATTTTTCCCACCTGCTGGCCCAGGCCCCTGGTGGGCTCGGGGCACATGGGCGGGCATTTCGCGGCCAAGCTCAAGTACGCCGGCTACGACGCCCTGATCGTGGAGGGCAAGGCCGACAGGCCCGTGTGGCTCATGATCCGCGACGCCAAGGTGGAGATCCGCGACGCCGGACATCTCTGGGGCAGCGGCATCCGCCGGACCACGCTGGAGCTCAGCCAGGAGATGGGGCCGGACTGCGTGGTGGCGGCCATCGGCCAGGCCGGGGAGAGCCAGGCCCCCATGGGCATGGTCATCAACTCGGTCTCCCACTCGGCCGGAGGGGTGGGCGGCGTGATGGGGGCCAAGAACCTCAAGGCCGTGGCGGTCCAGGGCAGCGGCGCGGTGCGCATCGCCGGGGACAAGGCCGAATGGGAGAAACTGGTCAAGTTCCACCTGTCCATCCTGGGCGCGAACAACCAGCACGTGGTGCCGAGCTTTCCCACGCCCCAGGCCGAATACTACAATCCGGCCTCGCGCTGGGTCGGCCAGCCGGGCCGGCGCTGGGGAGCCGCCAAGCCGCCGGTGGAGCTGGCCGGCGACATCCACGACCTGAGCCGCATCGTCTACCGCACCAACAGCGCCGCCTTCTTTCTGGGCGAGGAGGCCTGGAAGTACACCGTGCGCGGCAACGGCTGCACCGCCTGCCCCATCCGCTGCCACACCATGCTCCGGGTGCCTTCGGTGGCGGTCAAGTACGGCATCCCGGACATGGCCCAGAACACCTGCATCGCCCTGCAGTTCGGCCGGATGTTCTTCAAGGGGCTCATCGGCGGCAAAGGCGGCGAGGCGGCCATCGAGGCCTGCATGGTGGGCATGCACCTGGCCGACGACATGGGCGTGTGGTCCAACTACGGCCAGCTGCAGCGCGATCTGCGCAAGCTCTACGAGGGCGGCTATCTCAAGGCCAAACTCGGCTCCAAGGAATACGCCTCCATCCCCTGGGACAAATACGACAGAAACGATCCGGCCTTCCTGCTGGACCTCGTCCCCCGCATCGCCAACCGCCAGGGCGAGCTCGGCGACGTGCTGAGCCGGGGCACGGGCGCGATCTTCGACACCTGGTCCATTCCCGAGTCGGACTGGGCCGACGACCATTCCACGACCTACTGGAAGATGGGCCACCCCAAGCACCATGCCAACGAGGACGACGGCCAGTGCGGGGTGATCATCAACACCCAGTACAACCGCGACGCCCAGTGCCATTCCCACACGAACTTCGTGCGAAACGGCCTGCCCCTGGCGGTGCAGAAGAAGCTGGCCACGGACATCTGGGGCTCCCCGGACGCCCTGGACGCCCCGGGCGACTACACCCCGGCCAACGCGTACAAGGCCAGGCGGGCCAAATGGTCGCTGGTGCGCAAGGAGCTGCACGACGCGTTGGGGGTGTGCAACTGGATGGGGCCCTGGGTGGCCTCGCCCCGCTGGGAGCGCGGCTACGCCGGCGACGACAGCCTGGAGTCGAAATTCCTGAGCCTGGCCACCGGCCGCCCCATCGACCGGGAGGCGCTGGACCGGGCCGGAGAGCGCATCTTCACCCTGCACCGCGCCCTGACCATCCGGGACATGGGCCAGGTGGACATGCGCGCCGGGCACGACACCGTGCCGCCCTGGGTGTTCGAGGACGCCAAGGGGGCCGCGCCCTTCACCAAGGGCACCATCCGCATGGACCGGGCCGACATCGGCCGGGCCATGGAGCTTTTCTACGAGGCCATGGGCTGGGACACGGCCACGGGCGCGCCGGGCAAGGCGCGCTACGCCGCGCTGGGCCTTGCGGACGTGGGCGAAGGGCTGGCCGCGGCCGGGCTCGTCCCCCGGGACGGAAAATGAGCGCGGACGACGCGCCCGATCTGGGCAGGGCGATCCTCGAGGCGGTACGCGAGGCCAGCGCCGAGGCGCGCCTCGTCGCCGCCGACGAGCTGGTGGAACGGCTGCGGGCGCGCGGTTTCGGGGAATGCCTCGACGCGCAGCCCGGGGGCGAGCCGTGCCGGCGCGTGGAGGCCCTGCTGTCCGGCCTGCCCGAAATCGCGTCGCTGGCCAGCCTGTCCGGCCGGGCCGTGTACCACGACCCGGCCCTGCTCAGCCGCACCTACGCCCGCATCCTGGACCGCAAGGGGGCCACGGCCCTGCTCATGGCCGAGGAGATCCGGGCCAATTCCCGGGACTACCCCCGGCCCGTGCCCGTGGAGCTCTTCGAAGCGCCGCCCTTCGACCTGGCCCCGGAGGCCATCGAGGCCGCCTTCAAGGCCATGGCCGCGGACGAGGAGTTTCGGGACATCGCCTTCACCACGACTTCCCAGGGGACCGTCTATCTCTTCTCCAGCCGGCACCTGGAGCGCGGCTACGCGACGTTTCTGGCGGAACAGGACGAGACCTTCTCCATGAACCCGTGACCGCCGGCCGGCCCATGACAAGGGGGACAGGCCGCCCCCGGTCCGGCTCCCCGAAATCCGGCCGGCTATGCGACGGGATTATTGCAACCCTCAAAACGAGTAGCTCAGCCCAACGCTGGCAGCCTGGGCCTCATGGCCGGAGCGAAACAACTCCACGCCGACCTTGGCCGAAAACGAGAGGCGTTCCTTGAGGCGCAACGTCACCCCGGCATCCAACAGCATGGAATGGTAGCGCTGGTCGGCTGGCGCGGCATGATAGGCCGAGGAGGCGACGCCGATGAAGGAAGATCCGATGTAGCCCGGATTTGAAAGCCACTCCGAACTCCAGGCAGCCCGCGCCTCGGGCGTGACGGACATGCCGCCTGCCGTCTCGAAGGTTCGCGACACCCGGCCGCCGACGATTGTGGTCAAGGCGTCAGCTTTGCGCTCCCGCAGGCTCTGTCCCAGCGTTCCCACCCGACTCTCCCGGAATGCGTCTTCGTGCACGTGCTGCCACTGCACCGAGGCAAAAGGGCCGACGTCGAACGCTCCGAGCTTGTAGTCATAGCCGCCGGCGGCGGAAACGCTCGTGTTCCAGCCGTTCCAGGTCGCCTTGGCCGCGCCGGAGTATGTGGGCAATGGCAGGTTGCGCGTCGACTGGTAGGCGTCGTAGCCGGCGCGCACCCCGATATCGGCATGCCAGCCGCCCTGGCGGTAGCCGCCGAGCAGAGCCAGACTCCAGTCTTGCACCGTCCCCTTGCCGCCGCCCTCGGTGTGCAGGGTTACGGACTGGGTGACGAATCCCGGCGCCAGGGCGAACGTCCAGGCGGGACTCGGGCTGTAGAGCATGCCGCCGGTGATGCCGCCGGTCCGGGTATAATAGCCGGTGCGCTCGGAGCTTCCCTTCTGGCCGGAGAGCATGCCGAGCGGCTTGATGAAGACCCCGAGCCCGCTTCCTCCCGCCGGCCAGGCCTGCTCGCCGAGGCCGAGCGGCGTGCCCGAGGGGACGGCCGCACCCGCGAGGTTCGTCGGCCCGACGCCCGTGGGGCCGACGACCGCGTCGCCTCCGCCGGAGGCTTCCCCATGGAGCCCGGCTCGTTGCACGGACGTCAAAAGCCGCCCGCCGTCGAAGACGACCTGTGTGAAGGCGTCATAGGGCTCGGGGCTCAACACGTTGAGGACGTAGTTGGTCAGCGCGTTGTGCGCCACGTCCCAGGCCGCCAGATTGCTGTCGAAGCCGTACGAGTAGTCCAGATACTGGATGAGCGTGGCCATCTCCCCGGTGGCGCTGTACGCGGCGGCGTCAAGCCCCGTCCCCGTGGCGGAAGCCTGGGAATTCGTTGCGGACGAGGAGTAGGAGGCGCGCACGAGCGTCAAGATGACGGAATTCCCTGTATAGACGGGCACGAACGACCAGTTTTCCGGCGTGGCGCCATAGGTCACGGTTGTGAACGCCCCGGTCACGCCCCCTGTTGTCGTGAGGATGGTCCAGGTGGTGCCGCTGTTGTAGGAGGTGTATTCCGGCACGACGGTCAGCGTGCCGGCCAGGGTGGCGCTGCCGCTTGTGACGTCGATCAGGTCGTTGGAGGTGGGGGTGACCTGGCAGATGTAGTTGCCCGTGGCGCTCTGGGCATAGTTGCCGGTGACGGTGATGGCGCCGGGGGAATTGCCAGGCGAGATCGCGCCGCTGACGCTCAGGTTGTGCACGGTGCCGACGCCGGCCAGGGTGGTGCCGCTGGCCACGGCCAGCGTGCCGGTGAAGCCGGAACCGTCGAAGGACGCGCCCAGGGTGTCGGTGCCCGAACCGGCCAGGGTCAGGGTGCCGGCCCCGGTCAAGACGCAGGACAGGCTGATGTCGCTGCCTGCGTTGTCGAGGGTGCCGCTGCTCGCGACATTGATGGCCCGGGAAGTGGTGAAGCCGGCGGGCGTTCGCAGACTGCCGCCGTCAAAGGTCAGCGAGCCCGTGGGATCCCCCAGGCTGGCGTCGCTGGATACGGAAAGCGTGCCCCCGGACAGGATGGTGCCGCCGGAATAGGTGTTCGTTCCGGTCAGGGTCAACGTGCCGGAGCCGGACTTCTTGAGCGCGCCGGAGCCGGAAATCACGCCGGCGTAGGTGGTGTCGACGTCTTGGTTGACGGTCAGGGTGGCCGAGCCAAGCGACACGTTGCCGCCGTTCGTGCCGCCGCCGGAGAGGCCGGCGATGGTCTGGTCGAAGTTGTTCAGGTCCAGGGTTGCACCGGCGACATTGGCCAGGACCACCACGGAGTTGGGCGAGAAGGCGTTGGCCGCCCCGGCCTGCAATGTGCCGGCGTTGATATATGTTTCGCCTGAATAGGTGTTTGTCCCTTTCAGGATCAAGATGCCGGAGCCCGTCTTGCTCAGGGAGCCCGCCGTCCCGGACACGGCGTCGCTGATCCCTCCGGAAAGGGTCAGGTTCACCCCGGAGCCGACATCGAAGGTGCCGCCTCCGGACCCGAGGGTGATCGCCTTGCCGAGCTCAAACGTGGCCGTGGCCTGGAGCGTGCCGCCGTCCATGGCGATGCCGCTCGTGCCTTGCAGGTTGTCCGCCGAGGAAATGCTGAGCGTGCCGCCGGTGATCGTGGTAAGTCCGGTATAGGTGTTGGTTCCGGCCAGGACGAGGGTGCCGGCGCCGGTCTTGGTGAGCGCGCCCGTTCCGATGATGGAAAGCGAGGCGGGAATCGTCAGCGTCGTCCCGGAGGCGGGACTGGCCAGCAGCACCCCGTTATCGGTCAAAACCCCCGAGGTGGTGCTGATGGTCCCTCCCGCGTAATTGAGCGTGGCGCCGCTGTCGATCGTCAGCGAGTCCGCGCTTAACGACCCGGCATTCTGGTAAAAGACGCCACCGGAGATCGTAATGGTCGCCGCCTGAAACGTCCCGGTGTTCGTGGTGGTCGCCGTGGAGCCGGTCTGGGTGAAGCTGCCTGTCCCGCTGATCGTTCCAGAGTTGTCCAGCGTGCCGGTGTTGGTGAACGTTCCGTCATTGGCGATCGTGCCGGAGTTGGTGAGCGTGCCTGTATTGGCGAGCGTGCCGGAGACAGCCTCGTTATGGAGCGTTCCGGTATTCGTCAGCGTTCCGTCATTTGTCAGCTCGCCCCAGTTGTAGATGTCGCCGGAATTTTCCAGCGAAGCGGTGGAGCTGTTCGACCATGTGCCATGCAGATAGTTGTATATTATATTCGTGCTGTTTATCGAGCCTGTATTGGCCCATGTGCCCCAGCTGTTGTTTACAAGCCATCCGGAACTCGTCATCACTCCGGAATTGTTCCAGGTCCCGCTGTTTGCTATCCAGTCATGATTTTCGATCGTGCCTGTATTCTGCATCGTTCCGTTGTTGTAAAATTCTCCGCCAGTATAATTATAAAATACCGATGAATTTGTAAAATCTCCATAGTTGTAAATTTTTCCGTAATTACTTACTGTTCCGGAGTTGGTCGCCGTCCCGGAGTTGTTGAACGTGCTCCGGTCATCGTTTGTAAACCCTCCCTTGTTTTCCAATGTCGCCCCGGATTCGTTGTTGAGCAATCCATATCGAGTTGAATTTGTCAGGACTCCTCCGGAATCGATCGTCAATACGCCATAGTTGTCTATTTCCCATGTATTGCTTACCGTGCCAAGGCTGTGAATTGTCCCCGCATTCGTCAGCACATCGGTATTGTCCAGGCTGCCCGAGCCGCCGACCTCGATGGTGCCGCTGTTTGTAAAACCGACATCGTTGCTGTCCGCGCCTGTAATCGTGATGGTCTGGCCGGAAGGGTTGGGATTCGGCGCGATCTGGTCGGCCTGGGCCGACGGCGCGGCCAGGGAAAACGCCAGAAGCGCAAGGCAGGCGAGCATCCTCCGCAGCCGGGCCGGGCGTGTGAGTCCCCGGGGCGCGCCGCGACGCCGAGGCGCGTTCAAGCTTCCGGCGCTCGAACCCGCCGCCAGGCTTCCGCCGTGGCGGGGAAAACGGGCTCGTGGCTCTGCCCGCCGAAAGAGGCCTTCCCTTGACGCATGCCGATGCTGCCGCATGAGTGTTTCCTTTGGACTCAGGACATGGAGACGTCGCCCGCGACGCCGCGAATCCGCCTCTCCCGGGACATTCGGCCGCGCGGCCGGCGAGGCGCGCACCGATCGGGCATCTGGCTGAATCTTTTAGGAAACCGAAGGATGCGTGGATGTCAAAAACAATCCACGTGAATTCACGTGAAAAAGGACGGGACGAACCGGCGCGTACCCGTGTCCGCGCCGTTTTCCCGTGTCCCCGGCGCTTGCCTGCATCCAGGACGGCCGCCGGACATGCCGCACGCGCTTCACGTCATGTCACGCAAGCCCGGCCGTTTGTCGCGCGGCCCTCCTTGCATGTTCCCGATGCGCTCGATATCTTTATTCATGTACCAATCGTCGCCCCGCCGGTTCGCGGTCTTTGCGCTGACCCTGGCGAGCCTGTTCCTGCTCGCCCTGCTCTGCGAGCGCTCGGGTCGCCAGCCGCCCCTGGCGACGGACGGAACATGCGACCTGTCCGGTTGGCGCTTCGCCGAGGACGGCCCGGCCAGGTTGGACGGCCAATGGGAATTTCTGTGGGGAGCCGCCGGGCCGGCCGGGCATCGCGGCCCCTTGAATCCCGACGGACCGGCCGACCGCTACCCCGTTCCCGCGACCTGGCAGCAACCCACCGCCCTCGGCCGGCCCGTGTCGCCGAAGGGCCTGGCCGCCTACCGGCTTCGGGTGCGCCTCCCCCCCGGCGACGGACCGCACGCCCTGTATCTCTCCGGCATGCTCTCGGCCTGCCGGGTCTGGGTGGATGGCCGCCTGGTCGGGGCCAGCGGCGAGATCGACGAAAAAGGGCTCGAGACGCCCCACAAGCATGTCGTTCTCCCTGTCTTCGCCTCCTCCGGACCGGAAGCGGAAATCGTGCTGGAGGTCGCCAACCATACCAACGTCCAAGGCGGCCTCAACACGCCCATCCTCCTGGGGACGCGCGACCAGGTGCAGCGCCTGGCCGGACTGCGCTGGCTGACCGGCGCGCTCATCGCCGGCGTGCTTCTGGCCATGAGCGCCTATCACCTCATTATTTTCGCCATGCGCCGGGCCGACCGCAGCAATTTGTACTTCGGCCTCTTCGCCCTGGCCTGGGGGGCCGCCACCCTGTTCAGCCCGGCCAGCGGCTTCGTCCTCGGCGAATTCACCACGCTCTCCTGGCGCTGGTACGTCACGCTGGCCCTGCTGCCGTACGCCGTGACGATCCCGCTCATGCTCGTGCTGTACCATGCGCTGTTCCCCAAGCGGCACGGCCCCTGGATCAACGCCTTCTTCATCCTGCTCGGCGGGGCCTACGCGGTCTATCTCCTGGCCCACGGGCCGAGCGCCTTCGGCCGGATTCCCCTTTTGTACTTCATGGTCACCCGCACGGCCTTCCTGTACCTGTTCGCGGCCTTCGCCATGGACATCGCGCGCCGAGAACACGGCGTGCTGCTGCTCGCTCCGGGGTATCTGGCCCTGGCTTACGCCGAGCTGTGCAAAATCCTCTACGACCTGCACGTCACCGCCTCGGCGGAATTCGCGCCCTACGGCATGCTGGTCTTCATCCTCTCCTACGCGGTCTTCATGGCCGTGCGGTTCTCCCAGGCCTTTTCCAACGCGGAGCGCCTGGCCGGCGAACTGGGCAACAGCAACGAACGGCTCGAACGCCTCGGCAGGCTCAAGGACACCTTTCTGGCCGACGCCACGCACGAACTCAAAACGCCGCTGGTCGGCATGGTGGGCATCGCGGAATCGCTTTTGGCCGGAGCGGGCGGCGTCATGTCGGAGGCGGCCGAGGGGCATCTGCGCATGCTGGCGCACAGCGGCAAGCGTCTTTCCCGGCTTGTGGACGACGTGCTGGACCACTCCAGGCTGGAGAACATGGACGTGCAGCTCGCGCCGGAGACCATGCGCTTCGAAACCGTGGCCAAACGCGTCCTCGCCCTGGCGCGCGGCCTGGCGGCGGACAAGGGCCTGGAACTGCGCGACGGCCTGCCCCCGGACCTGCCGCCGATCCGGGCCGATTCCGGCCGCCTGGAGCAGATCCTGTTCAATCTCGTGGGAAACGCCATCAAGTACACCAACCATGGCTTCGTGGAACTTTCCGCGGCCGTGGACGGGGAGCGCCTTGAGGTCAGGGTCGCGGACTCGGGCATCGGCATCGCCCCGCAAGACCAGGAGCGCATCTTCGCCTCCTTCACGCAGCTCGCCAGCCGCGACGCCGAGGCCACGGGCGGGGCGGGACTGGGGCTGGCCATCGCCAGACGCCTCGTCACGCTGCACGGCGGAGAGCTTCGGGTCGCTTCCCTGCCGGGTCAGGGCAGCCTGTTCAGCTTCAGCCTGCCGCTGGGAGAAAGGGTGGACGGCCCGGCGGCCCGGCAAGGCCCTGTCCCGCCGGCAACCGCCGACGCCGGGCACGGCCCCGCCGCGCCCGGCCTGCCCCCCCTCCCCTCGGGAGCCACCGGGCCGGACTACGATGTGCTCGTCGTGGACGACGAACCCGTGAATCTGCATGTCGTGGCCACCTGCCTTGCGGTGTCGGCCCTGACGGTCAAGGCCGTGCGCAGCGGGCCCGAGGCGTTGGCCCTGCTGGCCGCGGGCGACAATCCCGGGGTGGTGCTGCTCGACGTGATGATGCCCGATCAGGATGGCTACGCCGTATGCCGGGAGATCCGGGGGGCACGCAGCGCGGCCTCGTTGCCGGTGATCATGCTGACCTGCCGCAACCGCGTGGAGGATGTCGTGGAGGGCTTCGCCGCCGGGGCCAACGACTACGTGACCAAACCCTTCGCCCGCGCGGAACTGGCGGCCCGCGTCTCGGCGCAACTCGACCTGCGCCGGGCGCATCGCGTGCTGGAGGAAAACATCAGCCTGCGGCGCGAAGTGGCCATGCGGCGCAGGACCGAGCAGGAACTGCGCCTGCGGCAGATCAGGCTTTCGCGGATGCTCGACGCCATCGGCGAAGCGGTGTTCGCGGTGAACCAGAGCTGCGAGATCGCCTTTTGCAACCAATCCTTCGCGGACCTGACCGGGCGGCCGGCAGAGGAAGCGCTCGGCCAGCCCTTGGTCTGGCTGCTGGCCGAACCGGACGCGCCCGCGGCCAGGCGACTGCACGACGGCCTTCGGCGCATGCTGGAGGGCGGCGATGACGCCGGGGTTTTCGAAGCAGTAGCTCTGACGACCCAACAAGGCGGAACACAGCCGTGCCGCATCCATGTCACACGGGTCGAGCTGGCGGAAGAGCCGCTCTTGCTGTTGCACCTCGGCCCAAGCGTTGCCGATGGCGGGCAGGATGCAGCCGTGTTCGTGGACATGTTGCGCAAAGTCGAGGGGAACCGGTTGCGTTTGCAACGCATCGCAACGGCGTTGCAGGCCATGACCGCCGGCGAGGCGCAGGCCGCCGCCCTCGAGGACCTGACCGCCATCGACGCCTTGCTGGAAAACATCTGCGACAGGATGAGCGGCAATTGGAACGAACGGACCGACAAACTCCTGGCCGTGCGGGTCATGCAAACGGCCCTCGACTGCTGGACCGAGGCCACCGGGCTCGGCAAGGGGGAACTGGCCCTCCAGTCCGGACTCTGGAACGCCTACATGGAGCGCGACGGCTACCTGCGCACCCAGACCCTGGACAAATACCTCAGCCCCGCCACCCTCCCCCAGCGTCCACGCTGGCGCAACATCGTCGCCACGGCCGAGTACGTGCTCTCCGTTTGTCCGGTCTCTCCCCGTCACGGCGATGCGCTGCGACGCCTCCTGGAGCGGCTGCGGCAATTCGGGGGAGACGCACGCAGCCGCGACCGGTGACGCCAGTGCCGCCCGCCTTCACGAAACGAGCGCCGAAACGGGATGGGGACAGCTCTCGCCCGTGCCCCGCAGGTGCAGCGGAAAGACCCGGGGGAGGTAATTCCCCCAGAAGCTGAACTGGCCGATCACGAAAAAACCCGCCAGGAACAGGCCGCCTTCAAAGGCGGGCAGGCTCGTGGCCCCGGCGCAGGCGAAAGTTGCCGGCAAAACGATCGCCGCCGGAATCAGGAACATCCGCAACAGCCTCCGGCGGCTGACGATCCAGACCGCCAGCACCGCCAGGGCGCACCGCCCGGAAAGCCCCCCCATTTCCTGAAACGTGGTCACGCGCGCCGCCATCCCCTGCTCCACCGGGCCGGCGACGCGGCGCTTTTCGGCGATCATGCGCCGCTCGATTTCGTCCTCGCCGCGTCCCGCCGCCGTCCACTGGGCTCGAAGCGCCGCCTGATGCGCTTCGGAAAGAAACGTGTCCTGGGCTTCGGCCACAGCGGCCCGGGTTTCGGGCAGTCCCGGCACGATCTGCGGCGCTTGCAGCAAGGCCCCGAAGGAGGCGGCGAAACTCAGGGTGAACATGCCGGTGACCAGGCACGTGGTGCGCCGCAGCCCGGGGGAGAACAGGGCGGCCACGCTCGGCCGCGCCAGGCGGCCGGCGCGCCGTTTTTCCAGCCAGGGCGGAGATTCCGGCAGAAAGGGCCTCACCAGCAGAAGCGGCAAGGCGGGCATCAGGCCGGACATGACCGTGTAGCGCCAATCGGCGTGCGGATTGTCGATGTGTCCGAGAAACGACAGAAAATGCGGAAGAGTGACGGGCGGCAAGGACAGCGGCGGCAAAGTGAGCCAGCCAAGGACCGTGATCGGACGGCCGACCGCCAACGATGCCGCAACGCCTCCCGTCAGGGCCACAAGCAGCCCCCCGACGGAAGAAAAGGCTTGCGTGGTTCCAAGCACGGCCTCGCGCCGGCGGGGTTCGGGAAATATTTCGGCCAGCCAGGCCACCGCGGCCACGAATTCCACGCAGACGCCGATGAAGACCAGGCAGCGCAGGACAAGCAACATGGCCAGGCTCGTGGCGAACCCGGTCAAAAACGAGGAGAACGCGTACAGCAGGATGCTGGCGGTCAGTATGCGTTGCCGGCCAAATCGGTCGGCGAGGTAGCCGCCGAGCAGTCCGAAAGCCCCGCCGGCCATGGCGGGGACATAGAAAAGCAGCCCGAACCAGAACGTGAATTCCGGCGAGCCGGGACGGATGCCGCCGAGCTCCATGAGCGCCGGGCGCACGACGAGCGGCTGCATGAGCAGTTCGTAGGTATCAAAGAGGAAGCCGCAGGCGGCCACCGCGCAAACAAGCCACTCCCGGGCCGTCAGCCGCAGTGGTTTGTGCGGGCCGGTCACCGACTGGCCGGACAGGCCCGGCTGCGACGTGGTGCTTCGAACATCAGGCCTGGTAGCAGAGCCTCGCGACAGCGGCAAGGGATGCGGACGTATTCCGCGGTGTTGCGGACAGCCGGACCAGCGGGCCGGTCATCTGCCGGGCCTCCCTGACGGGGCGCCCGTGCATGGACCGGCCTGTCGAAGAGCCAACGACCAACCTGTCCCCAGAGGAGAGGTCAAGTCCGCACTGGTCTGCCGACGTTGCTGAGCTTCGCCCGCATTGACGGACTCAAGGGAACGACGAGTTCCGCATTGTACGAACCGGTGGGGGGATAGCCCCTGGGATTGTGGACAATCTGCTGCGTGGCCACGGCATAGGCGCGCGAGGTCGCCGCAGGAGAGCCCTCCTGGATGTCCGGATTGAAGTCGGCGGCCAGGATGGACAGGGTGCCGTCGCTGTTGCGCAGGATCTCGAACGTGCGAAATTGCTGCGGGAAGTCCCGAAGCGAGGCGGTCTCGATCTGCCAGAAACCGAGTTCCGGGCGGGAGGCGTCGGGCGAGGCGAAGGCGGTGATGGCGTTGCAGTGCCGGTGGCCCGCGATCCAGGCGACGAGATTGGGATAGGTGTGCAGCTTGGCGAGCAGTTCAGGCTCGGAGATGGCGGCGGCGGCGTACCACCCGACCGGAGAGGTTGGCGGCGCGACGCCGATGGGCACATGGGCGGCGATGATCATGAGCTTGCCCTCGGCCTGCCCCCGGTCCAGTTCGCCCACAAGCCAGTCCAGGCGCGCCTTGTCCAGGGAGCCATGCCCGTAGCCGGGGGAGCTCGTCCGGGACAGGGGTTGATCGACGTCGTCTTCCCGCTGGGTGTCGTCGATCACAATCACCGTCAGGGGGATATCCGACCTCGGTTCGAAGCTGTAGCAGGCAAAGTTGTTCTCGACATTGGCCTGGCTGAACCCGTGACCGACCGGAGTCGAGGTGGTGTGAAAAAATTCGGCCATCCACTCCTTCGGCGTCAGCGAGCGGCGGTTCGGATCGGCCACGACCTTGGGCGGGCTGGGGAAGTCCGCCACCGGCCCCATGCCGACGATATCCCCGTAGGGCGTCCGGCCGTCGATGACCCCCTGGTAGGTTCCCCGGCTGTCGATGCCCTTGGGATCGACCAGGAAATCGCCGAGATTCAGGACCTCGTCACCGGTATAAACCTGTCGGAAATATTCGGTCACCGGGAAGGAACCGATGAAGAAATGATCGTGGTTGCCGCGCGCCTGATACCAGGGGATGGACTTGTCCAGCCCGGCCGCCTGGAACGGTTTCTGGTAGTCGATGCTGTCCGCGCCGGCGTGCGCTCCGGAACTGGGGGTGATGGCCTTTCCGTCCAGGACGTCGAGATACCAGCGCAGTTCGTTGTACTGGGTATTGTTGCACGTATCCCCCAGGGAGAGGCCGAAATCCAGGGGTTCCAGTTCGTGGATGGCGTTGATCGTCCGCACCGCCGCATCCAGGACCTGGGTCGTGTACAACATGGGCGGGGAATAGGCCGCGGAAATGCCGTGTTTGAGGCCAAGGGCGATGAGCTGGGCCGGGCTTTCCTTGTCGGCGACATGGATGTCGGAGATGGTAAAGAAACGCACCAGCCTGGACACCGGTTTCACCCCGGCGGGGCCATGGTTGGCGGGCATGAGGTCCAATCTTTTCGGAACGGCGAGGGGCTCGCCGAAGCGCCAGAGGCCGTAGCCCGACTCGGCGTATTTGGAGACGTCCGTGGGCCGCAGCTTGGGCGAAGCGGCCGGCACGGGAACGGGAACGACGCTGCGCGCCAGGTTTGCCAGCGACTGGGCGGCGGCTTTCGCCGGGGAAAGCAGCCATTCGAGGCCGGACGCCAGCCCGCCCCAAGCGACCAGGGCGACTCCGGAGAGGCTGGCATTGAGAAAGTTGCGCCGGGAAAATTTCATGATGCGCGCTCCTGCTTCATGTCTTGGCGACGGTTACGGTCATGCAACAGACAGGGGCTGGCTAGAACAACTCTGGAATGATGGGGATGATGGAGAACTTGAAGGCCCACTCGTCGCCTGCGACCCGGCGCGGCCGGATCACGGCGTAATCGGCCTCCACGCCGAACTTGACCGGCAGCTTGCCGAACAGCACGGTTTTGGACACGCCCAGGCCCACGGGCAGGGTCACGGCGTCATCGGATTTTTTTTGCAGCCAGTCGACAGTCGCCGTGGGGGACATGCCGACCTGCCAGGTCGGCGCGGGCGAGTACCAGATGAAGTAGTCGATCCTGGTGAGGCTCACTGCCTGGCGTGTCGGATCACCGGCCACGGACCACCAGTGCTCGGGGAACATGCCCACCACCCATTTGTCGTCCAGGTACAGGGCGGCCAAAGCGCCGCCGAGCTGCCATTTGCCGTTGCCCAGGCGAGTGTCCGTGGCCGTGGGCAAGATGGCGGAGGGGCCAACGCCCCACCGAAACCCCGGGCCCTTGGTGTTGGGGCTCAGCAAGGCCTTGAAATTGATGTCTCCCAGCCCGAATGCGTAGTCCACGGACGTGGCACCCTTGGCCAGGGGCGAATCGTAGAGGGGAACCAGCGGGCGAGTGACGAGCCGCCAGTCGCTGCTCAGATCGAATTTGAGCACTGGCTGGAAATTGTAATTGAACTCCGGTTTGGCATCCTGGAAGTTTCGGTTTTTCGGAGCTTGTTGCAGATTCAGATTGAGCTGGTTGGTGATCAACCACAGTTCGCCGACAGGATCGCTCGACTCCTGGGTGATCTTTTGCAGGTAGGCTTGCTCTTGATCCGGGGGAAGCTGGCCACATGAAGCCGGAGAAACGCAAGAGAAGCAGATGAGCAATATGCAAAAGGCCGTGAATGCACGGAAGACGAAAAATATTGCGCGTAGTTTCATTTTGAGCATGCTGGCGGCTTCAAAACCATGGCAAGGCGATCCAGGAACGAATGAGTACTCCTTGTTATTTTCTCATTTGTCAACGAAATTTACTTATACTGCTCATCCTAGTTCTGATCGCTTGCAACGCTCTATTTACGGCAACCATATGTCAGAATGGAAATGGCGATCGGGATGATCCGGGGGCAACGGTGGAGCCTTGCCGGAGCCGGTTGGAACGCGAGACCGCTTGGGGACACGTGGGACGGCCTTTATGCGCCCATTTCGGAAAACAAGAGCGTACTTGGCTGCAATCCACGCAAACGGTTTGCGGTGCGATTCCCGTTTGCGACAATCAATGGAGGCGCTGGGTCTGTCGCGACCGGACCAGGCTGCCCGCTGATCCCGTCTCACATGGGACGCGGTGGAGCAAACAGCATCCTGTCCGAAGCGAGCAGCATCCCTGCCAAATGTCACCCCACTTTTTACGAGGAAAAGCGGTCGGTTGGCCAAAAGGTCATCCAGCCAGGCCATCCAAAAGCGAAAGGGGACAGGAAACGAATTCCTATCCCCTTGAAATATGGTCGGGGCGAGGTGATTTGAACACCCGGCATCCTGCTCCCAAATCAGGGTTTATGCCTTATATATGCTGAAATAATTAAATAAAATATGTTGTCGGTCAACAATAACAGGGTCTTTCTAGGGTAGATGTTGACCAATGTGTTGACCATATGGCTATCTCAGCTTGATGACTTTGGAAGCCTTCTTTTCGACGATGGCAGGGCGAAGACTGACTGCACGTTCCTTCTCACCCTGCAAAAGATGGTAATATGATTTCTGGGTTGTGGTGATATTGGCATGTCCCAGTAAGGCCGCAACGGCCGCCAGATCAGCCCCACCAGCAAGCATGATTGTAGCAAATAGGTGCCTGATGTCATACAGCCGGACATTGTAGGTTAATCCGGCATTTTTAGCCGCCGTCTTGAGGGATTTGTGCATCTGCTTGACCGGCCGCCCCTCGTATTCGATGATAAAGGGGCTCTTGGCCTGGTCGCGCATCTCGATAAGCCGCCCTCTAAACCTTACGGTAATCGGAATCAGCCTATCGGCACCCTCGGTCTTGCTCCCCCGCACGTGAATCATGCCGGCCTCAATGTCCACATCATCCCACCGCAGGGAAAACAACTCCGTCACCCCGGGCCTGGTTCCAAGTTCCCACTCTACCTCCAAGGCCCAAGCAAGATGTGGCGCGGCATGCTCTAGAAGACGCTTGAGATCTTCCACAGTGAGGTGCATATCGCGCTTCGGCTCCCTGGCCTTCGTCCATGTAGCCAAGGGATTCTTTGAGGTCAGACTATGCTTGATACCGAACCGGAATACAGCACGCAGATAACCAAGATATCTATTGATGGTCGCAGGTGTTCTACCTTCCCAGGCATCATATAATTTCAGGATATCTTTATATTCGAGACGGTCTACAGGCTTAAAAGGTAGAGTAGGAAGGATGACTGTATTTAAGAGGCTGGCGAACTCTGTACGCCATCGTTCGGAAGTATTTCTGGCCTTGGCATCATCAAGGAATAGCTGGGCAAGGCGGTCAAGATGTATAGCTTGTGGACGTGGTGTAAATTGCTTTCGTTTTTTAAGGAGTCTTACCTCCAAGTCCCTGGCCTCTGCCTTGTCCTTAGCCCCAGGTCCTCTACCGAAGTATTCACGCTTCACATCGTCTTCGTGGCGGTATGTGCAATACCATCTTCCATCTTTCGTCTGTTTTACAGACATATTATACCTTTACTGGGGTGAATGTCCTTTTTCGCTGCATCTGACTGGTAACCCGGAACGCTTCCGGCTCCTCCATGAAAAGGTCGAGGTCTTCAGGACGGTATCGGTCCCGGTCCGGCCCGTAGGTCGGGATGGCGAAGTCGGTGACTATCCCCTTAAATCTCTTCCTCGGGTAGCCGCAATACTCGGCGGCTTGAGCCACGGTCAGATATTTAGGGGCAACCTGTGGACGCATGGACGTTCTCACCTATCGGGGCTGGGCCGCCATGATGTTGACCCGCCCGTCGGGCTGGGTGACGCAAAATTCAATCGCCCCGCCAGCACCGATCCGCACCTCAGTGTGGGGCAAGGTCCATCCCCAGCCCCAGGCAACCCCCCAATGGTAGGAGCGACCGAAGGGCGGACGAATGCGATACAACTTCCCTTTGTTCCAGCCACAGGCCAAAAGCTCGGGCTCCCGGGCCTTGAGCCAGGGCCGGGATACCCGCCACCGCCGCAACAACTCCGGGGTCACCACCTGCCGCCGGGGCCTGACCGGCCCCATGGCCGTGAACTCCACCACGGGCGCGGGCTCAGATGTCTGGAGCAGCTCCTGGCCGTCTTCGGGTTCGAGCACCCACTCGCGGCCGACCAAGCGCATGTGGCCGCGCATTTGGTCCGCACCACAGGCAGGGCACCGGCCGCCGGAGGGACGAACGACATCTCCCGTCTCGGGACATTTGAAAGCTGTGGGCACGCTCATTTCAGCGGCCCTCCGAGTGGATAATGAAGGGCAAAAACGGGGTCATTATTCACCGCGATTTTTGGATATATCATACTGAAATTATACATAAATATTACCAAAGCTGAGGTCGTTATTCACTTATGCAGGGGTATAGAGTATGCATAATGAATAATAGCTCCTCAGAGGGCTTCGGCGTCCATGCCCAGGGTGGCGGCCCGGCCCAGGTCGGTCAGCGTGTAGGTCTTGTCCGGCCCCGCCCCGCGCACCACCAGCAGCCCGTCCGTCTCGGCCTTTTTCAGGCGCCGACTGACTCCGCTTTGCGACACCCCGGTCTTGTCTCGAATCTCAATCTGGGAAAGCCCCTCGACCGCGAGGAACGCAATTTGCGCCGTGGTCTCGTCGGAGACGGTCTTGTGGAGCAGGTCAATTTTCCCGTGTTCGTTCTCGACCAGCTCCACCACGAACGGCTTTTTCTGTTCTCCAGAAAGGCCCCGCGCCTTTTGAAAGTCCACGCGAAAGGCCGTAGTTTTGCGGTCCTCCAGAGCGGTCAGTTTGAGGGTCAGATTGAGTTGGTCCTCGCGGGCACTTGTCCCACGTTGATCTCCCCCCTTCCCCGCGTGATGAACAAGCAGCACGGACAGGCCGTTACGCCGCAATTCGATGATCCATTGATTGATAGCGTCCCAATCGAGACGCTTATCCTCGGCTACACCGGGGGTAAGACTTGACAGGTTGTCCAAAACCACAAGGCCGATGTCGGGGTGTCCATGCAGCCAATTCAAGATGGCCGGTCGCCACTCGTCATCCAGGGCGGGAATGGCTTGATTGTCTGTGGCCAGCAGTTCGCTCGATAAAAGGTGAAAGCGGTTGCCATCTGCTTGTACGGCCATGCTGTTGATACGCTGTTGCATATCACAGGCGGACATTTCGCCGTCGATATAGAGGACTCCACAGGGGTTTACAGTGGTGTATGGACCGATGACAGGGCCGGGGCGCGTTGCTCCCATGGCTAGACACAGTGACAGGAAGGTCTTGCCTACGCCGGTCTTGGCGAAAACCATGCCCGTCTCACCCTGCCGAAATAGGCCGTCCAAGATGAAAGGGCGCGGGGTGATCTCCATGGACCGGAAGGTTTCCAGGGTGACGGCCGCCTCCAAGGCGCGGGTCACGCGGTTGTCACGCGACGGGGCGGCCGGGCCTTCTGGCGGGGAGGCTTGATAATTGTCATTTTCTCGCGTTGAGGCTTGGGGCGACGTGCTCGGGTCCGCACCGATTCCGTACCTCTCGCGGGCCAGGGCCTCGAAATCCTTCACCGTCATAGCGCCGGAGAACAGAGTCTCTTTCGTCATCTCCTCCGGGAAAGGGTCGGCCAAGTCCCAGCCGACCGGCGTCCCCTCCGGCTGGGACAGGAAGATCACCTCCACGGCGACGGTCTGCTTCATCAGGGTGGCCACGGCGAGCGCGGCCTCGAAGCCTGGTCTGTCGGCGTCAGGGCAAACCATCACCATATTCCGACCGGCCAGGGGTGAGAAATCCGCCTTGCCCACGGCCTTGCTCCCGCCGGGCCAAGTCAGGGCCACAGCTTCGGGAAAAATCCGCTGGGCAGCGTCGGCGGTCTTTTCGCCCTCCACCAGCAGGATCGGGGCATCCGGCTCGGCAGCGGCCAGGCGATCCAGGCCGTAGAGCGGGCGCGGTCCCGGAAATGACTTCCACCTCCACGCAGCCCGGTGCCCCTGCGCGCAGTATGTCAGCGGAAGCACCTGCTTCCCCTCGGCAGTCTCGAACCGGGCGACATACCCCAGGACGTGGCCCTGTTGGTCGCTATAGGTCCAGGTGGTGACTGGATTGCCGAGACGGTTGTGGTGAAAGTCGGGCTCAGGGGCGTTGTCGGGGACGGGCAGGATGGGCAGCCAGTCGTCAGCCTTTCGGCCCTGTAGCGGTCTAGCGGCCCCGCCGTTCATCCCGAGTTGCCGCGCCAGTTCCCGGGCGGCCGCGCCCTGGCCCAGACGGTTGACGGCGGCGAACAGGCTCACGAGGTCGGTGCCTTTGTCACCCGTGGCGAAATCTGACCAGGCCCCGAACTCGGTGTTCACGGACAGGGAATCCCCGACGCCGCCGGCCAAGTCGCTGCACACATATTCACGTCCCTGGAATCGGCCACCGGGGAGCCACGATGGGAGCAACTCCTCGGCCCGGGCCAGGGCCTCGCGGGCCACGAATTTGATGTCCGGGGAGCTACTCATGCGCGCCCGCCTCCCCCTGGGCCATGGCCTCGCGCTTGCGACGCATTTGAGCTGCGTAGGCCTGCATTTTCGTCTCGACTGTGATAGGGGCACGTCTGTATCCATTCAAGTAATGCGCAAGACTCGAAGTTGAAACGCCGCAATAGCGGGCCACATCCAGTTGACGCACGCACAAATCCTTAAACAGTGCTTTAAGAGGGTGACAACCATCATCAGGACGCACTTCACCTGTAACGCTCATCATAGCGCTTTCTCCTGTCCTGCATGGACATTTTGCTTGACCGTGAGTTGACCAGGGAATGCCGGGGCGGGTACAGGGCGAGTGTCACGTCACCGTCCGTCTCGGCCGCTGGTCGCCGCCCATATGGGCGGATCGCGGCCTTCGTTTTTTTAGTATTTCAGCTTGGTTACCTCAGTCATGGGAATACATTAGGGTTAAACTTTTTCATCAACTACCCCCATGGATGATAATTTCTTTAGGTCAACGGAATTTGTCTACGTGCCCGTAGGGACATCGACCGCCCCCGCGATGTCCAAATCTTCGAGAGCGACGAATTTTTTTTAGTACGGGCCAGACCGCCAGATAGCGCCCCGAGCTTTCCCCCCGGGCGACGTGGACATAGATACTAGTCGTTCCCAGCGACGCATGGCCGAGAGTGGCCTGTATGACTGCCAAAGGACAGCCACGGGAAAGACTGTGAGAGGCATTGCAATGTCGCAGTATGTGCGGCCTCATCTTCCGATCAAGGCCGGCTTTCAGGCCTGCATTTTTCACAATGCGCCATATTTGACCGCAGCTCAAATGCCGGCCGCCCTTGCGACTTTTGAAGACCGCATCGTCTAGCCCGTCATCGTCGTGCTTCAGCGCCTTGACCGTGGCCCATACCGAGGCAGTCAAGGTCACGTGCCGGGACTTGCTGCCTTTACCCAGGATATGGAGCACGGCTTCCCCGTCCTCTACCTCGCGGAAGTCACGCCAGGATAGGCCGCACAACTCGCTTGCCCGCAGACCTCCTGCATAGAACAGCAACAGGATGGCATGGTTGCGCTGGTGGCCTTCGGACAGGGCAAGCATTTTGAGCACGTCGCCTTCGCTGACAATCAACTCGCCAAGGTTGCACGGAATTTTCAAGCCCCGCACCGGGGCGGCGGGCGAGAACCGGAGATATCCCAGGCGCAGCGCGAAAGAGCATAACGACTTAATACAGGCTAGACGGCGGTTTATTGTACGGACGGCTAGCCCACGGCGTTGCATGTCGGTCACGTACTCTTGAAGGTGGCTCACGGTCACGGCATGCAGCGGCACGCCTCCTGTGAAGGAACGGAATGCGGTCAAGTCTGAGGTGTATTCCTTGACCGTCCTGGTGGCCTTGCCAAATAACCACATGCGGACAAGGTGCGATTCGTCGGCGGCTTGTTCTGGAATCTTCACATGGTCTTGATATGTGGCAAGAGCGGATTGCATGGCATCCCCCTGTGGTAGCTGTTTGGACGGGGCGGCGACGGCCACCGCCCCCCGTGAATGCGATAAAACGCTTCTTTGCTATCCTTCTGGTCCTTCCACCGGTCCATTTCCGACCAGGAGGCCCAAGCGTTCCGTGGTCAGGCCCAAGAGGTAGGCCACACCCTGGACATTCGCGCCGGGGACAGGCCTGGAGCCCTCGGACAGGGCCACCAACTGGTTGACCAAATTCTCCAGTGCCAGAACGGCGTGGGAGACTTCGCGGCGTTCGGTGGTGGTCATTGGGCCGCCTCCTGTGCCGGTTTCTGGCGTTGGGCTCGCAGGATTCGCAGGCCAGCCAGGGCGGCGGTCATCAGGTTTTCGGCTTCATCCCGCTGCCGAACAGAGCGCATCAGGAAATGGGACATGCTGTCTTCCACGGCCTTCAGCATGGCCTTCACGTCGGCATCGATGTCGTCCGCCATGGCGGCGCGGCCGACTGGCCATCTTACCAAGTCCATGAACTTATCTTGGGCACAGAGTAGCTTGCGGTTTAACTCCGCCGTCTCTTTCAGAAGGGTCCCGGCCTGTTCTATGTCAACATACAGCCGGGGCTTGTGCTCTTTGAGGGCGCGGACTTTGGGCTTAGGCCGTGTAGACATTTGATCTGTCCCATGCTATTCCTCTCTACAGGAGGGATACAATGGCGCTACGACACACCATTACTGATGAGCAATGGGACAAGATAAAGGACGCTCTTCCCGGAAAAGT
>JAEWCY010000265.1 GCA_023390395.1 Pseudomonadota bacterium | reverse complement strand
ACCCACGCCATGGAGGCCTACGTCTCCAACGCCCACGGCCCCATGACCGACGTGCTGGCCCTGGAGGCGGTGCGGCTCATCCGCGCCCATCTGGCCACTGCGGCCGCGTGTCCGGGCGACCTCGAGGCCAGGGGGGGCATGATCCTGGCGAGCCTCTACGCCGGCATGGCGTTTTCCAACGCCATCCTGGGCGCGGTCCATGCCATGGCCCACAGCCTGGGCGGGCTGCTCGACCTGCCGCACGGCCTTTGCAACGCCATTTTGCTTGACCATGTCGTCCGATACAATTACGACGCCGTGCCCGACCGCTACGCGACGCTCGGCCGGCTGCTCGGCGCGGATTTTCCTGACGATGCCCCGCCGGTGAAGCGGAAGGAAGCCGTGCTCGCGGCCATTGCCGCATTCAAGGCGGAGCTTGGCGTGACCCAGGGACTGGCCGATATCGGGGTGGCCGCCTCGGATATCGCCGCCCTGGCCCGAAACGCCATGGGCGATCCCTGCCTGTTGACCAACCCCAGACAGCCGACCGTCGGCGAGATCGAATCGATATATGAACAAGCCAGGCGATCCGGCTCCTGACGCCGACGCCCGCCGGGCCCGCCTGCTCGGTTTCGGCGAACAGTCCGTCAGCAAGAGCTATTACCCGGAGCTCAAGCGCCGGCTCGACGAGCTGGAGCGCTTCCGCTCCCTGCTCGATCAGACCGGGGAGGGCATTTTCCTGGTGGACGCCGACACGGGCCGCATCACGGACGCGGCCGGCGCGGCCGGGGCGATGCTCGGCAGGCGGAGCGAGGAGCTTGTCGGGCGGCTTTTCGCCGAATTTTGGCCGGCGGAAGCCGTGGAGCACCTACGCGGGCTTTTTTCCGGCGATTTCGCGGCAGGTCGCATGGAAACGACCCTGCCTCGCCCGGGCAACCGGGGAGGGGGGCTGTCCGTGGAGATCACGTTCCGCCTGGCCAGCGGCGAGGCTGGCTCCATCGCCGTTATCGTGGCCCGGGATGTGACCGAACGCAAAAAAAACGAACTGGCGCTCAAGCGGGCCGAGGAGAAGTACCGCAGCATCGTGGAAAACGCCGCCGAAGGCATTTTCCAATCCTCCACCGAAGGGCGCCTGGTCAGCGCCAACCCGGCCATGGCCTCCATTCTCGGCTATGCCTCGGCGCGCGACCTCATGCGCCACATCAAGAATGTCGTCGAAGAAGTGGTGGACAAGGAGGAGGCGCGCCAGCGCATCCGGACCGAGCTCGGCCGCTATGGTGAAGTCAAAAACCTCGAGATCGAGCTGCGCACCAAGTCCGGCGGGCTGATCTGGGGACTCATCAACGCGCGGCGCATCCGCGACGCCGCCGGCGACGCCGACCGTTACGACGGATCGTTGCAGGACGTCACCGTGCGCAAGAAGGCGGAGCAGACCCTGCAAAGCTACCAGGACGAATTGGAACAGCGGGTGGCCGGGCGCACGGGCGAACTGACCCGGGCCAACGAACGCCTCACCCACGAGGTGACGATCCGCAAACGGGCCGAGGAGGCGGCGGAGGCCGCCAACCGGGCCAAATCCGAATTCCTGTCCATGGTGTCCCACGAGATCCGCACGCCGCTCACCTCGGTGCTGGGATTCGCGGTCATTATCGAAAAGCGCCTGGAGGAACTGTTCGCAAAGCTCCTCGACGACGATCCGCGCCGGCGGCGGCAAGCCGCTCAAGTCATGGACAACCTGCGCATCATCGTTTCGGAGGGCGAACGCCTCAAACACCTCATCAACGACGTGCTGGACCTGGCCAAGCTCGAGGCGGGCAGGATGGAGTTCAAGCGCGAGCGCGTGGATCCCGCCGAAGTGGTGCGCCGGGTCATGTCCGCCTCGGCGGGGTTGCTTGCCGCCAACAACCAGGTCGCCCTCAAGACCTGCATCGAGGGCCGTCTGCCCGAGGTCATGGGCGACCGCGACCGCATCATCCAGGTGCTGGTCAACCTCGTGTCAAATGCGCTCAAATTCACGGAGCGCGGCTCGGTCACCTGCCGGGCACGGACCGATGGGCATTACGTGGTGATCGAAGTGACGGATACCGGCATCGGCATTCCCGAGTCCGAGCAGCACAAGGTGTTCGAGAAATTCAACCAGATAGGCGTCACGCTGACCAACAAGCCCAAGGGCACGGGACTTGGGCTTCCCATCTGCAAACATATCGTGGAGTCACACGGCGGTCGCATTTTCTTCGTATCAAAGCCCGCAGCGGGCAGCACCTTTACGTTCACCCTGCCGATTGCCTAACGTCGCCCGTTACGGTATGTCCCCGCCCCGGCGTCGGCGTTCGCTCCGCGCCGGCAACGTCTTTTGCAAGGAACCCCCATGAGCCAGAAGATCAAGAACGAATCGCTGCGCAACATCGCCATCATCGCCCACGTCGACCACGGCAAGACCACCCTCGTGGACCACATGTTCCGTCAAAGCGGCCTGTTCCGCCAGAACCAGGAAGTCGCGGACCGTATCATGGACAGCATGGACCTCGAGCGCGAGCGCGGCATCACCATCGCGGCCAAAAACTGCGCCGTCATCTCGGGCGGCGTCAAGATCAACATCATCGACACCCCCGGCCACGCCGATTTCGGCGGCGAGGTGGAACGGGCGCTGTCCATGGTGGACGGCGCGGTGCTTCTGGTCGATTCTTCCGAAGGGCCGTTGCCCCAGACCCGGTTCGTGCTGAAAAAGACCCTGGACCGGGGCCTGCCGGTCATCGTCGTGGTCAACAAGATCGACAGCAAGGACGCGCGCACCGAGGAAGTCTTAAACGAAATCTACGACCTGTTCATCGACCTCGACGCCTCGGAAGAGCAGCTCGAATTTCCCGTGCTCTACGCCATCGGCCGCGAAGGGCTGGCCAAGGAGACCCTGGAAGGCGAGGGCAAAGATCTCCACCCCCTTTTCACGCGCATCCTGTCCACGATTCCGGCCCCGTCCCACGATCCGGACGAGCCCTTCCGCATGCTGGTCTCCGACCTCGGCTACTCCGACTTCCTGGGCCGGCTGGCCGTGGGCCGGGTCATCTCGGGCACGGCGCGCATCAACCAGACGCTGGTGCGCATCGACGAGAGCGGGGCGGCCAAGCCCCTTCGCGTCTCCAAGCTGCAGGTCTACCAGGGCCCGAGCCTGACCGAGACCGAGGAGGCCGAGCCCGGCGACATCATCGTGCTCTCCGGGGTCGAGGAAGTGACCATCGGCGACACCATCTGCACGGCCGACGCGCCCAAGGCCCTGCCGCGCATCCACGTGGACGAGCCCACCGTCGCCATGCGCTTCGCCATCAATTCCTCGCCTTTCGCCGGCCGCGAGGGCAAGTTCGTGCAGTCGGCCAAGCTGCGCGAGCGGCTCTACAAGGAGACGCTGCGCAACGTGGCCATCCGCGTGGAGGAGACCGAGGACAAGGACAGCTTCACGGTCAAGGGCCGGGGCGAATTTCAGATGGCCATCCTGGTCGAGACCATGCGCCGGGAAGGCTTCGAGCTGTCGGTGGGGCGGCCGGAGGTCATCTTCAAGACGGAAGGGGGGGTGAAGAAGGAGCCCATCGAGCACCTCTTCATCGACTGCGACGAAGCTTTCGTCGGCGTGGTCACGGAAAAGCTCTCCATCCGCAAGGGCCGCATGCTGAACCTGGTCAACCACGGCTCGGGCCGGGTGCGGCTGGAATTTTCCATTCCGTCCCGGGGCCTTATCGGCTATCGCGACGAATTCCTCACCGACACCAAGGGCACGGGCATCATGAACTCGTCCCTGGAAGGCTACGAGGAATACCGGGGCGATTTCCCCAGCCGTTTCACGGGCTCCATCGTGTGCGACCGCGAAGGCGTCGGCGTGCCGTACGCGCTTTTCAACCTGGAGCCGCGCGGCCGTCTTTTCATCACGCCCGGCGAACCGGTCTACGAAGGCATGATCGTGGGCGAGCACAACCGGGACAACGACATCAACGTCAACCCGTGCAAGGAAAAAAAGCTCACCAACATGCGGGCCTCGGGCAAGGACGAGAACGTCATCCTGTCGCCGGTCCTGCCCATGACCCTGGAGCGGGCGTTGCACTTCGTGCGCGAGGACGAGATGGTGGAGGTGACGCCGATGTCGCTTCGCCTGCGCAAGACCGTGCTTTCGGCCAAGGACCGCCATACCTTGGACGGGGCCAGGAAAAAGGACAAGGCCTAGGCCGCCGGCCAAAGCCTTGCCGTACGCAGCATTCCAAAGCCCGGGCGACCGGGCTTTTTTTATTGCTGTCGCATGGTTAAGTAATAACTTGAAATAACAGATGGTTCAGTGATGTCGAAGCGGATTGAGGGTTGGCGGACGGTGCACGGTGGTTCGGTCAAGCCCCAGGAATTCGCGGCGTGGAATCCGTTTAGATCGTTCGGAGTCGCCGCGACCTTGGCGAACTCCAGCGGCAGGAACTCCCTGGCGAGTCCTACAAGCGGGGGCGTCTCGACACGGGGTTTCAATTCAGGACGAGACAGGCATCACCCGGAAGCCGATCGGCGCGTGGGGCAGAATTTTCCGGTTTGAGACAAGGACGGACGGAGTAAAGTTAACATAATTTACATTATGGGACAAAAACAAGGACAAGCAAGGTGCGGCCTGACACCTGCCCCAGGCCCCGCCGCCTTGGACAATGCCCATGCCGTCAGGAAAAATCAGGGAAAACGCCGTGACGTCGCAGCCAGCTCTCCGCCACCTGGCGGACTTCCGGCAGGCATCAGCGTCTCGAGGGATTCGTCTCGCCGCACCGGCAGCCGTCGGCGGATTTCACCGCGACAATGCGCTCCAGGAGCAACGACCGGGGCCATGGGCCAGCACGTCCGCCTCGATGTCCCGGCCGTGCAGCCGAAACAATGGCCAATCAACTTGTTTTTAATATCCGTTATATAACAGCATATTGAAGAGATTTCCTGCCCGATTGGCCCGATTGCGTCGCCGCGACGTCCCTTCAGCCTGAGGAGGTCATCGTTTTGGCGTCATTGTACGATATAAATTGAAATACATAATGTATTACAATCCGTCTTATTCCGCTTGCCGGGGCTTACACGAACAAGCCGACCCGGGAAAAGGTCACGACGTCGAAGAGCCCCTGGTCCGTGAGCTTGAGCGACGGGATCACCTCCAGGGACAGAAAGGACATGGCCATGAACGGATGGGCCGGCGCGTCCGGCGCGTTTTCCGACACCTGCCGGTAGGCCTCGCCCAGGGCCGCGAGCTGCGCCGTGACCACCTCCAGCGGCGCGTCGCTCATGAGCCCGGCCACGGGCAGGCGCACCTGGGCGAGCACCTTGCCGTCCGCGACCACGGCGAAACCGCCGCCCGACACCATGAGCGTGCGGGCCGCCAGGGCCATGTCCGCGTCGCTCACCCCGGCCACGATCAGGTTGTGGGCGTCGTGGGCCACCGTGCCGGCCACGGCCCCGCGCTTGAGCTTGAGGCCGGTAACGAAGCCCAGGCCCAGGTTGCCCGTGGCCTTGTGGCGCTCGATGACCGCCAGCTTGGCGATGTCGCGGGACGGGTCGGCCACGGCCAGGCCGTCGCGCACGCAGGCGTCGACCACGCGCTCCTCGGTGACGATCTGGCCCGGGACAAGGGCGATGACGCGGTGGCGCGCCCCGCTCGCCGGGATGGCCAGCCCGGCCTCGGTCAGCTCGCCGCCGACGCGCATGGCCCGGGGCGGCGTCAGGCACGAATGGTCGGCGAACTCCCAGTCGCCAAGGTGCTTGCCGGCCAGGAAGACGTCGGAAATGGCGAAGGAGGACAAGTCGTCCACGAGCATGAAGTCCGCCCTAAAGCCCGGGGCCACCGCCCCCCGGCGACGCAGGCCGAAATAGCGGGCCGGATTGATGGAGGCCATGGCCACGGCCCGAAGGGGCGGCACGCCCCTCGCCACGGCCTGGCGCACCAGGGCGTTGAGGTGCCCTTCCCGGCTCAGGTCCACCGGGTCGCGGTCGTCGCTGACGAGCGAAAACTGGGCGCTGTTCTCCGCCGTGACCAGCTCGACGAGCGTGTCCAGATTCTGCTCGGTGCTGCCCTGGCGGATCATGACGTGCAGGCCCCGGCGCAGCTTCTCCCGGGCTTCCTCCAGCTCCGTGCACTCGTGGTCCGAGCCCGGCCCGGCCGTGACGTAGGCGTCGAGCGCCCGGCCGGTCAGGCCCGGGGCGTGGCCGTCCACGACCTTGCCCTCGGCGGCGCGCAGCTTGCGCAGCATGTCCTCGTCGCCGGCCACCACGCCGGGATAGTTCATGACCTCGGCCAGGCCCAGGATGCGGTCGGGATAGCGCGCGAGCATGGCCGCCACGTCCACGGCCCCGAGCCGCGCCCCGGAGGTGGCCATGGTCGTGGCCGGCACGCACGAGGGCATCATGAAATAGCAGGTCACGGGCAGGTCGCGGCTGCAGGCCAGCATGTACTCGATGCCGGAAAGCCCCAGCACGTTGGCGATCTCGTGGGGGTCGCTGACGACGGCGCAGGTGCCGTGGGGAGCCACGGCCTGGGCGAAGACCGGCGGCGAAAGGAGCGTCGATTCGATGTGGATGTGGCCGTCGATGAATCCCGGGCACAGGTAGCGCCCGTCGGCCTCGAACACGCGCCGGGCCTCGCGGCCGGAAAAGCCGACCACCACGCCCTCGGCCACGGCCACGTCGGCCGTGTGGATCTCGCCGGACAGGACGTTGAGCACGCGGGCGTTTCGGACCAGCAGGTCGGCCGGGGCATCGCCCCGAGCCACGGCCAGGCGGCGGCGGTACACGTCAAGGCTTTCGGATTCGGACATGGAGGCTCCTTTGGGAAGCGTTGAGTCCCGGGGAAAAATTGCTTATATCATGGCACATGAACGTACCAGGAACTTTTGTCCTCGGCCCCGGCGACGGCTCGGCCAGGACCGGACGGCTGACCACGGCCCACGGCGAGATCGACACCCCCGTCTTCATGCCCGTGGGCACCCAGGGCACGGTCAAAAGCCTGTGCCCCACGGATCTGCGCGACATCAAGGCGCAGATCATCCTCGGCAACACCTACCACCTCTACCTGCGCCCGGGCGACGAGCTGGTGGCCAGGCTCGGCGGCCTGCACCGCTTCATGGGCTGGGACGGGCCGATATTGACCGATTCCGGCGGCTTCCAGGTCTTCAGCCTGTCGGGACTTCGCCGCATCACCGAGGAAGGCGTGACCTTCTCCTCGCATATCGACGGCTCCAAGCACCTTTTTTCGCCGGAAAAAGTCGTCTCCATCCAGCGCAACCTGGGCTCCGACGTCATGATGGTGCTGGACGAATGCGTGCCCTACGGCGCGGACCGGGCCTACACGGAGAAATCCCTGGGCCTGACCACCCGCTGGGCGGCGCGCTGCCGGCAGTCCCATCCGGCCGGCGACCGGGGGCAACTGCTCTTCGGCATCGTCCAGGGCGGCTTCTTCAAGGACCTGCGCGCCGAAAGCGCCCGGCAGCTCATCGACCTGGACTTCGAGGGCTACGCCCTGGGCGGGCTGTCCGTGGGCGAGAGCCGGGCCGAGATGTACGACATCCTGGGCGACGCCGCCCCCCTGCTCCCGGCCGGCAAGCCCCGCTACCTCATGGGCGTGGGTGCGCCGCGCGACCTGCTCGCCGGCATGGCCGCCGGCATCGACATGTTCGACTGCGTGCTGCCCACGCGAAACGCCCGAAACGGCACGCTTTTCACCACCAAGGGCAAGGTCAACATCAAGCGGGCCGAATACCGCGAGGACGATTCCCCCCTCGATCCCGACTGCCCCTGCTACGCCTGCCGGACTTTTTCCAAGGCCTACCTGCGCCATCTCTACATCGCCAAGGAACTTTTGTCGTACCGGCTCAACACCTTGCACAACCTGACGTTTTTCTCCCAAATGATGGAGCGCGCCCGCCAGGCCATCCGCGAAGGCCGCTTCGCCGCCTTCCGGGCGTCCCTGGAAGCCGTCTACCCGGAAGATGAAGAAGAAAAACAATAAAAACAAGTAGTTATTGATCTAGCTCTTCTTGAAATGCGGCGCTTCGCCGCTGGCGCCCGTGGTCGGGGAATTGGCCCGGACGTGCTGGCCGGCTTTGCGGCCTGCGGGTCCGGGCCAATTCCCCGACCACACCGACCGACGCTCCGCCGCCCGACGTTCCCGCATCTCCCCCAACCACCCCGTCGAGGGGGTCCGGGGGGCATCATGCCCCCCGGCCGCCGGAGGCATCGCATCCTCCCCTTCCCTGTCCTCTCCTCAAAAAAACGTCACCGCCGGCATGTCCCGGGGCGGGATGGCCAGGGGCCGGGCCGCGCGGCGGCCAAGCAGCAAGGCGGCGTAGCCCTTGCGCCCTTCCGGGATGCCGAGCATGCCCCCCAGGGGCGGATGGGCGTCCAGGGCGAAGACGAGGTAGCCGCACCAGCAGGCCCCGTAGCCGGCGGCCGCGGCGGCGATCTCCAGCCACGCCCCGGCGATGGCCGCGTCCAGGGCCGGGGTGATGCCGGCGTCCGGGGCGTGGGCCACGACCACATGGGGCGCGCCGCGAAAGATGACGTCCTTGCCCTTGGCCGCCGCCCGGGCCGCGCCGGCCAGGTGCAGGTCCCCGGCCCGGTCGCTTTTGGCCGCGACCTCCTGCCCGATCCAGTCGAGTACGCCGCGACGGGCCACGTCCATGCGCGCCGGGCCGTCCACGACCACGTAGCCGACATCCCGGGCGTTGTGGCCGGTGGGGGCATGGCGCACGGCCTCGATGAGCTTGAGGATTTCCTCGCGGGACAGGGGGGCGGGGTCGTAGTTGCGGCAGGAGCGCCGGCTCATGAGCAGGTGGCGCAGGCCGGCGAAATCCGGCAGCCGCTTGCGGTCGATGGGCTCGAAATCCCCGGCCGGGAGCAGTTCGTTGACGAAGGCCCCGGTGGGGCAGGCGACCACGCAGTGGCCGCAGCGGATGCAGTGGGCTTCGCGGCCGGCCAGCGGTTCGGGCCGGTCCCCTTCCTTCGCCTGGCGCACGAGGCTCGCCGGACAGGCGGCCACGCACAGGCCGCAGCCGGTGCAGGCCTCGCTTATGGTGAAAAGCGGCATCACTTCCCTTCCTTGTTGACCGACGGCAGGCCGCCGAAGCGGGCGTTGATGACAGAGAGCGCCTGCTCCTCCCGTTCGACGTAGAGTTCCGGGGCGAACAGGGCCTTGTGCCCGCCGACCACGTGGCGCAGGCAGGGGGCCAGCGGCACATGGCCGAACGTGTGCCCCTGGCGGACCATGTCCCCGAACCAGGCCACGCCGATGTCGAGGACGCCCTGCCCGGTCTCGGGGTTGCCCACGTCCACGTAGGCCCCGAAGGGCCGGGCCGGGCCTTTTGGGCAGGTGGCCGGCCGGACCTTGGCCATGTTGAGCAGGCAGCAGTATTCGTTGAGCCGGCATTCCGGCAGGGGCCAGGGATGCTCGACGAGCTCCCGGGTCGGCTCCTCGGTGTAGCGCCGCCGGTAGATGGCCGGGTCCAGGGTTTCGTAGAGCCCGCGCAGGGTCTGGAAATCGGGCCGGTAGTCCAGGTAGCGCCCGGGGCCGCAATGGCCGAGGTATTTGGCCGGGCACAGCCAGCACTGCCCCACCTCGCCCACGCCGGCATGGTCGCCGAGGCTGCCGAGGAGCAGGCCCACGGCGTCGCCGATGAATTCGCAGTCGTTGTGCACGAGGAGCAGGTAGTTCTTGTCCGTGCGCTCCAAGGCGTACTGGTAGCGCAGGCTGTGGCGGTAGGCCTCGTCGCCCAGGCGGGCGGCGTCCACGGGGTAGCGCCAGTTCATGTGGCGCGGCCGGAAATGGACGAGCCGGTCGCCCAGAAGCGCCATGAGGTCGGCGTGGGCGAAGAGCGAATTGACCATGTCCGGCTCTTCGATGAAGTAGATCTTGTCGATGAACCGGCCGCTCTCGGCCAGCAGGGACAAAAGCGTCAGGGCCGTCTGCGCCGGCTTGCCGAAGACGTTGATCGCCACGTCCACGATGCGGGTCTTGTGCGCCATGCCTTGTCCTGCTTCCTTTTCGGGAAACGCCCTAGCCCGATATAGGACCCTGCGGCAACCCCGTCAGGGGGCCGGCACGAGCCGCAGCTTGCGGAAGAAAAGCGCCATGGTCCGCAGGTCCGTGGGCGCGAACGACGTCCTGCCCTGGTTCCAGTCGCCGTAGGCCAGGGCCACGGCGTTTACGCCCTTGCGGCCGCTTACGGGCAGGCGCAAGGTTTTGACGGCGCCGGCGGCCATGTCGCTCACGACGGCGAGCACCTCGCCGTTGGCGGCCACGGCCAGGCTCTGGCCCGGGATGACGTTGGCGAAGTCGCATTCGAGGACGTAGCGGCCCTCGCGAGGCAGCTCGAAGCGCAGCTCGCTTTTGGGGCCAAGGCCCCAGCGCCAGAGGTTGGCCTCGTTGTGCTCGATCTTGCCGAGTCCCTCCTCGCGCACAGCCAGTCCCGGGGAGTCGAAAAGGCCCGTGGGCACGATTTCGAGGTCGAAGCCCCTGAAGGCGGCGGTTTCGAGGTTGCCGCCCGGGTAGCGGGCCGTGTAGGGCGCGCACACGGTTGTCAGGCGCAGGGCCAGCCGCTTGTAGGGCCGCTCGCGCACGATGTTCACCGTCCGGCTGCCGGCCGGGTCCGGGCCCGTTGAAGTGAAAAGCGGCGCCGGCTCCTCGTCGTCGAAGACCGCGGAAAAGGCCATGGTGCTGTCCTTTCCCTCGTTTTTGTACTCGATCACCCACTGGAGCAACTGGGGCGCGTCGCCGGCGGCGTTTTCCAGGCGGTATTCGAGGCTGGCCGGCCGGCCGTTCTCCGTGGCCAGGGCCTCGCCGCCCCAGTAGGGGTTGACGGTCATCCGGTCAAAGGACGCCACTTGGCGGTAGAAATCGGGAAAGGCCGCCCGGCGGCGCAGATGAAACGGCACGGCGTCGACGACCGGCGCGGGCTCGCGGCGGATGGGAAGCTCGTAGAGCCTGGCGTTTCGCACCTGCTCGACCTTGTCGATGGGCCCCACGGCGGCGGCGAACTCGGCCTCGGTCTTTCCCAGGTGCCCCCAGGTATTAAACGGCGCGAAAAAGGCGAGGGCGTAGTCGCCCGAAGAAACGTCCAGGCGCTGGACCTTGAAGGGGTTTTCCGAGGTGAACCGGTCCAGGTACCAGGACACGGCGTTGACCGTGCCCGGGTCCGAGGAGGCCACCACCTGGCCGGGGCGCAGCCGCCAGGCCAGTTCCCGGGCCATGGGCTTGAAGTCCGTGACGAAGACCGGGTGGCGGTAGCTCGTGGCCTCGTAGTAGGCCTCGGGATGGCCGAAAAAGACGCCCGCCGCCCCGAGGGCGGCCAGGGCCAGGGCCAGGGGCAGAGCCAGCCACCGCCGGGGCAGGAGCCGGGCGGCCTGGCCGGCGAAGAGCGCCGCCGGCACGGTCATGTACAGGAAATGGCGCGGCGAGAAGTAGGCGGTCTTGCGCATGCAAAAAAGCACGGCCGCCGGCACGACGACCAGCAGCAGGCAGGCGGCCAGCTCCCGGGGAGCGCGCCTGGCCATGGCCACGACTCCGGCCAGGACCAGCGCGCCCATGGCCAGGCGCATGGCCGCGTCGTCGTGGCTCCACAGCACCATGGCCGCGTATTCGGCGATCAGCCGGCCGATGGCGGCGAAGCCGGCCTTGTCGGAAAAAATCGACAGCGTGGTCTGGCTCGGCAGAAAGAAGAAGAAAAAGACCGGCGCGGCCACGGCCAGAGTGGCCCCGGCGAAGGCGGCCAGCTGCCCGGTGGTCGTGCCCCGCCCGCCCGGCCGCCAGGACAGCAGGAGTACCACGCCCTCGGCGAGGGCGATCTGAAAGGTGAAGTAGTGCAGGAGGAAAAGCACGGCGTTGACGGCGGCAAGCCGCCACAGGTCGCCCCACTGGGGCCGGCGCAAAAACCGCAGCAGGAAGTACAGGGAGAAGATGAAGAGCAGCGTCAGGATGGCGTAGGGCCGCACCTGGCGCACGTGCCAGACCTGCATGGCGCTGCCGGCCAGGAATCCGGCCGCGACCAGGCCGGTGGGCCGGTCGTAGAGGTCGGAAAAAAGCCGCCAGCAGGCGTAGACCGCGGCCAGCCCGCACACGGCCGAGGGCAGGCGCAGGGCGAAATCCGACGTGCCGGCCGCTTCCACCAGCTTGATGAAGAGATGGTAGAGCGGCGGATGCATCTCGCAGTGGCGGGCGAAGTCGAGGATGTAGGCGACCGGCAACCGGGCCGTCAGCGGCACGAGGATCTCGTCCCACCACATGGACGGCACGCCCAGGTGGTACAGGCGCACCCAGGCGGCCAGGACGAGGATGGCCCACAGCGTCAGGCGCCAGGGCCAGGGCGTGGCGGTCGGCTTCGCGGCCGCGGGCGGTGTGGTCGGCTGGGGCATGGGCGTCACGAACGGCTCCGGGCGCACCCGGCTCCGGCCTTTCGAGGACGGGGTGAACGAAAAAAGGCGACGGTCGCGAAACAAACGCCGCCTCCCGAAAGGGCTCGATGCGGGCAGCCCAGGCTAGGCCCGATCGCTCCCGGCGTGCTCCCCTTCCTTGGCGTGCTCCACGGACTGCTGGGTGCGGGTGGCTTCCAGGCGCTTGACGAAGGCGTCGCGGCATTCGTAGCTGCAAAAGGCGTAGACCTTGTCGCCGTCGCGGGCGCGGATGTCGGCGTCGGCCGGCACGTAGGTGCCGCACACGGGGTCCTTGACCATCTCGCCGGTGGCGGCCATGCGCTTTTTCGTTTCGGCTTCCTTGTCCTTCTTGCGGCCCCGGTCGCCCATGAAAAGCTTGTATAAAATGAAGGCCGCCACGATCAGTATGAGCCAACGGTACATAATTGCTTCCTTCTCCCTTGCGGAGGCTGTCAATCGCTGGTTTCTAGGCTATTTCCGGAGATTTTGAAAGGAATTTTCGAAAGGGCCTCGGCCACGGTCCCGCCCTGCCCGTCCGGGATCGGGCGGTCGGGCGCGATGTCGGCCAGGGGGACCAGGACGAAGGCGCGCTGGCGCAGTCGGGGATGGGGCACGATCAGGTCCGGCTCGTCGATGCGCCGGTCCCCGTAGAGCAGGATGTCGAGGTCGAGGGTGCGCGGCCCGTAGCGCCTGTCCGTGCGCACCCGCCCCAGCGCCGCCTCGATTTCCCCAAGGGCGGCGAGCAGCCGTCCGGGCGACCAGCCCGGCCCCAGTTCCAGGGCCACGACCTGGTTCAGGTAACGCGGCTGGTCGGCGTCGCCCCAAGGCGGGGTCTCGTAGACGGGGCTCGCGGCGACGAGCCGCGTCCCCGCGAGCGCGCCGAGGCGCTCGCGGGCGGCGCGAAGCGTGGCCTGCCTGTCCCCGAGGTTGGACCCGAGTCCCAGGTAGGCCATTACCGATGTCGCGTCCGCGAAATGCGTGCCCGCATATTTCACAGACAACTTGCCTGACGAATTCTCTTCTTCTTAAAAAATACTGTCGTATTTTTTAAGGTGCGCCCTAGACCTTGCTGGCGATGCGAGACAGCGCCTCCTCCATGCGGGCCACGGGCACCGTCATGGCGATGCGGAAATAGCCTTCCCCGGGCGCGCCGAAGCCGTTGCCCGGCGTGACCACCACGCCCGTCTCCTGGAGCACGCGGGTGACGAAGGCGGCCGAGGTCTGGCCGGCCGGCACCTTGCACCAGAGGTAGAAGGAGGCCTTGGGCGTGCGGCAAGCGATGCCCATCTTGGACAGGGCGGCCACGGCCACGTCGCGGCGCTCCTTGTACACGGCCCGAAACTTCTCGGCGTAGGGCTCGCCCTGCTGCAGGGCGGCGATTCCCGCCTCCTGCACGGCCTGGAAGATGCCCGAATCCACGTTCTCCTTGATCTTGCCCAGGCCCTTGACCAGGCCGGCGTTGCCCACGGCCATGCCGATGCGCCAGCCCGTCATGTTGTAGGTCTTGGACAGGGAGTGGAACTCGATGGCCACGTCGCGCGCGCCGTCGATCTCCAGGATGGAAAGGGGCTTGTCGGCCGGGTCGTAGTACATCTCGGTGTAGGCGGCGTCCGAGACGACGATGGTGTCCGTTTCCCGGGCCTTGGCCACCAGCTTCTCGTAGAAGGAGCGCGGGGCCGTGGCCGAGGTGGGGTTGTTGGGGTAGTTGACGAAGATCATCTTGGCCCGGGCCCACTGCGCGTCGGTCACGGCGTCGAGGTCGGGCAGGAAGTCGTTTTGTTCAAGGAGCGGCAGGTTCAGGACCTCGCCGCCGCAAAAGCCCGTGGCCACGGGATAGACCGGGTAGTTGGGCGGGCACACCAGCACGAGGTCGCCGGGGTTGACGTAGGCCAGGGGGAAATGGGCGATGCCTTCCTTGGAGCCGATGAGGCTGACCACCTCGGACTGGGGGTCGAGGGAAACGCCGAAGCGGGCCTTGTACCAGTCGGCCACGGCGGCGCGGAAGGCCAGCAGCCCCACATAGTCCGGGTACTGGTGGTTGGCCGGCTTTTTCGCCGCCTCGCACAGGGCCTCGACGATGAAGTCCGGGGTGGGCATGTCGGGGTCGCCGATGCCGAGCGAAATGATGTCCACGCCGCGGGCCCGGACCTGGGCCTTGACGCGGTCGATTTCGGCGAAAAGATATGGAGGCAGCGCGGCCAGGCGATCGGCCATGGGAAAATCGGTCATGGATGAGGGCTCCTTTGGCGAGTCTCGCCCTTGCGGGCTTTGGGCGCACGACACTAATGACGAGCAAATGCCCCTGTCAAGCCGTCCGCCGCCCCGCGCGCCGGCGTTGAAGCCCGGGGCGAATCGTGTCAGTGTGGCGGCCGCGCGCACCATGAGCACGGAACAAACGTCTTCCCCCCCTGCCCCGACCCACCCCTGGGTGGAACGCTACCTGGAACACCTGATCGTGGCCAAGGGGCTCTCCGAGCATTCCATTGCCGCCTATTCCACCGACATCACGAGCTTTTTAATTTTCTTAAACAGCCACGACGCGCGCCTGGAAGGCGTCACCGACGACACGCTCTTCCTCTACCTGGTGCACCTGCGTTCCCGGGGACTGGCCAGCCGCTCCCTGGCCCGCCACCTCTCGGCCCTGCGCGGCTTTTTCGCCTTTGCCGCGGACGAGTCCTGGCTGCCCGAATCCCCGGCGGCGCTGATCGAAAACCCCAAGCTGCCGCGCCTGCTCCCGGACGTGCTCTCCAGGGAGCAGGTCGAAAAGCTCCTGGCCGCGCCGGACACGGACACCCCGCTCGGGTTCCGGGACCGGACCATGCTGGAGCTGCTCTACGCCGCCGGGCTCCGCGTCTCGGAACTGGTGGGCCTGCGCCTGGGAGACTACGACGCCCAGGCCGGGCTCCTGCGCGTCTTCGGCAAGGGGGCCAAGGAGCGCCTGAGCCCCATCCACGCCCTGGCCCGGGAATTTCTCGCCACGTATCTCCAGACCGTCCGCGGGGCCTTTCACCCGCGCGAGCAGTTCGTGTTCCTCAACCGCTCCGGCAAGGGCCTCACCCGGCAGGCCGTGTGGAAGGGCATCAAGCGCCACGCCCTGGCCGCCGGCATCCCGGACACCATTTCGCCCCACAGCCTGCGCCACTCCTTCGCCACGCACCTGCTCGAAGGCGGGGCCGACCTGCGCACCGTGCAGATCCTGCTCGGCCACGCCGACATCAGCGCCACGGAAATCTACACCCATGTCCAGGCGGCCCGCCTCGTGGCCGTGCACCGCGCCCACCACCCCCGATCCGCGACGTCCAAGCCGGCGGACGAGGATGAAAAAGGATGAAGATGGGGATGGAAAGCGCCTCCGGCGGCCAGGAGGGGCGACGGCCCCTCCTGGACCTCCCGAAAGGGGGGAGACATATGCATGGACGTAATTATCTTTGGGTAAAGATAATTTCGCAAAAACCTCAAGTAGAACTTTATCTATGAGCTTTCCTCCGAAACCGCCGCTGCAACAAGCCCCGGTCATCATCACCGGCCACGCCAACGCCGACTTCGACTGCCTTGCCGCCATCATCGCCGCCGGCAAGCTCTACCCCGGCGCGACGCTCATCTTTCCGGGCAGCCAGGAAAAAAACCTGCGCCATTTCTTCATCCAAAGCGCGACGTATCTGTTCAACTTCAAGAACTTCAAGGACATCGATCCGGAAAGCGTGCGCACCCTGATCCTGGTGGACACCCGCCAGCGTTCCCGCGTGCCGCACATCGAGCCGGTCTTCGCCAACCAGGACCTCGTCGTCCACTGCTACGACCATCATCCGGACACGGACGAGGACGTGCCGGCGGCCACCAGCGTGGTGAAGCCCTGGGGCTCGACCACGGCCATCCTCATGGAACGCATCATGGCCGAGGACCTGCCCCTGACCACGGACGAGGCCACCATCCTGGGGCTCGGCATCTACGAGGACACGGGTTCCTTCACCTTTGCCTCGACCACCGAGCACGACCTGGCCGCCGCCGCCTGGCTGCGTTCGCGGGGCATGGACGTGGGCGTCATCGCCGACCTCATGACGCGCGAGCTCTCCTCCGAGCAGATCACCATCATGAGCCAGCTCATCGAGTCGGCCCAGACCCACGACATCAACGGCGTGGAGGTGGTCATCGCCGAGGCCACCAGCGACCAGTACGTGGGCGACTTCGCCCTGCTCGTGCACAAGTTCCTGGACATGGAGAACCTGCGGGTGCTCTTCGCCATCGGCCTTATGAACGACCGGGTGCATCTGGTGGCGCGCTCGCGCAGCCCGGACGTGGACGTGGGCAGGATCTGCGCCTCCCTCGGCGGTGGCGGCCACCCCTACGCCGCCTCGGCCTCCATAAAAAACCGCACGCTGACGCAAGTGCGCGAGGAGCTCTTCGGCCTGCTCTATTCCCAGGTCAACCCGCAGATCCTCGTGCGCCAGCTCATGAGCAAGCCGGCCGTGTCCATCGAGGAGACCTCCACCATGCGCCGGGCCGAGGAGATCATGACCCGCTACGGCCTCAAAGCCCTGCCCGTGGTCGTGGGCAAGGGCAACCGCCGCTGCGTGGGCGTCATCGAGCACGACATCATGGACAAGGCCATCAACCATGGCCTGGGCGACGTGCCGGTGTCCGAATACATGATCCGCGACCCGGCCGTGGTCACGCCGGAGACCGACCTCTACCCGGTCATGGAGATCATCCTGGGCCGGCGGCAACGGCTCGTGCCGGTGGTGGAAAACGGCCGGCTCTCGGGCGTGGTCACGCGCACGGACCTGGTCAACACCCTGGTCAAGGAGCCGGCCCGGATTCCCGAGTCGCTTCTGCCCGAGCGCAAGCGCGACCGCAACATCGGGGGCCTGCTGCGCGAACGGCTTCCTCAAGCGTTGCTTGAACTTTTAAAAAAGGCCGGAACCCTGGGGCACGACCTCGGCTACGGCGTCTACGTGGTCGGCGGCTTCGTGCGCGACGTGCTCCTCAAGCATCCCAACTTCGACGTGGACCTGGTGGTGGAGGGCGACGGCATCGCCTTCGCCGCCGCCTTCGCCAGGGAGCTCGGCGGCCGCTACAAGGCCCACCCCAAGTTCAAGACCGCCGTGGTGGTGCTGCCGGACGGCCAGCGCGTGGACGTGGCCACGGCCCGGCTCGAATACTACGAATACCCGGCCGCCCTGCCGACCGTGGAACTCTCCTCCATCAAGATGGACCTCTACCGCCGGGACTTCACGGTCAACGCCCTGGCCGTGCACCTCTCGCCCGAGCGCTTCGGCGACCTGGTGGACTTCTTCGGGGCCCAGCGCGACATCAAGGACCGGGTGCTTCGGGTGCTGCACTCCTTGAGCTTCGTCGAGGACCCCACCCGCATCCTGCGGGCCATCCGTTTCAGCGAACGCTTCGGCTTCCGCCTCGGCGGCCAGACCGACCGGCTGATCAAAAACGCCGTGCGCCACAATTTCTTCCACAAGCTCTCGGGCAGCCGCGTCTTTCACGAGCTGCGCCTGATCCTGGAGGAAAAAACGCCCCTGGCCTGCCTACGGCGCATGCAGGAATACAAGCTGCTCCCCGCCATCCATCCCCTCCTCGCCCTGACCCCGGCCCGGGAGGCGGTGCTCATGGAGGTGGAAAACGTCATCAACTGGTACCGCCTGCTCTACATCGAGCCCGCGCCCCAGCCCTGGCTGGTCTACTTCCTGGCGCTGTGCTCGGGCATGGACGCCCAGCAATTCGGCGTCATCGGCAAGCGCCTCAACTTCTCCAAGCGCACGGCCGAGGACATCTCGCGCCTGCGGGCGCAGATCCGCGACACGGCGCAGGGGCTTTTCAACTGGGAGTACCACAAGGGGGCGCTCTCCGAGCTCTACTTCCTGCTCGAGCACCTGCCCGTGGAGGGCGCGCTCTTCCTCATGGCCAGAAACCCCCGCGAGCCGCTCCAGAAGTACGTGTCGCTCTTCCTCACCACCCTGCGCGGCAAGCGGGTGGAGATCACGGGCAACGACCTCAAGGCGCTCGGCATCGAGCCCGGGCCGCGCTACACGGCCATCCTCAAGCAGGTCACGGCCGCGGCCGTGGACGGCCAGGCCGCCTGCCGGGCCGAGCAGCTGGAGATGCTGCGCCGCCTGGCCGCCGGGGAGTCCATCGCGCCGTTGCTCTCTCGTAAAAGCGGCGGCGAGCGTTGCGCCCTGCCCGCCTCCCCTCCCTTTTCAGCGACTTCCGAACGGGGGGGGGCGGAGCTCGATCGTCCCGTGGATGCTGGATCAGCGGAAGGCGACCCCGAAAAACCTCAAGAAGAACTTTAACACTAAGGCCGGACGCACGGGCCCGGAGGCAACGGCCGCCCGCGCGCCCGGCTCGACATTTGCCCGGCTTGAGGCTAGGCTTTTCGCGCTTTTCGTCGCAGCACCGCAACAGCCCTTCCCAAGGATATTCCGTATGCCCTGCCCCAGTTTCACCGTCCGCGGTCCGGAGGATTTCGGGCCCATCCGCGCCATGCTCGCGGGCCGCGAGGAAGCGGCCGGGGACGCCGCCCAGAAGGTCGAGCGCATCCTGGCCGACGTGCGCCAGCGCGGCGACGAGGCCCTGGTGGACTTCACCAGCCGCTTCGACTGCACCACCTTCGACGCCGCCTGCCTGCGCGTGGCCCCGGCCGACATCGCCGCCGGGCTGGCCTCCATCCCCGAGGCCGACGCGGCCGTCATCGCCGAGGCGGCCGACAACATCCGCGCCTTCCACGCCGCCCAGAAGGAGAACTCCTGGTGGGTTCCCTCCCCGGACGGCACCATGCTCGGCCAGATCGTCACCCCGGTGGACGCGGCCGGCTGCTACGTGCCCGGCGGAAGAGGCGGCGAGACGCCGCTCATTTCCAGCCTGCTCATGAACGCCATCCCGGCGCAGGTGGCCGGGGTGCCCCGCATCGTGGCCGTGTCCCCGCCCCGGGCGGACGGGTCGCTCAATCCCTACATCCTGGCCGCCGCCGCCATCTGCGGCATCGAGGAAGTCTACCGCGTGGGCAGCGCCTGGGCCATCGCCGCCCTGGCCTACGGCACGGCGTCCATCGCCCCGGTGGACGTGGTGGTCGGCCCGGGCAACATCTACGTGACCACGGCCAAGCGCCTGCTCATCGGGACCATCGGCATCGACATGATCGCCGGCCCGAGCGAGATCGCCATCCTGGCCGACGGCTCGGCCAACCCCGAGTGGCTGGCCGCGGACATGCTGTCCCAGGCCGAGCACGATCCCATGGCCGCGGCCATCTGCCTGTCCACGGACGCGGCCCTGCTCGAGGAAGTGTGCAACGAACTCAAGCGCCAGTTGGCGCTGCTGCCGCGAAACGAGATCGCCGCCACGTCGCTCGGCCGTTTCGGGGCGCTCGTCGCCGTGCCGGACCTCGAGGTCGGCATGGCGCTGATAAACGCCATCGCTCCGGAACATTTCGAGTTGTGCGTGGCCGATCCCTGGGCGCTGGTCGGCAAGGTGCGCCACGCCGGGGCGGTCTTCATGGGGCACCACTGCCCCGAGCCCGTGGGCGACTATTTCGCCGGCCCCAACCATGTCCTGCCGACCATGGGCACGGCCCGCTTCTCCTCGGCCCTGTCCGTGGCCACGTTCACCAAGAAGACCAGCCTCATCGCCGCCGCGCCGGGCTACGTGTCCGCCCACGGCGCGAAGATCGCCCGCCTGGCCCGGCTGGAAAACCTGGAAGCCCACGCCCGCAGCGTGGAATGCCGGCTCAAGAAAGCTTAAGCGAGGAACGCCCATGCACGCCGTGACCGAAACCGACATCAAGGCCTTTCCCCTGCGCTCCCGGGGCAAGGTCCGCGACATCTACGAACTCTCTCCCGAGAGCCTGCTCATCGTCACCACGGACCGCATCTCGGCCTATGACGTCATCATGCCCGACCCCATCCCGCAAAAGGGCGTGATCCTGAACCAGATCACGCTTTTCTGGATGGACATGTTCAAGGACATGATCCCCAACCACCTGCTGGCCAGGCGCACGGCCGATTTTCCGGCCGGCCTCGCGCCCTGGGCGGACATGCTCGAAGGCCGGGCCGTGGTGGCCAAGAAGGCCAAGCCGCTGCCCATCGAGTGCATCGTGCGCGGCTTCATCACCGGCTCGGGCCTCAAGGACTACCAGGCCACGGGCAAGGTCTGCGGCCACGCCCTGCCGGCCGGGCTCGTGGAGTCGGACATCTTGCCCGAGCCGCTGTTCACCCCCTCGACCAAGGCCGACCTGGGGGCCCACGACGAGAACATCACCCTGGAGAAGGCCAAGGACATGATCGGCAAGGCGCTGTGCGACAAGGTGGAGGCGGTCAGCCTCGCCATGTACGCCAAAGCCCGGGACTACGCCCGGGAGCGCGGCATCATCATCGCCGACACCAAGTTCGAGTTCGGGCTGCTCGGCGACGAGCTCATCCTCATCGACGAGGTGCTCACCCCGGATTCCTCGCGTTTCTGGCCGGCCGAGGGCTACGCGCCGGGCAAGTCCCAGCCGAGCTTCGACAAGCAGTACCTGCGCGACTGGCTGACGTCCGTGGGCTTCGATAAAAAGCCGCCCGCGCCGCATCTGCCCGAGGAGGTGGCGGCCAGGACGCGCGAAAAGTATCTCGCGGCCTACGAGGTGCTGACCGGGAAAAAACTGTTCTGACGGATTTTTTTTCCTTGCCTGGGCAAGGGGTTTAGGATAGATAGACGAGCTCTTGCGGAGAGGTGTCCGAGCGGCCGAAGGAGTACGATTGGAAATCGTATGTACCTTGACGGGTACCGAGGGTTCAAATCCCTCCCTCTCCGCCACAAATTTAGGGAAGTCGGGCGGCGGTTTCGCCGCCAACCCCGTCAGGTCCGAAAGGAAGCAGCGGTAACGGTTGAAGCCGGGTGTCCGGCTTCCCTTGAAAGCGCGAGGAGACTCGCGCTTTTTTTTTGCGGCATCGCCAGACGTGCCCTGCCGACCGCCTGCTTCGCGGCCGACGCCCTGCCGACGACGCGCCGAGAGACGCCGGAGACGTCCCGGCCTGTTTGGTTGCAGATGCCGACACCCGCCAGCGCCGCGGCGGCACTGGGGCCACGCGCCGATTCCCTTCCCGCCGCCTGCCGGCGCGTCAGGTTTGGCTCGCTTCGGGAATCTTCCCAAGGTCCGCCGCCTCCCCGGGAAGCTCCGCTAGCTTTCCAGAAAATCCAGCTCCGTGCCGGCCAGGGCGACCTGTCCGCCCGTCAGATGGCCGGTTTCGATGCCGTGGCGCAGCAGTTCCCCCAGCGTCAGGGGCGCGGCCACGGGCAGCGGAAAGTCCGCCTTTTTCGAGCGCGGGCGCTTGTCCACGAAGACGAAAAGCGAGACCGCGCCGGCCCCCTGCTCCGTAAAGGCCCGGGCGGCGGCCAGGGCTGTGCCGCCGGAGGTGAGCACGTCGTCGACGAGGCGCACCGGTTCGCCCGAAAGCCGGCCGAACACCTGCCCGGCCAGGCCCTTTTCCGAGCCGTCGGCGCGGTAAAGGGCAAGCGGCAGGCCGAACCGGGCGGCGAACGCCCCGGCCAGCACCGGGGACAGCAGGCTCGCCGCCGTACCGAGGCCGACGCGGCCGTCTCCGAGCCATTCCCCGAACACGTCGCCGAGAAGGGCCAAGTTCTCCGGGACGCAGACGAAATGGCGCAGCGACACGTAGACGTGGCTCACGCGCCCGGACTTGAGCGTCACGGGCTCTGACGAAACCGTCACGGCCCGCCCCTGCCACAGGGCCTGGCAAAGCCTCTTCGCCGTTTCCATGGTCCCTCCTCGGGTCGCCGTGGCCGGCCGGGGAGGCGGGACGCGCCTGCCTCCCCGGCCGCGCCTCACTGGGCGGCCTTGTGGCTGTCGTACATCTCCAGGTGCTCGCGCAGCATCTCCGGGATGGGCAGGTTGTAGGGGCAGCGCGTGGCGCACTCGCCGCAGTCCACGCACGCGCGCACGGTCTCCATCGTCGCGCCGGCGAACCTGACCGCCTTGGCCGGGGACATGCGCTTGGCCACCACCCGGTACATCATGGCGTAGGTGATGCTCACCCCTTGCGGGCAGGGCTGGCAGTATTCGCAGCGCCGGCAGAAGCGCGAGCCGAGCTCGTCTCGGTAGGCCTGCGCCTTGGCCTCGTCGGCCTCGGTCCAGACGCTCTCCCCGGAGTAGACGGCCACGGCCTGGTCCACCTGCGCGACGGTGTCGCAGCCCGGCAGGGCGATGAGGTCGTCCGAGCGCCGCAGGAAGCGCAGGGCCAGGTCGCCGTCGTCGAGCATGCCGCCGGCGAAGGGCTTCATGACCAGGATGCCCATGCCGGCGGCCTTGGCCTCGGGAAAAAGCCGCGCCGCGGATTCGGTCTCCACGATGTTGTAGGGGAACTGGATGGTGGCGAAAAGTCCCGTGGCCACGAGCTTGCGGGCCATCTCCAGGCTGTGGGAGGTGATGCCCACATGGCGGATCTTGCCCTGGACCTTGGCCTTTTCCAGAGCCTCCATGGCCCCGCCCGGCCCGAGCAGGGCGTCGAACTCCTCGGGCTTGGACACCTGGTGGGGCTGGTAGAGGTCGATGTGGTCCGTGCCGAGGCGCGTGAGGGAAAGCTCCAGCTCCTCCATGGCTTCCTTGGCCCCGCGCTGGCCGGTCTTGGTGGCGATGACCACCTTGTCGCGGATGCCGGCGAAGGCCCGGCCCATCTTCTCCTCGCTGTCCGCGTAGCGGTTGGCCGTGTCGAAGAAGGTGACGCCCCGGTCCACGGCGTGGCGCAGGACCACGGCCGCCTCCTCGAAGTTCAGACGGATGATGGGAATGCCGCCGAAGCCCACGGCGGAGACCATGATGCCGGTTTTTCCAAGCGCAACTTGACGCATGACGTCCTCCTCAGGATGCCGGGGAAGCGGTTTCGGCCTCGGGAACGGCGACGGCCAGGGCCGCCACGCCCAGGGCGCAGATCACGCCGGAAAGGACCATGGTCGCCGGCGCGCCGACGAGGCTGCCCACGGTTCCGGCGAAAAGGGAGCCGAAGGGCGCCATGCCGACCAGGGTGATGGCATACAGCGCCATGACGCGGCCGCGCAAGGCGTCCGGGCTTCTCAACTGCAACAACGTGTTGGCGGCGGCGAAGAAAAGGATCAGGCAAAAGCCGAGCAGCGGCGACAGGGCCAGGGACAGCCAGAAGTTGCGGGAAAGCCCGAAAGCCACCAGGGCGACGCCGAAGCCGACCCCGGCCAGGACGCGCACCCGCCAAAGGCCCCGGCTTTCCCTTCGGATGGCGAGGGTCAGCGCGGCGGCCACGCTGCCAAGGCCCGTGCCGGCCGTGACGAAGCCCAGGCCCTGGGCCCCGTGCCCGAGCACGGCATCCACCATCACCGGCAAGAGGATCATGAACGACGCGCCGAAAAGGCTCGTCAGGCAAAGGCCGGCCAGGATGGCCCGCATGGACCTGTCGCTCCAGGCGTGGCGCAGGCCGGCGGCGATGTGCGCCCCCATTGGCTCCTTGGCCGGCCGCGCCGTCTGGGCGGGCAGGCGCATGAGGAGCAAGCTCGCGATCACGGCCAGGTAGCTTGCGGCGTTGAGCAGGAAGCACCAGCCCTCGCCCACGATGGCCACGAGCATCCCGGCCAGGGCCGGCCCCAGCACCCGGGCGCTGTTGAACATGGAGGAATTGAGGGCGATGGCGTTGTGCAGGTCCTCCTTGCCCACCATCTCCACCACGAAGGCCTGGCGCGTGGGCATGTCCACGGCGTTGACCACGCCAAGGATCATGGCCAGCCCGCCGACCAGCCAGACCGTGGCCGCGCCGCTCAGGGTCAGGATGGCCAGCGCCAGGGCCTGCACCATGGCCGCGACCTGGGTGACGACCAGCAGCATGCGCTTGTCGCGGCGGTCGGCCAGGAACCCGCCCCATAGCCCCAGCACGAAGACCGGCAGGTGGGTGACGAACCCGACGGCCCCCAGGGCCATGGCCGAGCCCGTGAGCCGGTAGACCAGCCAGGACACGGCCACGGACTGCATCCAGGTGCCGATGAGGGAAATGAATTGGCCTGTAAAAAAAAGTCTGAAATTCCGATGTCTAAATGACCGGACAAGCAGGGAGAGGGACTGCCGCGAACGCGGGCCCAACCCCGCGCGCCACGCGTCCTTGGTGTGCTGCGCCATGGGGAAATAGCATCCTTTGCCGGAAACGGGCGAGGCCAAGGCCTCGCGTCCCGAGTCGGCAGGCAATAACGGGGACCGAAAAGCGGCGTCCGGCGACGGGCGGTCCGGACCTCAGACTCCGGACGCCTCGCGCGGGGCCGGAGCGTCCTGGGAAGCGGAGGCCGTAAACAGGCCGCGCAAGAACCCGAGGCCCGTGGCGACCTTGGCCAGCTCCTCGGCATCGAGCCGGGACAGCTTGGCGGCGAAATTGGCCTTGACCGCCTCCCGGGCCTTCATGAGCACGGCCCTGCCTTCCTCGGTCAGGAACAGGCGCACCCGCCGACGATCCCCGGGATCGGGCTTGCGGTCGATGAAGACCCGAAACGTCAAGGCATCCACCAGCTTGGACATGGAAGGCAGGGAGACGCCGATGTATTCCGCCAGATCGGTGAGGTTGGAGCCGGGGTTGTTGCGCAGAAAGGCCAGGGTCCGCAGCTCGGGAACGCGCAGGTCCGGCGCGCTGTGGCTGCGCATGGTCCGCCGCAGATCCTGCATGACCAGCGGCATCACATCCAGCAGTTCGCGGGCGCAGGCATCCAGTATGTCGGCCATGGCGGCCCCCTTCTAATAGTTAGTTTTGGAAAGTATAAACCCTTCGTCCGAAAGGTCAAGACGGTCATTCCCCCTCTTTTCGCGGCAATCCCGGCTCCATCCCGGGAGCGGGAGCAAGCCCCAGGGCAGTGAGGACCGTGGCGGCCAGCCGCGTTTGGGCCGCCCCTTCCCCGGGCGCGGCCAGGGGGAGATTGGAAACCAGCGTCCCCGGCACGAAGGACGCGTCCACGCAGTGGTCCCCGGACCATTTCTGGCGGTTGTCCGTGAGCGCCTCCCCGTCCGCGCCGCCGATGGCCGAGGTCCAGGCCACCCGGTACGGCGGGCGAAGCCCCACCACGAGGTCCGGGGCCTGGCCCAGGCACGGCCCGTCATAGAGCGCTTCCCGGCCGTGCACGGCGGCGACCACCTTGGCGCCCGCGTCGTCGAGGGCGCCAAGGCGCGCGGCGATCTCCCCGGCCAGCGCCCTGGCCGGCGCGCCGTCCGGTACAATGCCCTGCCGCTCCCGGCCGGCGATGTTGCAGTAGATGGAGCCGAAGCCCAGGGCGTAGGCCCGCGTGCCCGACCAGTCCACGTGCTTGAAGAGTTCCCCGGCGTCTGTCGGATCGTGGGGGAAGAGCTTCATGTAGCCGGCCCGGACCAGCCAGGCGTTGAGGTTGACCGAGCGGGTGTAAGAACAAAATCCGTGGTCCGAGCAGACGAAAAGGGCCGTGTCCTCGCCGGCCGCCTCCATGGCCAGCCCCACCGCCGCGTCCATGCGGGCCATGTGGTCCTCGACCACCGGCCCAAGCCGCCGGGCCAGCGCCGGGTCGTGGAGCGGATGGGTCGGGTCGTGCAGCCGCCAGAAGCAGTGCTGGATGCGGTCCGAGGTGTCGAAGACCACGGAGAGCAGGCCTTCCTTGAACCGGCCGAGTTCGTGGGCGAGCATGGCCTCGCGCTCGCGGGTCACGTCGTCGCAAAAAGAGAGGAAGGCCTCGTCCGACACCACGCCGTCGGTGAGTCCCTTGGTCTCCTCGGGCATGCCGAGGGTGCTGTAGGGGCCGCCCAGGGCCTTCGCCAGTTTTGCGGCGTAGCCCGGCGGCGCGGCCACGGGCAGGCACGGGGCTTCGGGATCGACCTGGACCGGGCCGAGGTAGAGGGACAGGGGATCGAGGCGCAGCAGGAACAGGCGGGTGAGGCCAGTCACGGTCCGGCCGTCGCCAAGGTCGAAGGAGAGCCGCAGATAGGGCGACCAGTCGCCCGGCGAGAGCGTCCCGGAGACCCCGCCGCAGACATAGCCGAGCCGGCCGTCGCGGCGCGTGAGCGCCAGTCGGCACACGGCCGGGACGCGCTTGCCGGCGACCATGGTCGTGGGACCTTCCACCGCCGCCTCGGCCCGGCCGTCGACGAAGCGCAGCGTCTCGAACCGGCCGCGCCCGCCGGCGGCGTCCGGGCTCTCCTCCACGTAGCTCGCGTAATTGCCGAGGCGGCCCTTCACGTCCGGCGCGCCGAGGCCGGAGAGGACCTTCGCCCCGGCGAAGGCCGGCGGATAGGTCACGGGCCAGCGCACGGCCGTCACCGGCAGGCCGGCCCGGGCGGCCACGTCGAAGAAGGTGGCGGCGTCGTAGGCTGGCGCGGGCGGGCCGGCTGGTCCCCCGGGACCGGGCCGGGTCAGGGACAACCGGGGCAGGTAGGAGCCGGCGTCGCGCACGATGAAGTCGAAGACGCCGTGGCGGCCGGGATTGCCACCCGTGGCCAGACAGGTCCAGGCCACCGGGCTTTGGGCCGGATTGGACGTGTGCAGGGCGGTGAAGACGCCCTTGGCCGCGAGTCTGGCCAGATGCGGCAGCCGGCCCCTGGCCATCATGGTCCGGCATAGCCCCGGGTCGAGGCCGTCGATGCCGAGCACCACGGCCTTGCGCACGATTGGCGGAATGCTCATGAGCGGGTCTTTTCCTCGGTTGCGGTGTCAAGGACATGCTTCTGACCGTGCTTTCAAGATACCATGAAACCCGTTGCCTGCCCAGTCGGCCTGTTCTCGCCGACAGGGCGCTTTTGGGGCAGGCACGATACGGGACCGGGCGGCAGGTCCGCCCTTCGTTTCAGGGACCGGCCGCACACGGTTCTCGACCGTTATGATCGCAACGATGAGGGTTTCACGGCAGCACACGCATAAAAATTCGAGGTTGAGAAAAAAGGAATGCTGATTGACAGCAGCATCTCGATACAATAGAGATATATTGCTCGAATTCATATTTTCTCTATTTGGCCATATGACAGACTTTTGCTTTGAATGCATTTGCGGACAAGAATTTTCTGGCAGCCGGTGTCGGCATGCCGCTGACTGATGAGATCCAGGCCAACTGAACAGGATGCGCAAGGTCATGTCTGGTGAAAAAAAGCTGCAGCCAGGCGCTTTCATCCTGCTTCCGGGATGCATTCTTTCCATTGCCCTGATCCTGGGTTGCGTCGTCGGCTTGTGGGTGTTGCGGGCCAGCGAACTGCGCCAGGCACGCAAGGAACTGTACCGCCTCTCCCTGGTGCTGGCCGGGCAAACGGCCTTGGCCTTTCAGGACATTGACGCCATCCTCAATGAAACGGCTTCCCTCCTCCGGTCCGACCCTCGGACAGCGGGTTCTGAGGCCGCCCTGCACAAGCTGCTTCGCGAGCGCTTCCACGGCCTGCTGCAAGGCCAGGCCCTGCTCGTCTTCGGCCCGGACGGCTGGATGCTGGCCCATTCCCGGGAATATCCCACTCCCGACGTTTCGGCGAAGGACAGGGAGTATTTCCGCGTCCAGCAACAGGCAGGGGAGAATTTCCTGTTCATTTCCCCGCCGCTGCAAAACCGCGTCAACAACCACTGGATGATCAGCCTGTCCCGGCGGCTGTCCGCGCCGGACGGGGGTTTCGGCGGCGTAATCATGGCCGCGGTGGAAATGGATTACTTCACGCACCTGTACCGTGCCCTGGAATTGCCGCCGCAGTCGCGCATCACGCTGCAACGCGCCGACGGTCCGATCCTGTGCACCTCGCCCTTCGACGCCAGCTTGCTCGGCCGCGTCGTCTTCCCCTGCCGGGAACCCGGCGAGGACCTCGGCGTGGCGAGCCCGGTGCCCGGCCTGCCGCTCTCGGTCTGCCTGACGATGCCGCAGTCCGCGGTGCTCGATGGCTGGCGGCGGCAGGTCTGGCTCATCGGCGCGGGCACCCTGGCGGCGGTGCTCGGCATCGGCGTGCTGACCGGCGCTCTGGCCGGACGGGTGCGGCGCGAATGGAACGCGGCCAGACGGCAGCAGCGCCAGCTCGAAGACCTGGTCGCCCTGCGCACGGCGGATCTCAAACAGCTCCTCGAGTTCAATGAAACAATTCTCGAGGCTTCTCCGGTTGGAATCGGGGTCTACCGGCAGGACGGCCTGTGCGTTTCGGTCAACGAGAGCTTCGGCCGCATCGTGGGCGGCAGCAAGGAGGCCATCCAGGGCCTGAACTTCCGCAATCTGGCCACGTGGCGGGCATCGGGCATGCTGGACGACGCCCTGACGACGCTCGAGACCGGCATCGCCTCGCATTGCGAAAGACTCATCGTTTCCACCTTCGGCAGGACGGTATGGCTCGAGTGGCAGTTCGTGCGCTTTTACCGCGACGAGACCGCGCACCTGCTGCTGCTCATCACCGACGTCTCGCAACGCAAGCAGTCCGAGCTGGAGCTGCTCGAGGCCAAGCGCGCGGCCGAGGACGCGAGCCTGGCCAAGTCGGAATTCCTGGCCAACATGAGCCACGACATCCGCACGCCCATAAACGGGGTCATGGGCATGCTCCAGCTTATCCAGACCACCTCCCTCGATGCGGAGCAGCAGGAATACGTCGCCGCGGCCATGCAATCCACCAGACGCCTGACCGCCCTGCTCTCCGACATCCTGGACCTCTCCCGCATCGAAGCCGGCAAGCTCAGCCTCCAGGAAGCGGCCTTCGAGGTGGACGACCTCAAGGACTCCATGCTGGAAGTGTTTTCCCTGACGGCCCGGGAGAAGGGGCTCGGCCTGGATTTCACCGTTTCTCCCGGCGTGCCGCGCCGTCTTTTGGGCGACGAGGCGCGCATCAGGCAGATCCTTTTCAACCTGGTCGGCAACGCCCTCAAGTTCACGAGCGCAGGTTCGGTGCAAGTGGAACTCTCCACGCCCGGGCGCTACCCCGACGGCCGCCTCTCCGTGCTCATCGCCGTGCACGACACCGGTATCGGCATTCCCGACGACCGGCTGGAGGACCTCTTCGAGGCTTTCGTCCAGGGCGAGGGAGCGCGTTTGCGGTCCCAGCAGGGGGCGGGGCTCGGGCTTTCTATCGTGCGCCGCCTGGTGCGCATCATGGGCGGGGAACTCGCCGTGGACAACCACGAGACCGGCGGCACGACCATCTATTGCTGCCTGCCCCTCAAGCCGGACGCACCGGCGGCGGCCGGCAAGGAAGCCGCCCCGGCCCTCGCCGATGCCGGCCCCTTGCGGCTGCTCCTCGTGGACGACGAAGCCGTCAACCTTCTGGCCGCGCAAAAAATGCTGGAAAAGGCGGGTTACGCGGTGACCCCGGCCTCGAGCGGGCGGGAAGTCCTCGAACTACTGGCCAAGCGGCGTTTCGACTGCATCCTGCTCGACGTCCTCATGCCAGGCATGGACGGCCTGGAGGTGACGCGGGCCATTCGGACGTCGCCGGAACACGCGGCGGCGGCCGCCACTCCCATCATCGCCGTGACAGCCTACGCCATGAGCGGAGACAGGGAGAAGTTCCTCGCCGCAGGCATGGACGACTACATTGCCAAGCCCATCGACATGGAGCGCCTCAGGGCCGCCATCGCCCGGGCGACAGCGGGAAGAGCAACGCCCAAAGGGCCCGCTCCCCAGTGAGGTCGCCGGTCCCAAGGCCCGCAATCGCGCCTCCCGGGCTTCTCGTGACCGACCATGCCGAACAGCTTGATCCTGAGCCCAAAACCAACTATCATGCACAGTTGGACGGAAGCGTTTCGTCACCGGTGTGGCGCCTGGACTTCAAATCCAGTGGGACGTCGAGAGGCGTCCGGTAGGTTCGACTCCTATACGCTTCCGCCATCATTGAATAATTTCCGATTCGCCGGCGCTTCCTAGCCCCTCCATCCCCCTCCATATTGATTTTTTGCTCCAATTTTGCTCCACTTGCTCCAACAGAGAGGTGGAGCAATGGCTACATTTCGCAAGCGCGGAAACCTCCAGTGGGAGGCCCGGATTCGCAAGCGCGGCTACCCCACGACGTGCAAGACCTTTGACACCAAGGCCGAGGCCGAACAGTGGGCAAAAGGCGTTGAAACCGAAATGTCCAAGGGGCAATTTGTCTCGACCAAAGAGGCCGAGGGCTACACCCTTGGCGAATGTCTCGACCGATACAAAGAAGAGTATCTGCCACGGCTTAAAAACCCGCAAAGCGAGATATACCGGGCTGACCGTCTCAAAAGACGTGCCTTGGGCCTTCGGATCATGGCGACGATCCGCTCTAAAGATATTGCGGATTATCGTCGCGAACGGGAAAAAGAAGGTGTTTCGGCCAACACGATTCGCTTGGAGCTGGCGCTACTCTCGCGTCTTTTCAACTTCGCCAAAAGCGATTGGGGCATGGAAAGTCTGACCAATCCCGTGCAACTTGCGGCCAAGCCAAAATTGCCGCCTGGGCGAGAAAGACGACTTGAACAGGGGGAAGAAGAGAAACTTTTTGAAGCTATTGGCAATGACTTTGAATTTTCTGCAATAATAAAAATCGCTTTAGAAACGGCCATGCGTCGAGGAGAAATCCTCAAACTTACTTGGAAAGATGTTGACTTACATAATAAGGCTGTATTTTTGCAAGACACAAAGAATGGAACATGCCGCACAGTCCCCTTGTCGAAAAAAGCCATCGAGGTGTTTCAAGGGCTCCATCGCCATATTTCAGGAAATGTTTTTCCGAGTTGTACTGCTCCACAGTCGCTATCAAAAAAGATGGCAAAAGCCTGTCAAAGGGCCGGGCTGGCGGACTTACGATTCCATGATCTACGCCATGAAGCCACCAGCCGCTTCTTTGAGCATACGGACCTGGACGTGATGGAAATAAAAGCCATTACCGGGCACAAGTCATTGCAAATGCTAGCGAGGTACACGCATTTACGAACGGCTAACCTTGCGGCGAGACTGGATGGCGCGAAGCGTGGGGAAGTCAGGCACATTTAATTTTTTCCGAAATCAGCGATCAGGATGTGGCCTTGACTTTTAAATAGCTGCTAGGGAGCCTGCATGGAGCCACGACAAATCAAAGGCGTCCTCTTCGATGCCTTCGGCACCTTGTGCCGCATCGAATCCCTCCGGCTTCCTTATCGTTCGATCATGAGGCGATGGGAGAAAGGGGCGGCTGATTGCTACCAAGCCATCATGACGCGGGATGCCACCCTGGCGGAGTTCGCCAGTGAAGCTGGGTTACCCCAGGAAGAAAAGACTCTGCTCGAAACGCATGTGGCCGAGGAAGTACGCTCCATGCGCCTCTTCCCCGAGGTTTCGCAAGCGCTGCAAACGCTCCGTGCCTCAGGCCTCAAAATCGCGGTGATCTCCAACCTCGCCAAGCCCTATGGTGCGCCATTTCTTGAGCTCCTGCCCTTTGCGCCGGATGCTCGTGCCTTTTCCTATGAAGTCGGCGCACGCAAGCCCGAGGCGCCGATCTACCGGTATGCCTGGGAAGGGCTCGGGTGTGCCCCAGGCGAGCTCCTCATGGTCGGCGATTCGCTGCAAAACGACTATCAGGCCCCCCGCGCACTTGGGCTTCATGCCTTATGGCTTGACCGTGAGGCCACTTCCGTCCAGGGGGAGAATGGGCATATTGTCAATTCCCTCCAAGGCGTTCTTAGCTACTTGGGGATCGTCAGTTGAAATGTGGCTTTCTGATGAGGTAGCATGGGGGCCATTCGCAAAAGCGGGCTAAAACAGTAAGAAGGCCAAATTAGCAAGCTTTTCTAATTGGTTGTGCCTGCCTTAACTATAAAGATGTAATTGATCCTACTCCAGTAGGAATATGTTTAAAGAATATTTTTTGGTGATTGTATGCACATTAAAGAACATGAGGAACACTGTTTGAGGGTGCTGGGAAGTTCATTTACAGAGATTCATGAGTGGATTGATCAATATTATGGAGTCATAAATAATGTATCCCATCGCGTCGTCTTGCATCATCAATACGGCATTGAGCTGGGCATCTCTTTGTTCGGGGAGCCAGCCAGGAAAGCGCTTGAGTTACACGTTGTGGATGATTTTGAGTTTATCCCTGACACACCGGAAGATGTTGCCCAGATGATGCGAGATCAAGATTTTTTGACTCCAAGTGAAACCGATATCTTGATACAACTAATAAGAACGAACTGGCCAGACATGCTCGATCAGTGGAATAGCTTATAGATATAAATGTGATCGAACGATGACAGGCATCATGGTATTATAAGTAGAGAAGTTGTCATATCTACTACTATGAATTTATGCCTGTAACGACTTAGGAAAGATCAGTTAAACTCATGGCTGACATCTCTAGAGCGTGTCATGAGTTGGATGGAAATTTTTCAGTTCCTTTCATTTCGTCGAAAGAGGGATCTTGCGAGATATTTCTACGTATTTTCCTTGTAAATACATATGTATATAATCGTATTTGAGAGTCGTTATTGTAATTATTCCGGCAGCCTCTGTGCTAATTGAATATAAAATTGTCCGAGTCTGACAGATACTAAAGCCATTTGTCTCATCACATCATCAAAAGAATGGTTAGATAGTATCTCTTGATCTTGAGACGTAACTCCACTGTTTAAATCAACTTTTAAAACTGGATTTGTTCTCATCAAGCCCAGGATTTCTTTGCCCGCTTTTATTTCAATATATGCAGAATGTAATATATTATTTCTAATTTTTCTTATGGTATGAAAGTCTCTAATAGTGTCTGCAAAATTAGCCTGCAATTGATTTTCCTTTTCTAGCCTACAAAGTGGGATCGCTTTTTTAAAAAGCGAGTGAACTTTAGCAGCCAATCTTGAGCTCGACAGGTCTCGAAGTGCTCTTGGGGGCCAATGTTTTCTGCTTGGGTCTAGTATAAGCCACCCGATTTGGCGTAATTGATGCTCAACGAATTGATAGCTAATTGCAAATTCCCCTACACGTTGATATATATGAGAAATATTCACGGTTCCACTCACCTTTTAAGCACGAACATCTGGCAGTCGTTTAATTTAAATTCTGTGTTACGTCAGCCAATTTTTAGTCTAGCTTAGATATATTGAGAGATTTTGCAAGCTGGTCAAAACATGTATGGAGCTCGGCTTGAACTTCGCCAAAAGATAATTGAGATGTTTCTATATATTTTGAATATAAATTATTGAGTTGCAAGTCAATATCTAAAGTCATGACTGACTCGCAGTACTTTTTAAAGTCAATATGCTCAAACTCAGCTGGGAATGATTCATAAAGTATATGAGCACATGCCATGCGGAAGTAAATGTCTTTGATAGCGAAGTTTTCTAAAAAGCTACTGACTACAGTCGCTGTATAGTAAAAACAAGTTTTGCTTCTTATGAACGGGATGAGGTTGAACTTTATGCAGCATAAAATGATATCTAGGGCTTGGGTTAGCATTCCATGTGTTTGCATATAGAATAAAAAAGAATCACTGCCATGTTTTCCATCGCGAAACGGGAAGGTTCTTTTGAACTCGTTAAACCCTTTGATTAATCCATCTTCTATTGGTGTGGAGTCTGAGATCGGAAGACAGTTTTTCCATTCGTCTCTTAATTCGCCATAGACATCCTCAATGGTAACAACTTCCGACAGGTATTCATTTAGGGTTGAGAATTTCTTTTTGAATAAATTTAGAAAATTTTTTGTGCTTGCCTCATTAATTTTTTTGTCCTCTTCATGGGATCCAAACGTAATAGGAATGATTAAAATGTAATCATTATATTTGTCTATTATATCAATAATGTCATTTGCAGCATCAACTACATGGTCAGAGTAAAAACTTTCTTTCTGCATAGACATGATGCTGGGAAAGGCTCGTGCAAATTTATACAAAGGGTCGTCGACTATATGAATACCTCCCAATGATACGAATGGGTAGTGGTTGTTGTCCTTTGTATTTAAATATGAAGCGCCTGCGAGTAAATATGCTCGAGAGCTTTGGTCAAAGGATCTCAAGAATAAAGAAATTGCTCTTCTATGTGAATACCAAAAAACTAAAATATTATCAATGGCAGAACCATTCTTGGAATTGTTGAAATATTTTACTAAACTTCGTAATAAGCAAAGGTATTCACGTTGAATATTAAGAATCTCTGAATGTATTAATTTATTCACTTTGCACCTTTTCTAATAACTTGTTAGGAATGGAGAATTGTTCATCTAAGAAGGCGAGAATTTTTCCCATTACAAACTTGCAGTCGTGCCAAACACTAGGTAGGGATTGCGCCACTAAGGCGTCAGGAACGCAATGGAATTGATGTGCGGGAGAATTGCACGATATAAGAGCACTTTCACGAATAGCCCCCCACAATCCATGTTCGAAATGTGAGTCGTAGTCGTAGTACAAACCAAATAATTCTTTTTCATCTACAGCCATTGCTTTGTCACGAATATTTTTTTTGTCAAAATATGAAGTATCCATGTTGATAAATTCTTCATTCATGTAAAGATTAATCAATATGTCAAGATATTTGTAGTCTATATGGCTTTTTGATAAGTCGGCTGAAGAGTCTCTTGATCGAGACACTACAAGCTTTGTCAGTCCAATTCCATAATATTGATATTCTTCCCAGATATTTTTGTGTTCCTTCTCGATTAAGAGTAGGTATTTTAGCATTATATAGCACTCAATTATACAGCGAGTGGCGCTTCTGCCGCTTATCGAGTTATATAAATCATGCGCATAGACCTCATGCATTCTTTTGTATGCATATGTTGAAATTCCAAGAAGTACTAGCATTTTAGCGTCAAGTGGGTTGGTAGAAGAAAATAGTTCTGCTAAATATCTAAAAATTTCTTGGAGATGTACGATATAGATATCTGTTTCTGATTTTTCATCTTCCCTGTTGATCACAAATAATTCGCATTCGGCACACCTACTGATGATATCCCAAAATGAGTACATAATTTCGTCTGAGATATCATCTGCAGTGTTTTGAATGTCAGTTGATTCCGCAGTTTTGATTGTCATTTCTGCCGATCTAATTAGGGGACGAATTCTACGCATTTCTTCGTCTGTATGCTCAAGTTCTGGGTATTTTATTAGTTCGCCGACAATCTCTTTCGGCAACTTCAATGAACCAGAAAAAATAAAATGAATTAAGGCGATATATCGTATGTCTGTCGAAAAATCTGATTGATGATTTGCTGTCTTGCGCAGAATTTCAATAAGCATATCAGTCCGTTTTTGGGGCGTTTGGTGGTTATTACAAAAGAAATTAACAAATACAGGAAATTTATTGTGTTGATGAACGATGGTAAGTGGAGACAACGTGTTTTTGCCTATGATAGTTTCTAAGTATCTGTAAAATGTTAATTGTTCTTCTTCTGGTAGATTTAATATAGAAAATAACGATGGCCTGTTTATTGTTGGGAAAAGTTCAACTAGTTTCTGCACTATTTGAAACATTTTTTTAAATCCATCTTTCCTGCCATATGTATCTAAGATGATAGCTATCCACATATATTCAGGTAATCTTTCATGGAACCATGATTGAAATTTTCCTTTTTCACCAAGGGCTTTGTTGAATGGGGTGATAAACTTGCCTTTCTTAAATTCATGATCGCGAAGCTGGCTGTGGATGCTCATCACTGTCCTCGTTGAAATAAGAGTAGCAATATCCAGACATTACTTGGTTGAATCGATCAGCCCGTATGATTTTTTAATATAGCATGACACTAGCAATGAAAAGATATTTTGATTTGCGTTTTTGAAAAATAAAGACGGCCGTGGCCGGGGAGACCATTTCATCGGCGTAGGAATTTTGCTGGCAGACAGCTTGTAGTTCGCCTGCTATGCGTTTTACAGGTTTGGTATTTTGTCTAAAGCATCTATGGCATGCTATTATTGTTTTGATTTACTAATACGGTTGGTTTTGTTTAACGTGCTTAAAATAAGCATAATGTATTATTTTTTATGATTACATGCTTATTTTGTCGTTGGATAAAATTTGTGTATGAATTTTTTGTTTCATTGCTTTTGCAAAATGTTGTTCAACCTCTGTAATAGCAATTCCAATTTTTTGAATAATTCTGGCAATTGATTCATAATTTGTTCTTGCTTTCCCTGGTGTACTTCCAGGTCCGCCAATCGTTTGTCCTGGCTTTCCTGACTCAATCTGAATTCTTGTTGAAGCTCCTCCAGACTGTTGAGGAGGTGTCGTTCCAGTTCGGTCATACTCATGGTTTACTCCAGTTTCACAGCTTGCTGTTTCCCCACCGACCAGCCTGTCTTGGCCGAAGTCTTTGGCGGCAGGATGATGAAGCGCCCGTCCTGGTTCTCCAGGAGCTTCAATCCCCACGTCCGCTTTTCCAGTTGCCCGGCGATGCTCTCCAGTTCGGCTTTGCTCGCATTGAGGCTCTGAATCTCGTCCTGTAAGGCCATGACCCTGTGTGCGAGCAGGGTCACCACGCCCCAGCACCCCAAGGTGGTTCCCACCAACAAGGCCAGGCTCAAGAGCAGGGCTTGCAGCCATTTCCTGCCAAAGGCCCAGCTCAGGGTTTGGCAGCGTGAGGCGATGCGCTCTTCCAACGTCCCAAGCTTTTCCTGGATAGCGGCCTCGGTTGTACGCAGCGCGGCGGTCGATGACTGCCGCAAGCTCTCGCTCAAGGCGTTGAATTGTTGCCGGGTCAGGGCTTCGAGTTCCTGCCGGTCCTGTGCGGTCTTGGCCCGCATGCGCTCGGCCAGGGATGCCAGCGAGTTGCCAGTGTTCGGCATATATTCCTCCCTTGAGACGAAGCTTTTCGCCGCTGGCTGGGTCTTTGACGGTGACATAGTCTTTGCCCGCCCTGTTGATCTCCAGGTCAGCCTCCCGAAGCGCCGCAAGGAGCTCGGAACGGTTGGTGACCTGTCCCTCTTCGATTTTCAGGAGCAGGTAGGCATGGACGGCGTCCTTGGCCTCCGCGCGTTTGTCCTTGCCGGGCGTTTTCCCCCAGCGGATCAGACGGGCTCTGTGCAAGTCCGCGTGTTCCGGCGTGCGCAGGCGGGCCCGGGCCGGATCGTCCGGTCTGGCCCAACCCTCACGGTGGTTGTGCAGGTCCCGGAACACGTCGAAGTGTTTTTGCCAGCCCGGCGGACAGGGATTGAAGGCCTTGCCGCTTGAAAGCTCCACGCGGGGGATGACGAAATGGAGCTCATGGTGCCCGGCATGGTGATGCCTCACCCAGAGGATATTGCGCTGGTCCGGCTCCAGGCCGGCAAAAGCCACGGCCTCGAAGTCGTCCATGACGCGCGTTTCCTGCTCAGGCGTCACGAGTTCGTCCGGATGCCAGGAAAGGACCCCGGCCGTGAACTTCCATTTGGTGTCCAGGGAATCGATCAGCTCTCGCGTCAGCTCCGGATCGCCGCGCGGCACCTCGGGCGGATGTTTGTCCCGGCCCGGGTAGTCCGGCCGCACCAGGTAGCGCGTCGGCCCATCCCCGGAGCCCTGGCCGTGCGGAAAGACCTTCATGTACATGGCGTCTCCACGGAGGGTTTTGACTCCAGGGGAAGAGAGGATTCTTGCCGGTCGCTGTCAGCTGGGGCAGCGTCCCGCTTAAGAGCCCTCTCGAAGCTTAAAAGGGCTGCCAATACGCGTATGGCCTCCGCGCGGCTTTTGTACGTGTTGGCCCATCGGGCCAGTTGATTCAGGTTCGCGCCCACTCGGGCGACTTGGCGGACGTGCTCCTTCTCCACGGGCGTTTTGCGCAGGCGATAGTCCAGGGCGCGTTGGCGGATGAAATCCGTCACGGTCTGCCCCTGGGCGTTCGCCTTGGCCATGATCGCTTCCTTCTCGGCTGGGGTGACCCGAAGTTTGATCCAGGCTGTGCGGCTCTCAGAATTCTTCCCCATGGCGTCAACCGCCTTTCGGCCTTTTGACTTTGGCGGGGTTCGAAGGGCGGCACGCCCTCGCCAGCCCCGGCAGGGGGCACCGCGTCAGCGCGTGCCCACAACGGGTAGGCTGGCTCTGCGACATGCCGCCAATGGGCGCGGATTCTCCTGAGCAACATACCGCAGGCGAAAAAAGCGAAAAAAGCGAAAATAGCGAAATAAGGCTCATGCGAGAGACCCCCTTATTTCGCTTAATTCGCTTTTTTCGCTTAATTCGCGCAGGGACAGAATGATCTTGGGACGGCCCACGTTCTTCAGTTTGGTAATGGTGATGCGCTGTTGCGCTTCAAGCTGCTGCAGAAGGGGTTTGAGGCGGTCGCGGGGGACATGTCTGCTGAGGGCGTTGCTCAGCTCGGTCGCCGAGAGCGGGCCGGCCTTGAGCGCCTCCAGGATTTTATCCTCCAGCGGGTCTGTCGCCCGATCTCCGAAGATGTACAACGCCGAGTCCTGGGCATAGCGCCACATGGCAAGGGCCGCTTGCAAGTGGGGTTCCTCGATTTCCCCCTGGGCGTCCAAGAGGGCATAGATAAGGGCCAGACGGAGGGTCTGGGCTTCGGCCCGGTTGATAATGCTCCCGGCCAAGCCTGTGTGCTCCTGGGAGAGCTCCGGGTAGATGTGCTTCCAGAGCTCCAAGGCATTCGCCGTTATGGTCATGACCCCGCGTTGCTGCGCTTGCCCCACGCGCCGCCAGAGCTCACGCTGCAAGGGCGCAAGCTCTGCGTCCGGCATCCGTGAAGGCAAGGCCACCAGTTTTGAACGCCGGGCGCATATCCAAAGGAACCGGTTGCCGAAACCATTCACGGTCTGGACCTCACCCAGGCACACGGCGAGCTCCTGCATGGTGATGTGGGTGATGATGCTGATGTGCGCGCCGCTGACCAGCACGGGGTTGTTCTTGGTCAGCGGCGCATAATCGCCGGAGTCCCAGAAACAACGGACGCCCATGGAGACCGTGTTGCCTTCGCGCTTGGTGCAGGCAAGGCCGCTGGCAAACTCCTCGTCCATGATGACGAGCCTTTTGTCTCCCTTTTCGCGGAGTGGCTCGGCGGGATTCTGGCGTTGCTTCCGCTCCCGCTCCTCATCACTTTCGTCGCGTACCTGATGGGCCAGCCCTTCTCCCGTGGAGAGCGGGCCGCCGCTTTCCCGGGCAGGCAAAGGGACGCCCCATGCCTTCAGGTCGGCGGGCAGGCAGTGTTCCCGTCCAAAAAGCTTCGTCACGGGATGTCGGGAGGTCCCTTTGCGAGCTTTGCTGGAATTGCCGCAGATGACGGCAAAGATTCGCGGTGGGTGTACGGTTTCGCCCACATAGATGTGCGGGCCTCGATTGGGCGCGTAGCCGTAGATTTCCGCCCCGAAGCGCACCAACGTGGTGATGCAGACCGCCGCCGGATCGGCTTCGCTGTCGCGCGTCGCCAGTCGC
>JAEWCY010000264.1 GCA_023390395.1 Pseudomonadota bacterium | reverse complement strand
GGTTCCCCCCCCCCGCTCCCCCTCCTTCCCCGAAAAACTCTTCAAGGGGGGAGAAGGGCAGCCCAGGTTTTACCCCATCCCTCTTAAAATGCGGCGCTTCGCCGCTGGCGCTCGTGGTCGCGGAATTTGGCCGGGCGTGCTGGCCGGCTTTGCGGCCTGCGGGTCCGGGCCGATTCCCAGACCACAACGACCGACGTCCCGCCGCTTGCCGTTCCCGCCTGCCTCCCCGCTCGTCCCGTCGGGGGGGACCGGGGGGGATCATCCCCCCCGGCCGCCGGAGGCCTCTTCCCTCTTCTCCCCATCCCCATCTCCACCCCTGTCCCTCCCCTCATGCCTCTCCATCTCCTGCCCCGTCGCCACCGTCACCAGAAACGACCGCCAGCAGCCGGCGCAGCCGGCCGGGGCGGCGTCGGTGTCGTGGGCGAAGCGGAAGTCGCGGTAGTCGGGCGCGTTCCAGAGGGCGGCCAGGCTGTCGGCGTGGAGGTTGCCGCGCACGTCGCGGGGGAAGGGGATGTCGTGGCCGTGGAAGCGGTAGCTGGCGGGATCGGGCATGGGCACGTTGCGCAGGGGGCAGGGGCTGACGGCTCCGTCGGCGGCCAGGAACAGGCTGCCGCCCGGCGCGTCCGGGCAATGGAAGCGCCTGACCCCGCCGTGGACCAGCTTGCAGTCAAGGCCGAAACCCAGGGCGGCGGCCTGGCCGGCGGCCTGGCGCATGGCCTCGGCCACGGCGTCGAAGCTCGCCTGGTCCTTGGGCACCAGGACGTCGTATTCGGTCTGGGGGCTGGTGGCGTAGGAGAGGGGGCGCAGCGAGGCCCGGGCGACGCCGAGGCCTTCCAGGAAGCGGGGCAGCTGTTCCAGCTCGCCGGCGGCCAGGCCGGTGCGGGTGAGCGTGTAGCGCACCCGGATCTCCGGCAGCGTGGATTCGTGCACGGCCCGCACGGTGTGCAGCCGGTCGATGGCGGCCAGCACGGCGTAGAGACTGGCGCCGCGCCGGCGGAAATTGGTGTCCTCGGACAGCCCGGCCAGGGGAAAGACCACGGCGTCCAGGCCGTCGCGGACCAGGGCGTTGGCCTGGGCGTCGGCCAGCCGGCCGCCGTCGGTGAAAAGGACGGTGCGCGCGCCTTTCTTGCGGGCGGCGGCGAGCATCTCCAGGAAGTCGGGGTTGGCCAGGGGGTCGCCCCAGCCGTGGAAGCGCACCTCGGCTACGGCGTCGACGTCGCCCAGGGCTTTCTGGAAGAGCGCCGGCGGCAGGTCGTGGTCGAGCCAGTGCTTCTTGTGTCCGGCGCGGATGGTGAAGCCGGTCTCGGCCCGGCTGCGCGAGGAGGCCTCGACGTGGAGGCGGTCCAGGATGACGGGCGGGCGGATCATCGGGCGGTGACGGCCGCCGCGGCGAAGGTCACGGCCGAGGCGGTTTCCTTTTCGCGCATGATGTCGCGGCAAAGCACGGTCAGCTCCGACGGCGGCAGGATCTCGGCCAGGGTGGCCAGGGCGGTGAGGCCGCAGACGTTGTAGCGGTCCTCCACCCGGGCCGATTCGGCGAAAAAGCCTTCGGCGTCGCCGCGCGAGAGCGCATCGAGCAGGGCCGCGTCGTGGGCCATGGCCGCCTCTTCCAGAAGCTCGGCCGGCTTGTCGTGGCCGAACTTGGGGCCGACGTGGCAGAAATCCACCCCGGCCACGACCAGGGTGTCCGGCGCGGCGGCGAGTTCCCGCAAGGCGTCGAGGAACGGGCCGGCCGCGTCCAGGAAGGCCTGGCGCGAAAAGGCGGGCAGCGCCCCCACCGGCGAGCCGCACAGGATCGGCACGATGGAGAAGGGGGCGTCCCCCAGCACGTGGCGCAGGAACACGGCCTGGAATTCCACCGAATGCTCGTCGCGGTGCTGGAGCTCGCTCGGATCGACCGCCTTGCCGCCGGCCCGGCGCAGCTTGTCCACGGCCGCCGCGTCGGCCGGCACGTCGCCGAGCGGCGTGGCGTAGGCCTTGTCCGTGAGGGAGTAGAGCCCCCGTATGATCTGGTGCCCGACGCCGAGCACGATGACCCGGCGGGGGGAGAGCCCGCGCAAGGGGGCGTAGGCGGCGGCGTAGGCGGCCTTGCCCGCCTCGGGGTCGATGTGCGGGGCGATGACGCCGACCAGCCGTCCGGCGGGCAGGGGCGATCCGGCCGGGGCCAGGTTAAGGACGGCGTCGAGGTAGGGCGACAGGAGCTGGGGCGTGTCGGGATAGGCCTGGCCGGCGAACACCGCCCCGCGTGTGTCCCGGGCGGCGAAATCCGCCGCGGCCTGTGCCTTGGCGGCCTGGTAGCGTTCGGTGTCCAGAAGCCCGGCCTGGTCCAGTTCGGCCAGCACCGACTGGACGTCCTCGCGCGAGACCGCCCGGCCGCCCTGCAGGGCCGTGATCTCCCGGGCCAGGTCGTCCAGGGAGCGCAGGCCGTCCATGAGGGCCAGGATCGGCAGCAGCCCCGGCGGCACGCCCGTGCCGTAGGGCACGATCCCCAGCCGGTCGCGCACGAGGATCATTTGCCGGCCTTCGTGGTCGAAGGGGATGAATTCGAGATCGTGTCTGGCCCGGGGATGTTCCATGCGCCCTTCCTTTGGGAGTTGCCCGAGGCTAGCCCAGGGCGCGCCCCTTGGCAACGCCGGCGGGGCGCGCGTCGAGCGCCGCCTTGATTTCCCCGGGCGATACGGCTACCTCAAGCCCCGACCGGCCCCGTCGCCGGCCCATCCCCATCATCGACCGCACAGGAACGCCATGCGCTTTGCCAAAGCACTCCTTATAAGCCACATCACCGATCTGGCCGGCCCGTCCGAGGCCCTGGAAAACTACCTGCGCCACCGCAGCGACGTGCTCGGCGTGATCTACCACCCCTTCCACTATTGTTCCGACCGCCGCTCCCTGGCCCGCAAGTACGTGGCCGGCCGGCTGGCCATGGACAAAAAGCGCATCGGCTGGGCCCTGCCGAACCTGCTGACCTACGCCAAGGACGTCCTGTGCTCGCTGGTCTTCTTCTTTCTCCTGGGCGGGCGCTACAACGACTGCGTGGCCTGCGACCCGCTCAACGCCGTGGTGGCCATCCTGCTTAAAAAATGCGGACTCATCGACCGGGTGATCTTCTACACCATCGACTGGATGCCGGGGCGCTTCGCCAATCCGCTCCTCAACAGGATCTACCACGCCCTGGACCTTTTTTGCCTGCGCCGTTGCGACGCGGCCTGGAACATCTCGCCGCGCATCGTGGAGGTGCGCCGTTCCCAGGGCCTGCCCGACGAACGCAACATCCTCGTGCCCGTGGGCGTGGACCTGGAAAAGATCACCCTGGCCGACAAGTCGGACCGCGCCCCCCGCGACCTGGTGCTCCTGGGGGCCCTGAGTCCGTCCAAGGGCGTGGACCTCGTCATCGAGGCCTGGCCGCGCCTGCTGGCCCGGTTCCCGGAACTGCGCCTGCATGTCGTCGGCAAGACGCCCAACAACGCCGTGGAGGACGGGGTGGTCTACGCGCCCTACGAGCCGCGCCTGCGCGAGCTGGGCGATTCGGTGGTCCTGCACGGGGTCATGAACCACGACAAGGTGCTGGAGACCCTGCCGGCCTGCGACGTCAGCCTGGCCCTCTACCGGCCCACGGACAACAACCTCTCCCGCTGGGCCGATCCCAGCCGGGTCAAGGACTACCTGGCCTGCGGCCTGCCCGTGATCATCACCGACGTGCCCGAGATCGCCAAGGACGTGGCCCGCGAAGGCGCGGGCATCGTCGTCGCCTACACGGCCGCCGCCGTGGAGGAAGCCGTGGCGGCCATGGTCGGGGACCCGGACGCCTGGCGGGCCATGGGCCGCGCCGCCGTGGCCTACATGGAGCGCTACCGCTGGTCGGCCATCTTCGACGCGTCGTTTGAAGAAGCCAGGAGAGGCGCCGCCTCTCCTGGACCTCTCCGCCGGGGGGCATGATGCCCCCCGGACCCCCTCGCTAGGGGGGGCGGGGCGAGAGCCGGGGTCGGCGACACATTTTATTAGGCGGATGCGGGAGCAGCGGGGCGCGGGAGCACGATGACGGGACGGAAGACGGCAGTCTGGCTTGGGGCCATGGCCGCGCTGGCGGCCCTGGTCCTTGTCGCGTTCGCCGGGGTGCTGTCGCGGCCGGGCATGGTCGGCCACACCTGGGATTGGGGCGTGCCGGCCTTCGCCGAGCAGTTCCGCGACATGGCCTGGCGGCATCTGTCCACCTGGGACGACTATTTCGAGACCGGGCGCTACCACTATTTCAAGCTGGAGCTGCTTTATTGGTGGGCGCTGTGGCCGTTTTCCACGGCCGGCGGCGAGGCCGTCTCCAAGTGGCTGCCGCTGACGCTCACCTTCCTGTCCGGCGCGGCCCTGTGGCCGCTGGCCCGCCGCCAGGGCCTCTTACCGCTCTACGCCGGCCTGGCCTCGGTCTTCTACGCCTTCTCGCCCTACGCCCTGTCGCGCATCGTGGCCGGCCACATGCCCATGCTCGCGGGCTACGCCCTGCTGCCGCTGGTGGTCCTTTCCGCCCAGGTACTCATGGCCCGCCTGGAGGCCTCCCGGCCGGGGGCGTTTTATTTCACGGTGCTGACGGGCTTCCTGCTCGGGCTCACTTCGCTGCACCCGGGCGTGGGCATGAGCGCGGCGGCCATGCTGACCATCGCCTTCGCCTGGCGCGTGTGCTGCGGCGGCAGGCGAAGGCTCGCCCTGTGCGCCGCCTTCGTGGGCCTGGGGCTTGTGGCCGTGGCCATGAACATCCATTTCATGGCCCCGTTCGTCGGCGACTATTTCGGCAAGGGGGCCATCCGCCACGGCTGGGGCCTTTCCGTCTCGGCCGAGGGCGACGTCACCGTGGACACGGAGCTGCCCCGGCGCGAGGCCTACCACGAATCCACCAGCCAGCCCGTGGACGCGGCGGCGCTGCTGCGCCTGCGCCCGGGCATGGACACGGAATACGTCTACCCCATCCCCGACGGCCTGGGGCTGCCCTGGCACGCGGCCGCCGTGGCCGTGGCCCTGTGCGTCTTCGTCTACGCCTTCCGCTCCCGCAAGAATCCCGAGCTCACGGCCCTTTTCGTCACGGCCGTGGTCGGCGTGCTGTTGGTTTCCGGCTCGCGCACCCTGCCGGGCATGGCCTTCTACCAACTGGGGCTCAAAAAGACCCTGCCCATCCTTTTCGCCGCTTTTTCCAACACCACCCGCTGGCTGCCGCTGGTGGTGCTGCCCTACGCCATCCTTTTCGCCCGGGCCGCCGCGGACCTGGCCGCCGCCGGCCGGCCGCGCCTGGTCGGCTGGGCGAGCCTGGCCGTGACGCTCCTTTTCGTCTCGCCCTTTCTGGCCGGGGGGCTCGCGCGCCCCTTCGATCCCGACCGCGACATCCAGCCGCTGACCCTCAAGCAGACGCCCATCGGCCCCGAGGACGCCTCGGTCTACGCCTTCCTGCGCGACCGGCCCGACGCCTTCCGCGTGGCCTACCTGCCGCCCATCGGCATCACCTGGCCCGGGGAGACGCAGTTCACCTTCGAGTGGACCTCGGCCTACTCGCCCAAGCCTTTCTTCCTGGCCTTCAAGACCCATCCCCTGGCCGAGCCGGTATTTAACGGCCTCTACGCCGAGCACCCGACCACGACCTTGGCCCGGCTGGCGGCGCTCGGGTCCTGCCGCTTCCTGGTCTATCCGCACTACGCCCACGCCTACACCTACGACGACTTCCAGCCCGCCTACGCCGCCCCGGACACGGTGGACGGCTACAAGGACTACAAGCCCGTCTTCGACGCCAACCTGGCCAGGCAGCGCGAGCTGCGCAAGCTGCCGCTTTTTTCCACCGTGGACGTCTACGAGAACGAGGCTTTTCTGCCCCTGGTGCGCCCGGGCGACCGGGTGGCGGCCGTGGAGCCCGTGGGCGGGGCCGGGCCGGCCAATCCCGTGGTGGCCGCCCTGGCCGAGGAAGTGGCCCTGCCGGACTACGATCCCGGCACGGTCTACCTGCGGGCCGGGCGCGACCCGGTGTTCCTGGAATTTCTGGCCGCCGTCATGGGCGCCGGGCCGAAAAAAAGCCGGCTGCTGGTCGGCCGGGCCGCCGACGCCAAGCTCCTCGTCGAGCGCCCCCGGGAGGCCATCCCCTCGCCGAGCCTGGAATTTCGCCGCCTGGGCCCCACATCCGTGCGCCTTCGCGTCCACGGGGCCACGGCCGCCTTTCCCCTGGTCTATCAGGAGACGTTCCACGCCGGCTGGAAGGCGCTCCTCGTGCCGCGCCGGGCCGGGGAGCTCACCGGGGAGGGAAACGACGCGGCGCGCCTGCTGCCAAGCTACGTCCCCTCGCCGGCCGCCGGTCCGGACGCGGCCACGGCCGGGGAGCTGGCCGGCTATCTCGCCCGGGGCGAGGTCTCGACCCTGGGCGACGGCGACCCGAAGACCCGCCAGGTCTTCGTCTACGGCCCGGGCGGGGCGGTCGCGGGCCGGACGCAGACCCGGACGGCCGTAAGCTTCGTATCCCGTCGCGTCGCCGGGTCGGTGCAAAACGACAACCTCCCCGGGCCGCGCCTGACCGAGGGGTTCTTCCCGGCCGCCTTCGCGCCCAGGGACCCGGCCACCCTGACGCGGCCCCTGGACCCGGCCGGCTGGACCGTGGCCGGGGCGGGGGAGGGCAGGCCCGTCGCCTGGCCCGACGCCCTGCACCTGGAGGCCTACGGCTTCGCCAACGCCTGGTGGCTCGACCCGGCCATCCTGCGCCTTTTGCCCGAGGCCGCAGCCGACGCGCCGGGCTATTTCGCCCGCCGCCCCGACGGGAGCCTCGACTTCGAGGTGCTGCTTTCCTTTGCCCCCCAAACCTCGTACCTCATGGGCCTTGCCGGCAGCGCCGCCGCCTATGCCGCCTGCCTGGCGGTCCTTGTCGTCGGACCCTTTGCGACCAAGCGCCGGGAGAAGCCCCATGCCTGACATCCACGCCCCCGCCACCCTGCCCGTCGGGACGAACAACCGCGGCTTCGGCGGCGCGGTCTTCCTCGGGCTTTTCCTCGTGCTGGCGGTGATGGCCTGCCTCAAGTACCTGGCCCTGCATTCCACGGTCTTCGACCTGGGCGTGTTCCTGTCCAACCTCTATTCCCTGCACGCCTTCGGCCAGTGGTGGCGGGCCTTTCTCGGCCATGCCCAGCCGCTTCTGCCCGTCTACGCCCAGGTCTACCGCCTGGTGCCGGACCAGGCCGCGCCGCTGGTGCTGCTGACGGTCCAGGCCTTCGTCCTGGCCCTGCCGGCGCTGTGGGCCGGGCGGCGCTACGGGCTGCTCGCCGCCGTGGCCTACGCGCTCTTCTTCCCGGTCTGGACCAACGGGCTTTTCGACTTCCACCTCGACCACCTGCTCATCCCCATTCTCTTCGCCTTCCTGACCGCGGCCACGTCCGGCCGGACGCTGACGGCCTTCGCCCTGGGTCTCCTGCCCGCCCTGGTCAAGGAACCCTATGCCCTGACCACGGTGTGCTGCGGGGCCTACCTGCTGCTTTTCCAGGGGCGCAAGGCGGCCGGCTGGGGGCTCGTCGCGCTGGGGAGCCTCTATTTCTACGTCGCCACCGCCTGGGTCGTGCCCTTTTGCACCGCCGACGGCGGGCTCGGAGCCCAGAGCGGGGCCTATGCCTGGCTCGGCGGCGGCCCGGGCGCGGCCGTCGTCACCATGCTGACCCATCCGCTGACGGTCCTGGCCGAGGTCTTCGGCGTGCCGGGCAAGTGGAAGTTCCTGGGTTTTCTGTTCGGGTCGCTGCTCTTTTTCCCGCTTTTCCGGCCCAAGCTCCTGCTGCCGGCCCTGCCCGCCCTGGCCTTGTCGCTGCTCTCCACCCATCCCAACTACTACGGCTGGGCCAACCACTACACCGCCGGCGCGGCCGGGGCGCTTTTTTTCGCCTTCTGCGAGGTGCTCGGCCCGGTGCGCATCCTGGCCAGGCAGTCCGGGGTGGGCGTGCGCCACTTCGGCGCGGCCCTTTTCGCCGCCCTGGGCCTGGTGCACGTGATGCTGGCCCCGTCGCCGGTTTCGCGGCTGTTCTGGTTCTCGGACAGCTTCGCCTTTTCCAGCGACGCCTACGAGCCCACGGCCCGCGACGCCGCCATCCTGGGCGAGATGCTCAAATCCGTGCCGCGCGACCCGTCGCTGGCCCTGGTGTCGCAAAACAGCCTCAACTGGGGGGCCCTGGCCGAGCGCCAGGACTACAACAGCTTTCCCTTGGGCGTCTTCGAACCGCACCCCGTGCGCGACCTCTCGAAGGCCACCCTGGCCGATTTCTGGCGCTTCGTGCGCACGGGCCGGACCCCGGACCTGCCCGTGCGCTCCTGGCAGGCCCAGTACGTGATCCTGGACCTGACCCGTCCCTGGTTCGTTTTGGACCAGGGCTGCGAATTCGTGGACGGGGCCTGCCGCGACGAGGACGTGGCCCGGGAGTTCAACGCCCTGGTCATCCGCGCCCGCCAGGAGCTTGAAACCGTGCACGACGCGGGCGGCCTGCTCATCCTGCGCCGGCCGCAACCCGTCGCGCCCGCGCCGGCCGCCCAGCCAGCGCCCGAGGGCGCGACCCAGCCGGCGCAACAGGCTTCGCCCGGCGAACCGGGCGTTGCGCCGACGATTCCCGCC
>JAEWCY010000219.1 GCA_023390395.1 Pseudomonadota bacterium | reverse complement strand
CGCGGCCCGGCGCGGCCGTCCGATTCGCGCCGCGCCTTGGCGATGCGCCACGGCGCATCGCCAAGGCGACATCCGCAGGTGAACGCTTCTGTCGAAAAACGTCGTCGCGTCCCTAGGCGTCGAGCCTGGGTTCGTGGAAGCAGATCCGTTCTTCGTATTCGCCCTGCTTGCCGGTGTTGAAGGCCGACTTGGGCCGGTAGTAGCCCATGACCCGCGTCCAGATCTCGCAGGCCTGCTCGCGGCCCTCGGCGGCGCAGCGCGGGCAGGTCTTCTGCTCGCCGACGAGGTAGCCGTGGATGTCGCAGATGGAAAACGTCGGCGTCACGGTCACGTAGGGCAGGGCGAAGCGCGAAAGCGAGCGGTGCACGAGGTTCTTGCAGGCCTCGGCGCTGGTGATGCGCTCGCCCATGTAGAGGTGCAGCACCGTGCCGCCGGTGTACTTGCGCTGGAGCTCCTCCTGGCGCGAAAGCGCCTCGAAGGGGTCGTCGGTGAAGCCCACCGGCAGCTGGGAGGAGTTGGTGTAGTAGGGCTTGTCGTCCGTGCCGGCCTGGAGGATGTCCGGGAAGCGTTTGCGGTCCTCGCGGGCGAAGCGGTAGGTGGTGCCCTCGGCCGGGGTGGCCTCCAGGTTGTAGAGGTGGCCGGTCTGCTCCTGGAACTCGGTCATGCGCTCGCGCACGTGGTCGAGGAGCTCCACGGCCAGGGCGTGGCCCTCGATCGTGGCGATGTCGTGGACGCCGCCGGTGAAGTTGCGCACCATTTCGTTGATGCCGTTGACGCCGATGGTGGAGAAGTGGTTGCGAAGCGTGCCCAGGTAGCGCTTGGTGTAGGGGAAAAGCCCGGCGTCCATGCGGCGGGTGATCTCCTTGCGCTTGATCTCGAGGCTGGTGCGGGCGATGCCGAGCAGGGCGTCGAGGCGCGCGGTCAGGCCGTTCCAGTCGCCGCGGTGCAGGTAGCCCAGGCGGGCGCAGTTGACGGTCACCACGCCCACGGACCCGGTCTGCTCGGCGCTGCCGAAAAGTCCGTTGCCGCGTTTGAGCAGTTCGCGCAGGTCGAGCTGGAGCCGGCAGCACATGGAGCGCACCATGCCGGGCTCCAGGTCGGAATTGATGAAGTTCTGGAAGTACGGCAGCCCGTACTTGGCCGTCATCTCGAACAGGATCTCCACGTTGGGCGATTCCCAGGGGAAGTCCTTGGTGATGTTGTAGGTGGGGATGGGGAAGGTGAACACGCGCCCCTTGGCGTCGCCGGCGGTCATGACCTCGATGTAGGCGCGGTTGATCATGTCCATTTCGGCTTGCAGCTCGCCGTAGGTGAAGTCCATCTCCTCGCCGCCGATGAGCGGATGCTGGGAAGCCAGGTCCTCGGGGCAGGTCCAGTCGAAGGTCAGGTTGGTGAACGGCGTCTGGGTGCCCCAGCGCGAGGGCACGTTCAGGTTGTAGATCAGCTCCTGGATGGACTGGCGCACCTCGTCGTAGGAAAGATGGTCCTTGCGCAGAAACGGGGCCATGTAGGTGTCGAAGCTGGAGAAGGCCTGCGCCCCGGCCCATTCGTTCTGCAGCGTGCCCAGGAAGTTGACGATCTGGCCCACGGCGCTGGACAGGTGTCTGGGCGGCTTGGCCTCGACCTTGCCGGGCACGCCGTTGAGGCCTTCCTGGAGGAGCGTTTTGAGCGACCAGCCGGCGCAGTAGCCGGAGAGCATGTCCAGGTCGTGGATGTGGATGTCGCCCTCGCGGTGGGCCGCGCCCACTTCCGGCGGGTAGACGTGGGAGAGCCAGTAGTTGGCCGTGACCTTGCCGGAGACGTTTAAAATCAGCCCGCCGAGCGAATAGCCCTGGTTGGCGTTGGCGGCCACGCGCCAGTCCTGGCGGTCGAGGTATTCGTTGACCGAGGCGGCCACGTCCACCACGGTCTTCTTGTCCTGGCGCAGGCGGGCGCGCTGCTCGCGGTAGACGGAGTAGGCGCGCATTGTGCTGAAATGGTTGGCGGAAATGAGCGCCTGCTCCACCACGTCCTGGATGCGCTCGATGTCCGGAATCTGCCCGGCGAAGCGGTGGGCCAGCACCTTGACCACCTGCGCGGTGAGAAGCCCGGCCTCGTCGTCGCCGAAATCGCCCGTGGCCAGGCCGGACCGGCGGATGGCCGAGCGGATCTTGTCCGCGTCGAAGGCGACGATCTGGCCGTCGCGCTTGCGGATGCGGGCCGGCACGGCGGCCACGGCCGGGATTTTTTCGATGGGTTGGGCGGTTTCGTGGGCCGGACGCGCGACATCGACGGCAAGATTGCCGTGTTCGGACGGCGAAAACATGGACGGTCTCTCCCTGTTCGGACGTGGCGCGAACGCGCCGTTGACTGATGCGAGGCCTGGCGGCGCGACGAGCCTCCCACGTCGTGCCGTCCGGGTCGCCCTCCCGCGAGGCTCCCTCGACGCCGCCGGCTTGCGGCCGGCGGGCGCTGGCAGGTCTTCGGACTCGCGAACGGGCCGGCGGTTTCGCCGGCGGCCTACTGCCCGCCGCTTCCCGGGCGCTTGCGCCCAGTGCTTCATGGCGGGGGTCGTTTTCGCTCACCGCTGCGGGGCAGTTCCGGATTCCCACCGGATTCCCTCTTGCCGTCCCCCCGCTTCCTCCCCGACGCGGGCGGACACCAACGCAGCCCACTGTATGAGAAATGCGCCTCGCGGTGTCAACGTGGAGCCCCGGCCGGGCCGAAATGGATATTTTCAGTGCTTGAAGCGGGTTGGAAAAGTTAGGAACCGGCGGGCGACAGCCCGGGAAAGTGGAACTCGGCGAAAAAACTACAGAACCAACGCTATCTTATTTATCCGATATTTTGCCGTCCGAATTTCGTCCGCGAAACCCCTTCGCCGGTTTCTCCCCCCTTTCGGGAGGTCCAGGAGGGGCCGTCGCCCCTCCTGGCCGCCGGAGGCGTCTTCTCCGCCGTTTTCACGCCGCGTCTTGGCGCGACAACTCCATAAGGGCGGCGACGATCTCCGGCCAGATTCCCGTGGGCATGTCATGGCCCATGCCGGCGATGCGCACAAGCCGCGCCCCGGGCACCACCTGGGCGGTTTCCTTGCCGGCGTCGAAGGGAATCAGCGGATCATCGGCTCCGTGGATGACGAGGGTCGGGGCTTTGATGGTCGCCAGGGAGGGCCTCCTGTCGCCGCAGGCAATGACCGCGACGTTCTGGCGGGCCATGCCTGCCGGGCAGAAGGAGCGATCGTAGCTTTGTTCGAGGAAGTCGCGCGCTCGTTCTTCCTCGAAGGGGAATCCCGGGCTCCAGATTTTGCGCCAGACGGCCAGATTGTGCGCGACATAGGCGCCGCGTTCCGTGGGCGGAGGGGCGACGACGGCGGCGATGGCTTCCGGTTTGCCCTGGGGCGCGGCGGGGTTGCCCGTGTTGGACATGATGGAGGTCAGGCTCAGCACGCGTTCGGGATGCCGGTAGGCGACGACCTGGGCGATCATGCCGCCCATGGACGCGCCGCAGACATGCGCCCTGGCGATGCCCAGGGCGTCGAGCAGGCCCACGGCGTCGTCGGCCATGTCGTCGAGGGTGTAGGCGGATTGCACGGGCTGGCCCGCCATGGCGGCCCGGATCGTCGCCATGATGTCCGGGACGCCCGCCGCGTCGAATTTGCTGGAAAGGCCGGCGTCGCGGTTGTCGAAGCGTATGACGTAAAGTCCGTTGCCTGCGAGGGAGCGGCAAAAGGCGGCATCCCAGAAGAGCAACTGGGCTCCGTTGCCGGCGATAAGCACCAGCGCCGGGCACGACGCGTCGCCGAAGGTCTCGTATTCGATCCGGATCCTGTTCGCTGTCGCATGCGGCATGGCGCGCTCCATGTGGGTCGGACGGCGTCCGCGGTGTGGAGGATGCGGGTTGTTTATATATAAACTATCAAGCAGGCAACAGCATCGGAAGAAATGTGGAATTTACGGGTGGGAATTCGCGGCGAATCCCCGTTCCGGGCGCGGGGCCATCCCTGCCGTGGCCCCGGAACGGATGACGCAAAGAGCCGCCGGAAGGCCGGGCACGACCAGCCGCTCCGGCCGACGGCGCGGGAAGCCGCGACGGCCGGGGCCTAGGCGTTCTTGTCCGCCGCCTTGACGGCCTGGATGAGGCGCATGAAGTCCACGCCGGCCTGGTGCATGTGGGTGTAGTGCTCGGCGTAGTCGATGTCGATGCCGGACATGGACTGGGCGACGCGGATGTCGTCGAGGAAGCGGGCGAGGGCGGCCGGGTCGGGATTCTCCCCGAACTGGCGGGCGACGGCGTCGAGGATGAGGGCGCGGATTTCTTCAGCCTTTTCCGGGCGCAGCCTGGCCAGGATGGCGTCGAGAGTGGGATTATTGTCCAAGGTAGGCCTTCTTGATGTCGGCGTTTTCGCGAAGCCGCGCCGCCGTGTCCTCCAGGACCACGGAGCCGGTCTCCAGGACGTAGGCCCGGTCGGCGAGCTTGAGCGCGATGTTGGCGTTTTGCTCCACGAGGAGGATGGTCATGCCGCGCTCCTCGTTGACGTTTTTGATGATGCGGAAGATGTGCTGGGAGATCATGGGCGAAAGGCCCAGGGACGGCTCGTCGAGAAGCAGCATCTTGGGGCGGCTCATGAGCGCCCGGGCGATGGCCAGCATCTGCTGCTCGCCGCCGGAAAGCGTGCCGCCGTGCTGCCTGCGCCGCTCGAAGAGCACCGGGAAGAGCCGGTAGACCAGGCCGAGGTCGGCCTCGATCCCCTCGGCGTCGCGGCGGAAAAACGCGCCCATGTCCAGGTTTTCCCGCACGGTCAGGCGCGGGAAGATGCGCCGGCCCTCGGGCACCTGGCACAGGCCCCGCTCGGGCAGCTGGTCGGCGCGGCGGTCCAGGATGGATTCGCCCATGTAGCGCACGTCGCCGGCGCTGGCCCGCACGATGCCGCAGATGGTCATGAGCGTGGTGGACTTGCCCGCGCCGTTGGCCCCGATGATGGTGACGATCTCGCCCTGGTTGACGACAAGCGACACGTCGCGAAGGGCCTGGATGCGGCCGTAATGGGCGCACACGCCCTTTAGTTCGAGGATCGCGGCCACGGCTACTCCGAATCGTCCGATCGTTTGCCCAGGCGCGCCGCCGGCCAGAGCCCGGCCGGGCGCACCAGCATCATCACCGCCATGGCCCCGCCGAAGGCCAGCATGCGGTAGAGCTCGAATCCCCGGAACACCTCGGGCAGGGCGACTAGGGCCAGCGCGCCGAGGATGACGCCGGGGATGGACCCCATGCCGCCTAAAACCACCATGGCCAGCACCATGGCCGACTCGATGAAGGTGAAGCTCTCGGGGCTGACGAAGCGCATGCGCGCCGCGAAAAACGCCCCGGCCAGGCCGCCGAAGACCGCGCCGAGCGCGTAGGCCAGGAGCTTGAAGCGGAAGGTGTCCACGCCCATGAGCTCGGCTGCGGTCTCGTCCTCGCGGATGGCCTCGAAGGCGCGGCCGATGCGGGAGAAGTTGATGCGGTACACGGCCACCACCGTGAACACGGCCAGGGCCAGGATGATGTAGTAGAGGTATTCGAGTTTCCGAAGCAGCAGGTACTCGAAGGAAAAGGAGCCGTCGGCGAAGGTCGGGACGTAGATTCCCGGGGCCTTGATGCCGAGGATGCCGTTGGGGCCGCCGGTCAGCGCCATCCAGTTGTTGAGCACGATGCGCACGATCTCGCCGAACCCCAGCGTCACGATGGCCAGGTAGTCGCCGCGCATGCGAAGCGTCGGGTAGCCGATGACGCAGCCGGCGGCGGCGGCGAACACGGCGCAGATGGGCAGGCAGACCCAGAACGGCAGGGCGTAGTGCACGGAGAGCAGGGCGTAGGTGTAGGCCCCCACGCCGTAGAAGGCGATGTAGCCGAGGTCGAGCAGGCCGCACAGCCCGACGACCACGTTGAGCCCCAGGCCCAGGCAGATGTAGACCAGGACGTTTATGGCCACGTCCTGGGCGTAGCGGTTGGTGAGCATGGGGTAGGCCAGGGCGAAGGCGGCCAGGGGCAGGTAGAACATCCAGCGCGGGGCCCGGGCGCAGGCCCCGGCCACGGCGTCGCGCGCGCGGGCCATGGGGGTAAGGACCGGATCGAGGACGCCCCTCTTGCCCAGGCGGAAAAGGACGAAGCAGAGGGTCGCGGCCACGGCCACCCGCAGCCAGACGCGGAAGGAATCGGCGAAATGGAAGCCGCCGTCGTGGATGCCCAAAAGCGGCCACAAGAGCAGGTAGAACCAGGCCAGGCCCAGCCCGAAGTACAGCCAGGACTTCCTAGACCCGCGTGTCATCGACGTTTTCTCCCATGATGCCGGTCGGCATGAAATAGAGCACGAGGATGAGGATGACGAAGGCGAAGACGTCCTTGTACTCGCCGCCGTGGGGGATGTAGGCGGCGGCCAGGATCTCCACCATGCCGATGACGAAGCCGCCGATCATGGCCCCGGTGATGTTGCCGATGCCGCCGAGCACGGCCGCGGCGAAGGCTTTTATGCCGGGCACGAAGCCCATGTCGTAGCGCACGGAGCCGTAGTAGAGGCCGACCATGATGCCGGCGGCGGCGGCCAGGGCCGCGCCGATGGCGAAGGTGGCGCTGATGACCTTGTCGGAGTGGATGCCGACCAGGGCGGACATGACCTTGTCCTGGGCCGTGGCGCGCATGGCCTTGCCGATGCGGGTCCTGAAGACCAGGGCGTTGAGCAGGAAAAGGAGCAGGGCGGTGACGGCGATGATGCCGATCTGCATGTAGCTTATGCGCACGCCCCAGGCCTCGAAGCCGCCGTGGGTGAATTCCGTGGGGTAGGCCTTGTCGTAGACACCCTGGGTGAGCATGAGGCCGTTTTGGAGAAAGATGGACATGCCGAGCGCCGAGAGCAGCACGGACAGGCGCGAGGAACTGCGCAGGGGCCGGTAGGCGACCTTTTCCACGGCCATGGCCAGCATGGCGCAATAGCCCATGGCCAGGACCAGGGCGAAGGCCAGGCCGAACCAGGGGTGGGCCTCCATGAGGCCCTGGGAAGCCATGTAGCTGAGTAGGATCACGCCCAGGTAGCCGCCGGCGGCGAAGATCTCGCCGTGGGCGAAGTTGATGAGCGAAATGATGCCGTAGACCATGGTGTAGCCGAGCGCCACCAGGGCGTAGACGCCGCCAAGGGTCAGGCCGTTGACCAGTTGCTGGATGAGATATTCCATGCCGTCCGCGCTTTTCCGGGAGGAAGGCTTGGCCTTCCTCCCGGGATGATGCCGTCTTGCGTCATGCTTCCGAACGCGCCCGCGCTTGCGGCGGGGAGTGCCCGGACAGCCGGAGCCGCGACTAGTACTTCTTGCCGGTCTGGGGGTCCCAGTAGTTGGCGAACTTGCCGTCTTTCACCACACGGATGATGTAGTTGGAGCCGGATTCGCCGTTGGCCTGGAACTTGATCTTCTTGGACGCGCCGTCCATGTCCATCTTGAGCAGCTCGGCCTTGATCTTGGCCGGGTCCGTGGATCCCGCGGCCTTGATGGCGGAGAGCAGCGAGTAGGCGGCGTCGTAGGCGTAGGCCGAGTAGGCGCCGGGCTTGCCGTACTTCTCGTAGGCGGCCTGGAACTTCTTGTAGGCCGGGGTGGCGTCGTCGATGTAGCCGAAGGTCAGGTACATGCCCTCGGCGGCGTCCTTGGCGATCTCCATGAGCTGCGGGTGGTACACGGCGTCCTGGCCGATGATGGCGGCCTTGACGCCGGCCCGCTTGGCCTGGATGAGCATGAGCGCGCCGGAGGCGGAGTTCTGCAGGCTCATGTACAGGACGTCGGGCCCCGCTTCCTTGATCTTGGTCAGCACGGCCGAGAAGTCCTTGTCGCCCTGGTTGACGTGGTCGTGGGCGATGACCTTGACGCCTTCCTTGGCGGCCAGCTTCTCGACGTTGTCGGCCAGGCCCTGGGAGTAGGTGGTCTTGTCGTCCACGATGAAGATGGTCTTGGCCCCCAGCACGTCCTTGATGAACTTCATGGCGGCGATGGACTGGTCGTCGTCGCGGCCGCAGACGCGGAACATGTAGGGCAGGCCGCGCTCGGTGACCTTCTCCGAGGTGGAGGCCGGGGTCAGCATGGGGATGTCGGCCTCGGCCAGAGCCTCGGAGGCCGGGATGGTGGCCGAGGAGCAGTAGGCGCCGACGACGCCGACGACCTTCTCGTTGACCAGCTTGTTGGCGGCGGCCACGGCCTGGCGCGGATCGCAGGCGTCGTCCTCGGCGAAGAGCTCGATCTTGTCGTAGCCGGGGATGCCGCCTTCCTTCTCGATGGCGGCGATGGCCGCCCGCGTGCCGTTGGCGATGTCGTTGCCGTCGGCGGCGTAGGAGCCGGTGAGCGGGCTCAGGCTCCCGATCTTGAGGGTCTTGGCCGCGGCCGTGCCGGCCATGGCGAGACTGATGGCCAGGGCCGTGAGGATGATGCTTCTCGTCTTCATGTTCCGCAAACCTCCTGTGTCCTTGGTCTCGCCCCCCTTGCCGCGACGGTGCGGCCATGCGGGCGTATTCGCGGCGATGTCGCTATACGTCTGCCTCGGAGCCGAGGTAGGCCTCGATGACGTGGGGGTTGGCGCGCACCTCGTCGGGGCTGCCCTGGCAGATGCAGACCCCGTGGTCGAGGACCACCACCCGGTGGCTGACGTTCATGACCACGCTCATGTCGTGCTCGACGAGCAGCACGTTCACGCCCGTGGCGGCGATGCGGGCGATGGTCTCCATGAGGTCCCGGCTCTCCGAGGGGTTGAGTCCGGCGGCGGGCTCGTCGAGGAGCAGGGTCTTGGGGTCCGAGCCCAGGGCCCGGGCGATCTCCAGGCGGCGCTGGAGGCCGTAGGGCAGGTTCTTGGCCACGGTGTCGGCGTGCCCGGCCAGGCCGGCGAAGGCCAGGGCCCGCATGGCCCGCTCGCGCACGGCCTTTTCCTCGCGGCGCTGGGAGGGCGTTCGCAGCACCGCGCCCACGACCGAGGCCCGGGTGCGGCAGTGTCTGGCCACCATGACGTTTTCCAGCGCCGTCATGGCGGTGAAGAGGCGAATGTTCTGGAAGGTGCGGGCGATGCCCCGGGCCAGGATGTGGTGGGGCCGCAGGCCGGAGAGCGGCGCGCCGTCGTAGGTCACCTGGCCGCCGGAAATCTTGTAGACGCCGGTGATGACGTTAAATACCGTGGTCTTGCCCGCGCCGTTTGGCCCAATGAGGCTTAAGATCTCGCCGGGGCGCAGATCGAAGGACACTTCCGTGAGGGCCTGGAGGCCCCCGAAGTGGACGCTGACGTCGGAAAGACACAAGTGAGCCATGGAACCGGGTTCTTACGAAAAAATCCGACAAAAAACAAAGGGAAACTTGTCGCCGGAACAGGCGCCCCGGGCCGGCCCAGGGAAAGGGTTGCCGGTGTTCGGCTCCCGGCGGAACTTGCCGATTTTGTTAAATGTTCGTTGCGGACCCTGCCGGAAGGCGGCGCGACCGGGACGGTGGCGACCTCCCGGAGGCCGGGAAACGATCGTCGTTTTTTTTCGTTAGCGCGAAACGGTGTTCGTTATAGAGAGAAAAATCAGACGCTTCGACGGAAGCTCCCGGAATCGGGACGCGGGGCGGCGGAGGGAAGGAAATGAAGCTGCGAAACGTGTTCGGGCTCGGATCGGCCGTCCTGATCGGGCTCTTGTGCGTGCAGGGCGCGTGCTACACCTTTGAAAGCCGCGCGGGCGACGCGCGTATGGAATCCCTGGTCGTGCGCGACATGCGAAACCTCCACGCCTTCGAGCAGCTCTATTCCCAGGGGCTGCAGGCCGGCCAGGCGGTGCGCAACATCCTGATCGACCCCCGGGACGAAACCGCCAGGAAGAACCTGGCCGCGGCCGAGGGGGATTTCCAGGCCGCCCTCGGGCAGCTGCGCGCCGGACTGCCCGAAGGCGAGGCCGCCGGGCTCGTCGAGATCGAGCGGATGTGGCGGGAGCTGTGCGCGGTCCATGCCGCCGTGCTCGCCCAGGCCGGCCGGGACGGCGGCGGCAAGGGCGAGGCGGCCGAGGCGCTCAGGGCCAAGGGCACGCCCGCCTGGCGCGCGGTCAAGGACAGGCTCCTGGCCGGCGTGGCCCGGCAGGAGGAGGCCAGCCGCGAGGGACTGGCCGGCTACCGGGTCCAGGTCGCGGGCTACCGGCAAGTCTACTGGGGCGTCACGGCCGTCCTGGCCCTGTGCCTGGCCGGCGCGGCCCTGGGCGTCCAGCGCCGCATCGTCGCGCCCCTGTCCCGGCTCGGGGACTGCGCCGCGGCCTTCGCCGCCGGAGACTTCACCCGCCGGGCCGCCCTCTCCCGCCGGGACGAGATCGGCCAGCTGGCCCTGGCCGTGGACGCCCTGGGCGAGAAGATCGCCGGGGTGGTCGCGCGCATCCGCGAGGCCTCGGACAACGTGGCCGAGGGCGCGGGCCACGTGGCCGCCGCCGCCCAGGACCTGGCCCAGGGCGCCAGCCGCCAGGCGGCCATGGTCGAAGAAATTGCGGCTTCCATGGAGGAGATCGCCCAGAGCATCGAAACGAGCGCCGCCGGGGCCGCCGAGACCGAGGCCATCGCGGCCAAGGCCGCCGAGGACGCCCAGGGCGGCGGCGAGGCCGTGCGCGGGGCCGTTTCGGCCATGAAGGACATCGCCGAGAAGATCGGCATCGTGGAGGAGATCGCCCGCCAGACCAACCTGCTGGCCTTAAACGCCGCCATCGAGGCGGCCCGGGCCGGGGAGCACGGCAAGGGCTTCGCCGTGGTCGCCTCGGAGGTCCGAAAGCTCGCCGAACGCAGCCGCCAGTCCGCCGCGGCCATCAGCGGCCTGTCCGCCTCCACGGCGGCCATCGCCGAGCGGGCCGGGGACATGTTGGGGCGCATGGTGCCGGACATCCGCAAGAACGCCGAACTCGTGCGGGAGATGGCCGCGGCCAGCGCCGAGCAGAACGCCGGCGGCCGCCAGGTCAGCAGGACCATGCAGGACTTCGACCAGATCATCCAGCAAAACGCCACGGCCTCGGAAGAGCTGGCCTCGACCTCGGGGACCCTTTCCGAGCAGGCCGGGCAGTTGCGCCAGGCCATCGGCTTTTTCCGGGTCGTCTGAGGCCGCGAGCAGGCACGGCGGTTGCATGTCTCCGACCGGAGGTTCGGAGCATGCGGGCAGTCATCCGTTTCGCCCTGCTGGCTTGTCTCGGGCTCGTCCTCGGGGGCTGCGCCTTCACCGGCGGCGGCCGCGAGCCCTCGCCCCTGCCCCCGACGGGCCAGGGCGGCGTGGTGGACACGGCCCGGTCCCAGATCGGCGTGCCCTACCGCACCGCCGGCCAGTCGCCGAACACGGGCTTCGACTGCTCGGGCTTCGTGCAATGGGTCTACGCCCGCCACGGCGTGCGCCTGCCCCGGCGCACGGACGATCAGCTCCACGTGGGGCGGCCGGTGTCCAAGACCGAGCTGCGGTCCGGCGACCTCGTCTTTTTCATGCCGTCGGGCAGGGCGTCGAGCCTGCACGTGGGCATCTTCGACGGCCACGGCGGCTTCATCCACAGCCCGTCCTCCGGCGGCCGGGTGCGCGAGGAGAGCCTCATGGCCCCCTACTGGCGCTCGAGCTACTACGCCGCCAATCGGGTGCTCTCCCCCTGAGGCGGCGTACGGCGAATCCTTTGACAGCCGGGTCCGTTTCTTTTTAACAAATCGAGAAAATGAAACAGCCTGTCGCCGCGCGCCTCGCGCCGGCAGGCCCGACCCCGCCCCGTGCGCGGCTGCACCGGAAGTCCCCCATGCGCGGAGCCTCTCTCCGGGTCAAGATCAATCTCGCCATCCTGATCGCCTTTCTTGCCGCGGCCGGGGCCTTCGCCGGCGTCCTGTCCTATTACATGAGCTCCCGCCAGGCGGCCGCCCAGAACAGGACCCGGACACTGCTCGGCGCCCTGGCCGCCCACCGCCTGGAGGCGCTCGGCCCCATGCTCGGCGGCAAGGCGGAACGCGGCAAGGCCCAGGACATCATGGACCGGCTGGTCCGCGTCGACGGCGTCACCGAGGCCTCGCTCTTCGACGGCCAGGGCAGGCTGCTGGCGTCGGCCGGCGAAGGCCGGCCCGCCCCCCTGTCCGACGACGCCGGCAACCTGGGCGTGCCCGGCCGGCGCGTCTTCTCGGTCTCGGCCGACGACGCGGGGAAGTTCTACGCCGCCCTGATCGAGCCGGTCTCGGACGGGGAAAGCATCCTCGGCTACCTGCGACTGCGCTACTCCCTGCGGGAGATCACGGCGCTCAACCAGCACACCTGGCTCGTGTTCGCCATGGCCGTGGCCGGGGCCTACCTGCTGCTGGCCGCCCTGCTCAACCTCATGCTGCACCGCTTCGTGCTGCACCCCGTGGAGGAGATGCGGCGCGGGCTCGAGGCCGTGCATTCGGGGCGGCTGGACGTGGCCGTGCCGGTGACCTCCCGGGACGCCCTGGGGCGCATGGCCCAGGCGTTCAACGCCATGGCGGTCAGGCTCAAGGAGACGAGCGAACGGCTGACCTGCAGCCAGGCCCGGATCGAGGAGGACGGCCGGCTCCTGGCACGGCGCGTCGAGGAGCGCACCGAGGAGCTGGCCCGGATCAACGAACGCCTCACGGACGAGATCGCGGCCCGGCGCGAGGCCGAGGACAGGCAGGAACGCGCCCTGGCCCTGCACAGAGCCATCCTGGAATCCAAGACCGAGGGCGTGTTGTGCCTGGGCCTGAGCGGAGAGCGGGAGCTGTTGGCCGTCAACGCCCGATTCCTGGAGTTGTGGGGCCTGCCCGGGGACTGGGCCGGGATGGAGCCCGAAACGCGGCGGAAGACGTTGCGGGAGAAGCTGGTCGATCCGCAGGGGGCCAGCGAGGCCTACGAGAGCCTCATGACCGACGGCCGCCGCCAGGACCTGGCGGTGCTGGCCCTTGGCGACGGCCGGTTCCTGGAGCGCCGCAGCGGCCCCATCGTCCAGGGCGAGGCCTGCATCGGCCGCGTCTTTTCCTATGTGGACGTGACCGAGGAGAAGAAGCGCCAGGACGCCGTGGAGCGCGACAAGAACCGGGCCGAGGACGCGAGCAAGGCCAAGGGCGCGTTTCTGGCCGTCATGAGCCACGAGATCCGCACGCCGCTCAACGTCGTCATCGGCCTGGCCGAGGAACTGCTGGCCGACCCGGCCACCGAAGCGCAGCGCCAGCACCTGCGCTCCATCCAGGAAGCCGCCGTGCACCTGCTCGGCGTGGTCAACGACGTGCTGGACTTTTCCAAGATCGAGGCCGGCAAGCTCGTGCTCGAACGCGGCGACGTGGACCTCCGCCAGATCCTTTCCGGGGTGGCGTCGGTCTTCGCCCACGAGGCCGCCCAAAAGGGGTTGGCCTTCTCGGCCACGACGGCCGACGACGTGCCTGGCGTGCTGCGCGGGGACGCCGGGCGGCTGCGCCAGATCCTGGTGAACCTGACGGGCAACGCCGTCAAGTTCACCCCGGCCGGGGCGGTGACCGTGAGCGTGTCCCTGGCCTCGCCCGAGCCGTTGCCCGACGGCCGCCTGGCCGTGGCCCTGCGCGTGGCCGATACCGGCATGGGCATGGACGAGGAGCAGCTCTCGCGGCTTTTCAAGGATTTCGAGCAGGGATCCGGCTCCGTCGCCCGGCGCTTCGGCGGCACGGGGCTGGGGCTGGCCATCGCCAAGGGGCTGGCCGTGCGCATGGGCGGCGACGTCACGGTGCAAAGCGATCCCGGGCGGGGGAGCGCGTTCACCTGCACGCTGCCGCTGGCTCCGGCGGCGGAAACGCCGGCCCCCGCCGTCGAGGTGGCCGCCGAGGCCGCGGGGCAGAGCGAGCCTTGCCGTTCCCTGCGCATCCTCCTGGTGGAGGACAACGCCCTCAACGCCGCCGTGGCCCAACTGCACATGAAGCGCCTGGGCCACGACCTGACCGTGGCCGCCTCGGCCCGGGAGGCCTACGCCATACTGGTCCGGGAACGCTTCGACGCGGTGCTCATGGACATCGAGATGCCCGAGGTGGACGGCATCACCGCGGCCCGGACGATCCGGGCCGGAGGCGAGCCCGAGGCCCCGGTCCTCGACCCCGAGGTGCCCATCATCGCGGTCACGGCCCACGCCCTGGAAGACATGCGCCAGGAGTGCCAGGAAGCGGGCATGGACGGGTTCGTGCCCAAGCCCATCAATTTCAAGGTGCTGCGCGACGTGCTGGAGGCCGCCGGCCGGCACGGCCGCATCCCGGCCCCGGCCGCGACCGGGCCGCGCCCCGGGGCGGGCGCGGCCTTGTTCGACCCCGAGGCGGCCCGGGAGGGCATGGGCATCGACCGCGACCAGTATCTGGAGCTTTGCCGGGTGAGCTTCGGGGAGGGCACGCGCCGCCTGGCCGCCGCCCGGGAGGCCATGGCCGCCGGCGATCCGGCCGGGGCGGCCATCGACGCCCACACCCTCAAGGGCGCGGCCGCCACGCTCGGGGCCTATTCCTGTCGGGAGCAGGCCCGGCTGCTGGAAAAAGCCTTGCGGGCCGGCGACGGGGAGGCGGCCCGGCAGGCCCATGCCGCCCTGTGCGACCTGTGGCTGGAATTCGGCCGGGCCTTCGCCGCCTGGCTGGCCCGGGAAGAGGGCAGGCCGGGGGCGTAAGGGGCATTTTTCCCGTCCTCAGCCGGCAAAGAAGCGGGCGGCGGCCACGACGGCCATGCCCAGGGCCACGGGCCCGAAAAAGCCCCGGGTGCGCAGGGCCAGGGCGAAGGCGGCCAGCCCGGCCCAGAGCACCGGGCTGGCCAGGCCGGCCAGCCGCCCCTCGGGCGCGAGCACGGCCGGCACGGCCAGGGCGGCCAATACCGCCGCCGGCACGTGGGCCAGAAAGCGCTGCACCGCCGGGGGCAGCGTCCGCCCGGCCAGGAAGAGCAGCGGCGCGGCCCGCGTGGCGTAGGTGACCGCGGCCATGCCGCAGATGGTCAGGAAGACCGTTTCCTGCGCGTCCATGCTTCCACTCCCATGCCGCAGGCCGCCCCGGCCAGGCCCGCGCCCAGCGTGCCGATCCCCGACGCGCCGCACCAGGCCGCGCCAAGCGACAGCGCGCCGCCGGCCACGGCCGCCGCCGCCTGGGAGGGCGAACGCAGCTGTCCGGCCAGAAGCGCCAGGAACATGCCCGGAAGGGCGAAATCCAGGGCCAGGGCCCGGCCGTCGCCCAGGGCGTCGCCGGCGGCCACGCCAAGGGCCGTGCCCGCCACCCACGAGGCCTGGGCCAGGGCGTTGGCGGCCAGGGTGAGGCGCTTGTCCCGGTCGCCGTGGCCGTAGCGCGCGGCGTGCAGGGCGAAGGTCTCGTCCGTGAGTTCGAAGGCGAAGGCCGCCAGCTCCCGCTTGCGCCAGCCCGACGTCCAGGGGACAGAGGCGGCCGAGAAGAGCAGGTGGCGCAGGTTGACGGCCAACGTGGCGGCCACGATGGAAAGTCCCGACGCGCCGGCGGCGAAGAAGCCCACGGCCACGAGCTGGGCCGAGCCGGCGTAGACCAGAAGCGACATGGCCAGGACGTTTATGGCCGAAAGCCCGGCCTTGCCGGCCAGCACGCCATAGGCCATACCGACGGGAACGTAGCCCATGGCGATGGGCGCGACGCGGGCCAGGGCCTCGCGCCAGACGGCCCGCCCGGGGGGCGGGGTCAGGGGCGCGGGGGGCATGGGGGCCTTTTTCTCATGAAAAAACAATATGTCATGAAAATCATCGTCATCGTCGCCATGGCCCTGGGCCTGGCCTATTGCGGTTACTTGGTCATGCTCTACCTGGGCCAGGATTCCATGGTTTTTCCCGGCCGCGCGGCCGATCCGGCCCGGGAAGCGGAGATCCGCCGCTATTTTCCGCGCCTGGAGGATTTCTCCGTCGCCGCCGCCGACGGCGCGGTCCTGCGCGGCTACTACCTGCCCCGGTCCATACATGGCCAAAGCGCGCCGGCCGTGCTGTATTTTTGCGGCAACGCCGAGGAGCAGACCGGCTTTTTCCTCTGGTCGCCCAACGAGCTGCGCCCTTACGTCGTGGCCGGCCTGGACTACCGGGGCTACGGCCATTCCGACGGCGTGCCGTCCGAGGCGGTCCTCAAGGCGGACGCCCTGGCCGCCTACGACGCCCTGGCCCAAAAGATCAGGCCCGAGACCCGCATCATCGTCATGGGCCGCAGCCTCGGCACGGCCCTGGCCGCCCACGTGGCCGCCCGCCGGCCCGTGGCCGGGATCATCCTCGTGACCCCCTTCGCCTCCCTGGCCGGCGTGGGCCAGGAGAGCCACCCCTTCGTGCCCGTGCGCCTGCTGCTCAAGAATCCCTTCGACGTGGTCCCGGACGCGGCCAGGATCACCGCGCCGGCCCTGTTCCTGGTGGCCGGGGCCGACGGGCTGGTGCCGCCGCGCCACGCCGACCGCCTGGCCGCGGCCTGGCCCGGCCCCAAGGACGTGCGCGTCATCGAGGGCACCGGCCACGGCAACATCGTGGACGCGCCGGAATACTGGAAGTACGTGCGGGAATTCGTCAAGGCCCGGTTCGAGCCGCGTCCGCAGCCGTAGCCGCCCCGTCCGCGTCCGCGTCGCGCTCTCCGTGCTCCGGGGCCGCCTCCGGCCCGGCCGGGGCCGGTCCGTGGTCGCGCACGCCGGGACCGGGGCGCACCCGGGCCAGGATGGCGTCGGTCAGGGCGCTGAGGCCCTCGCCGGTGCGGGCCGAGAGGGCGATGGCCTCGGGAAAGGCGTTTCGAAGCGGCCCGCGCGCCTCCTCGGGCACGGCGTCCCACTTGTTGAGCACGAAAAGCCTGGGAATGTCGCCAAGCTCCATCTCCCGCAGGATGTCGGCCACGGCCGCGGCCTGGCCCTCGACCTCGGGGTGGGAGGCGTCGGCCACGGCCACCAGCAGGTCCGCCGCCTCCAGCTCCTCCAGGGTGGCCCGGAAGGCCTCCTTGAGCTCCTTGGGCAGCTCGCGGATGAAACCCACGGTGTCGGTGAGGATGATCTCCCGGTCGCTGGGAAAGCGCAGCCGCCGGCTGGTGGGGTCCAGGGTGGCGAAAAGCCGGTTCTCGGCCAGCACCTCGCTGCCGGTGAGGGTGTTGAGCAGGGTGGACTTGCCGGCGTTGGTGTAGCCGACCAGGGACACCACGGGCAGCCCGGCCCTGGCCCGGCCGGCCCGGGCCGCGGCCCGGCGCTTGCGCAGCTCCTTGAGCTCGTCTTTGATGCGGCCGATGCGCTCGCGGATGCGGCGGCGGTCCACCTCGAGCTTGGTCTCGCCCGGGCCCCGGCCGCCGATGCCGCCCATGAGCCGGGACATGGCCCGGTCCTGGCGCACGAGCCTGGGCTGGAGGTACTTGAGCTGGGCCATCTCCACCTGCAGCTTGCCGCCGCGCGAGGCGGCGTGCTGGGCGAAGATGTCCAGGATGAGCTGGGTGCGGTCGATGACCCGCAGCTGGGTCACCTCGGCCAGGTTGCGGATCTGGGACGGCGAGAGCTCGCCGTCGAAGACCAGCAGCGACGCGCCGCAGCGCAGGGCCGCCACCTCGATCTCGGCCAGCTTGCCCTTGCCCAGGATGAACTTCGGATTGAGCGCGGCCACCCGCTGCACCACGGACTCGGCCACGGCCAGCCCGGCCGTGTCGGCCAGGGCGGCCAGCTCGGCCAGGGAGGCTTCCTGCACGGCCCGGGGCGAGCTGGCCACGCTGACGAGCACCGCCTTTTCCCGGCCGGCCTCCCGGGAATCCGGCGCGGCCAGCCGTTCGCCCTCGCGGGCGAGCTCGGCTTCCAGCGCCTCGGCCAGGGCGTTGAAGTCCTCCTCCACCCGGTCGAAGGGCCGGGGCGGCAGCACGTCGTAGGGCGCGTCCCCCGCGCCCGGCGGCAGCAGCACGGCGGCGTGCAGCGTCACGGGCTGGGCCTGGTCGTCCACGGTCAGGGCGGCCACGCTGTCCAGGCGCAGAAACAGCATGTCCGTGAGGTCTTCCTCGGTCAGGCCCTCGCGCGTCAGGTGGGTGTGCAGCAGGCGCACGCCGCGAAGGCGCGCCGCGCCCAGGCGCGCGCGGTCCAGCTCCGGGATGAGGATGCCCTTGGGCGTGCCGACCAGGATCATGGTCGGCCGGCCCTTGCGGTCGATGAGCAGGCCGACCTGCCGGCCGATGCCGTAGGCGACGGCGGCCAGCTCCCGGGCCTGGTCGGGCGTGGCCGCGCCCCTGGCCGGGTAGCGCCGGGTGCCCAGGCGCTCCAGGGCCTTCATCTGGCTGGGCTTGAGCCCGACGGTGTTGCCTTGGACCTTGGCGGAAATGGCGGGCCTCCGAAACGTTGAAAAATGGTCGGACGCAATGTCCCCGCACGCCTGCGCCAATGGGGAGGTCCAGGAGGGGATCGCCCCCTCCTGGCCGCCGGAGGCTCCCCCCTGTCCTTCCCGGTCAGACGATGGTGGCGTTGCCGTCGCGCAGCTTGCCGACCAGGAAGCCGATGGCGATGCCGAGGATGCAGCTGCCGATGCAACTGACGCCGAAGATGGCCACCAGGTCGTTGACGTTGCCGATGATCTTGCGGCCGAAGAGGATGTGGTAGAAGCCGTAGGAGATCCAGATGACCATGCCGGCGTGGAAGCCGAAGAACAGGCCGTCCATCATGCGGTCGTGGATCTCCACGGACTCGATGTACTTGTAGCAGATGATCTGGGTGATGACGCCGAAGAGCGTGATGGAGCCGAAAGAGGCCAAAAGCTGGATGAAAATGACCACCACCGTGGCGTGCCAGGGGTCGCCCTTGCGCAGGGACACGATGACGCCGGGCAGCAGGCTTACGATCCAGATGGCCGCGATGCCGAGTTCCCGATGGTGTTTCTTGAACGATTCCAGGATGTTTCCCATAAAATATCGTACCTTGCGCCTCGCCGGCCGCCGTGGGGGAGGCCATGAAAAATCATGTCCGGCCGCGTTGTCAATCGCCCCGGAAATCGTCATACTGGCTGGCAGGCTTGATTGCAACGCGTTTCCAAGAACCCTGCGGGCCCCCCTCCCGGCCGCACAGCGATCCGGTGCCAACGCATGGAACACTCCGCCGCCAGGAGCTTGCCCTCCCAGGCCAGCCCGCCGCGCATCCTCGTCGTCGACGACGAGGCCATCAACGTCGAGACCCTGGCCTGGATGCTCAAGGACGCCGGGTTCGAGCCGCTTCGGGCCGATTCCGGACCCAAGGGCCGGGAGATCGCGGCCAGGGAGCAGCCGGACCTCGTCATCCTCGATATCATGATGCCCGGCGAGTCCGGCTTCGACACCTGCCGCCGCCTCACGGCCGATCCGGCCACGGCCGACATCCCCATCATCTTCATCTCCGGCCTCGACGACGTGGACAACAAGGTCAAGGGCCTGCGCCTGGGCGCCGTGGACTACGTCACCAAGCCCTTCGCCCGGGAAGAGGTCCTGGCCCGGGTCAAGATCCACATCCGCCTGCGCCGGGGCCTGCGGGCGCTGCTGGCCGAGCAGGCGGCCAAGCTCGAGCAGATCCGCGACGCCCAGCAGTCCATCCTGGTCGCGCCGGCCGACCTGCCCGAGGCGAAGTTCGCCGTGCGCTACGTGCCGGTGCTCGAAGCCGGCGGCGACTTCTACGACGTGTTCCCCTGGACCGACACGGTGACGGGCTATTTCGTGGCCGACATCTCGGGCCACGACCTGGGGGCCTCCTTCGTCACCTCCTCGCTCAAGGCCCTGCTGCGCCAGAACACCGGGCCGCTTTTCACGCCGCTCGAGACCTTCAAGAACATCAACAGCGTGCTTTCCACCCTGCTGCAGGGCGGCAAGCACCTGACCGCGTCCATGGTCTGCCTGAGCCGCAAGCGCCGGAAGCTGACCCTGGTCAGCGGCGGCCATCCGCCGCCCATCCTGGTCTCGCCCGACGGCGCGGCCACGACGCTGGCCGCCGAAGGCGACGTGCTCGGCGTGTTCGAGACGGTGCAGTGCGGCTATCTGGAGCAGCCGGTCAAACCCGGCGACCGCCTCTATCTCTATACCGACGGACTCATCGAACGGTTCGGCTCCCGGGCCCGGGCCCGGGAGGCGGGGCTGGCGGCCCTGACGGAGCAATGCCGCCTGGCGGCCGGCCTGCCCCTCGAGGCGGCCGTGGCGGCCGTGGCCGAGGCCATGACCGAAGGCGGACAGCCGCCCCAGGACGATCTGGTGCTCATGGGCATCGAGGTGTGACGGCCATGTACGAGATCCAGTCCTTCCCCGGCGGCCTGTCCTTCCGCTTCTCGGCCGAACTGGCCCTTCTGGACCGGTCCGTGGCCGAGACCGTGCGCTTTCTCCAAGCCCAGAACGCCGGCGGCAGCCTGTTCGACGTCAAGCTGCTCCTGCGCGAGGCGCTGTTAAACGCCGTGCTCCACGGCAGCCGCGGCGACCCCCTCAAGGTCGTGACCCTGGAGGTGCGGACCGCCGAGGCCCGGCTGACCCTCACCGTGGCCGACCAGGGCCCGGGCTTCGACTGGCGCTCGGGCCTGTCCAACCTGGCCCCGCCCGAGGCCACCAGCGGCCGGGGCCTCACCATCCTGACCCTTTACGCCGACGACGTGCGCTTCAACGGCGCCGGCAACCAGGTGACCCTCACCAAGGCCGTGGCCGGCTTGCGCGGCCCGGCCGTCCTCCCCGAGGCGGGGGAAAACGACAACCGGAGCACACCCATGCACGACATACGCATCGAGGACGGACAGACCATCGTAAGCCCGGCCGGGGACATCGTGGCCTCGGTCGCGGACGAGCTCCGCGCGCGCCTCAAGGAAATCCTCCAGGGCGGCGACGCCTCGCTGGTCATCGACCTGTCACGCGTGGAGCTTATCGATTCCGTGGGCATCGGGCTGCTTATCGCCGTGCACAACACCCTGGGCAAGAAGGGCGGACGGCTGTCCCTGCGCCACGTCAACGCCGACCTGGCGGCGCTGCTGCGCACCATGCGCCTGGACAAGCATTTCCACGTCGAAACCGCCTGAGCCGGGAGTTGGCATGGACCAGATGGACGACGAAATCATGGCCATGTTCGTGGAGGACACCCGCGAGCACCTGGCCGACATCGAATCGGCGCTCATGGACATGGAGCGCGGCGGAGCGGACATCGACGAGGAGCTCGTCAACAAGGTCTTCCGCGCCGCCCACTCCATCAAGGGCGGGGCCGGCTTCCTCAACCTCAACAACATCCGCGACCTGGCCCACAAGCTCGAAAACCTCCTGCACATGGTCCGCAGCCGCGAGATCGCCCCGGACACCCGGGTCGTCAACCAGCTCCTGGCCGGCTTCGACCGGCTGCTCGGCCTGGTGGAGCTGGGGCCGGCCAGCGACGCCGAGGACATCTCCGGCCTGCTGGCCGACCTGTCCGGGCTCACGGCCGAGCACCTGGCCCCGGAGGAACGGGCCAAGGCCGCCGACGTCGTGCCCATCGCCCTGCCGGGCGGCGAGGTCGTCTTCTCCATGGACGCCCTGAGCCTGCGCCAGGGCGTTTCCGGCGGCAAGAACCTCTACCTCGTGGAGTACGACCTCATCCACGACGTCCAGGCCCGGGGCAAGACGCCGCTCGACGTCATCAACACCATGGAGGCCAGCGGCATGATCCTCGACTGCCGCATGGAGCTGGCCGTGGTGGGCGACCTGGACGCGCCGCCGGTCAACCGCATCCCCTTCTACGTGCTGTTCGCCTCCATCGTGGAGCCGGACATCGTGAGCTATCTTTTCGCCCTCGACGCCTCGCGCATCCACCCCGTGGACCTGTCCCCGCTCGCCGCGGCGCCGGCGGCGGAAGCCGAGGCCGCGCCGCCGGCCGCCGCGGCCGAGAGCGAGGAGGCCTTCGGGCCGTTCACGCTGCGGGTGGCGGACGGCCGGGCCGTGCTGCGCCTGGACGGAAGCGCCCCGGCCGAGGCGGCGGCGGCGCGCGAGGCCTTCCTGGCCGGACTTTCCCACGGCGGGGGCCTGGTCATGGACTTCGCCCCGGGCGTCCAGGCCGACCTGGCCATGCTCCAGGTCCTGGTGTCCGCCGGCCGGACCTACGCCGCCCGAGGGCTGCCCCTGGCGCACCGGAGCGGCCCGCCGGCCTCGCTTGGGGCCACGGCCAGGCGGGCCGGCATCACGCCGGACGCCCTGGCCGCCGTGGGCCTGCCGTCGCAACTGCTCTTCGCATCCTAAGTGTGCGTCTCTTGAAAAATGCGCCGGTATTTTTTGAGAAAAGAATGGTGATCAATATGACGTCCGCCAAAAAAGCAGGCGCTTTTTTCGAGGACGCGTCGCGAGGGGGACCTTGATGGCCGTACACGACGAGATGCGCACGCTCTTCCAGGAAGAGGTCATGGAGAATCTGGCCGAGTTGGACGGCGCCCTGCTCGAGCTGGAGCACGACCCCAGGGACATGGACACCGTCAACCGGATCTTCCGGGCCGTGCATACCATCAAGGGGGCCTGCGACATGTTCGGGCTCACGGCCGTGGTGCGCCTGGCCCACGACCTGGAGTCGCTCTTCGATCAGGTGCGCACGGGCTGGCGGGTGGTGGGCAAGGCCCTGCTCGACGCCTCCTTCGCCGCCAAGGACCGGATCGCGGCCATGCTGACCGAGGGCGGCGAGGCGGCCGGGGAGGACGAGGAGCTGTCCGGACGCCTCAAGGAACTGCTCAAGAGCCCCGACCTTCCGGAAGACGAGGCCCCGGTCGTCCCCCCCGCCGCGCCCGAGCCGGAAGCTCCCGCCGCGCCGTCGGCCTCGCCGGCCGCCCCGGGCGGCAGCACCCGCACCTGGCGCATTCGCCTGGCCCCGTCCGACGCCGGCCACCTGGCCAAATCCGATCCCCTGGCCCTGCTCGACGAACTGCGGTCCATGGGGAACCTCGCCGTGCGTTGCGATTTGTGGGCCGTGCCGGAACTGGACGCCCTCGACCCCCTGGCCTGCACCTTGCGCTTCGAGGCCCTGCTGACCGGCGACGACGCGGCGGTCGTGGACGCCAACGCGCTGCGCGACGTGTTCTGTTTTCTGGAAAATCCCGGCGACGTGAGCATCGAATCCTGCGAGGGCTGCACCCTGGAGACGCCGGCCGCCGCGCCGCTCGCGCCACCGGCCGCGCCCGTGCCCAAGGTCCCCGCGCCGCCGGCCGCGCCTGCTCCCGCC
>JAEWCY010000207.1 GCA_023390395.1 Pseudomonadota bacterium | reverse complement strand
GCGTTCGGGGCGGCCGGCGCGGGCATGGGGATGCCGTGGGGGAGCTCCGATTCGCCCGGCTGGGGAGCAACCTGGGTCGCCGTGGGCGCAGGAGCGGGCGGTTGGGGGGCCTGGGAGGCGCGGGCCTCGGCCGCGCCGGCGGCGGCTCCGGGATTGGCGAAGCCCACGCCCAGGGCGCTGGCCTGCGGCTCGGACGCGGCGGGCAGGGCCATGCCCCGGGACTTGAGCGCGGCGGCCATGTCGCCGACCTGCTTGCGCAGATGCGCCAGGGCGGCCTCGTGTTGCCCCTGCTGGCGCTTGAGTTCCTTGACTTCGTCCTGGGTCTTCTCCAGGGAGGATTCCACGCCCTTGAGACGGAAGTCGTCGCTGCCGCTCGGCGTGCGCAACGTATTGCCCGGCCCGCATGCGCCAAGCAGGCAGGCAATGAAAAGGACCGCCGCCGTATGGAGCCGTTTTCCCATCATGCGCGCAAGGTGTGGATAGATGTTGGCAACTCTCGCAACTTCCAACGAAAGTACGTCAGCGGACCCGATTGCGCAAGCCGATTCTTGCCCGGCCGCGCCGGGGGTTTTGTTGCATCCACGGCGAATTTAGGGCACAAGCCGACGGCAGGGCGTCTCGCGCCATTGCCGCCAACCCGGATTCAAGGAGAACGCTCCCCATGCCCGAGGCCCTCCGCATCGCCGTCTTCTGGGCGGTCATGGTCCTTTGCGCCGCGCACCTCGGCCTGGCCCTGGCCGTGGCCGGCGTGCCCACCATCACCGCCGTGGCCGGGCTGGCCAAAGTCAAACGGCTCAAGATCTTCATCGACAAGTTCGGCCAGCAGGCCGCCACCTTCGCCCTGCTCGGCGGACTGTGGATCTTCGTGGCGCTGTGCGCCGCCCTGGCGGCCGTACGCTTTCTCGCTCCAGCCGCCTCGCCCTATTTCACGGGGCTTCCCCTGCCCTTGGCCGCCCTGGCCGGACCGGTCGTCGCCGGCACGGCCGCGTTTTTGTGCTACCGCGGCCTGTGGCAGCGCCTCAAGGCCCGAAAGCCGCTGCACGGCGCCATCGGCTTCGCCGCCACCCTGCTTTTGTGGCTGGCCTTTTTCGCCGGGCTGGCCATGCTGCGGCCCTTTTCCCTGAAGCTGCCCGCGCCGGCGACCCTTGCGGCCCTTTTGCCGCCGGGCGCTTCCCTCTTCTGGCGCCTGCTGGCCGAGGGCGTGGCCCTGTCGCTTTGCCTGGCCGGGACCTACACCGGGGCCTGGCTGGTCTGGCGGCGCGACCGGGACGACTTCGGCCGGGACTACTACAACTTCACCCTGCGCCTGGCGGCCCGGGTCGCCTTCGTGGGCCAGGTCCTGGCCCTTTTCGCCATGGGCTGGATCGTGCTCGGGCTGTTGCCGCTGGTCGGCGAACTCTCCGCGCGCCTGACCGTGGCCGTGGCCCTTTACGGCACGGGCAGCCTGCTCACGCTCCTTTTCGCGGCCGTGGTCATGCCCCAGGAAAACGCCCTGCGCCACAAGTTCATGCTCACGGCCGGATTCGCCGCCTCGGTCATGGCCGCAACCGGCCTGCTGGCCGGGCTGGCGACGATCTTCCTGCCCGGCGCGCTGCCGGCCGTCCTCCTGCCGTAATCCGGCCGGCCCCCCTTTGGGGCACGACCGCGTCATGGGCCCCGAGGGGGGCCTCCCCTCAGGCGGCGACCAGCCGCAGCATGGCCCGCAGCCGCGCCACCTCGAAGACCAGCTCCGGCGCGGCCAGGCATTCGCGAAGCGCGCGCTCCCGCACGAGCGGCCTGTAGGAGGCCCGAAGCGGCGACAAGACCGCCTCCCCGCCCGACTCCCCCGCCTCCAGGCAATGGGCCAGGCCGTCGGCCACGGCCAGGGCCACCGCCAGCCGGATGCCGGTCATTTCCGCGTCCAGGTCCTCGAGGTCCAGGCAGACCGGCGCATGGTGCAGCAGCACGCCCTGGCGGATGGGCAACGGCAGGTCGAAGGCGGCGCAGGCCGCCTCGCCGGCCACGGCATGGTGGATGCCGCCCGGTCCCTGGCCGCCCGTCCCGGACAGGACCAGCCGGCCGATGTCGTGCATGAGGCCGGCGGTAAAAAGCATCCCGGCGTCGAGTCCGGGAAAGGCCGGGGCGATGCGCCGGGCCAACGCGGCCGTGGCGCCGAGGTGCAGCCACAGCTCGCGCCGCAGGGCGGCGGGCACCCCTGCCCCGGCTCCGGCGCTTTCCAGGAACTCGCCGAAAAGCAGCATGCGCAGATTGGCCAGGCCCATGATGCCGATGGCCTGGGACAGGTGGGTCACGGCCGCGCGCAGGCCGAAGAGCGGACTGTTGACGATCTTGAGCACCCGGCCGGTCAGCACCGGGTCGGCGGCGATGAGGTCGGCGAGCTGTCGCGGCCCGGTGTCCGGGTCGTGCAGCCGGCGCAGGGCCTCGGTCCCGGCCGCGCCGACGCGAAGGCGGGCCAGGCCCCGCGCAAGGCGCGCCGCGCCCTCCTCCCCGGGCGGCGCGAAAAGCTCCGGGT
>JAEWCY010000203.1 GCA_023390395.1 Pseudomonadota bacterium | reverse complement strand
GCCCGGAGGAACGCCGCGACGCCGCCCGGGCGGTGCGCTATTGCGCCAAGGCGGCCACGGCCGGCGACGCCCCCTCGGCCGCCCTGCTCGGTCTCGGCATGGTGCGCGGCCGCCTGCCCGGGGACCTGGCCACGGGCACGGCCCTTCTTTCGCGCGCCGCCTGGGCCGGCGACCCCCAGGCCATGTACGCCATGGCCCTGCTCCACCTGGCCGGCAAGGGCGTGGCCGGCAACCCGGCCGAGGCCTTCCGCTGGTGCCGGCTGGCGGCCGAGGCCGGGTTGCCCGAGGCCAAAACGCTCCTGGCCGCCCTGTCCGAGGAGGAATTTCCCAGCGCCGCCAACCTGGCCAAGGCCATGGACTTCTACCGCGAGGCCGCCGAGGCCGGCGACGCCCGGGCCGGCTTCGCCCTGGGCTCGCTGCTGTCCAAAGGGCTGGCAGGACCGCCGGACTTCGCCGAGGCGCGCAAGTGGTACGCCAAGGCGGCCGAGGCCGGCGACGCCCGGGCCCAGTTCAACCTGGGGCTCATGTACCTGACCGGCAAGGGCGGCCCGGTGGATGAGGCCAAGGCCCTGGCCCTCATGCGCGAGGCGGCCAAACGCGGCGACCCGCAGGCCCGGTCCAACGTGGCCACCATGACCTTGACCGGGCGCGGCACCACCGTCGATGCCCGGGAGGCCTTCCGCTGGTACCGGCTGGCCGCCGGCCAGGGCTATCCGCAGGCCCAGGCCATGCTGGCCGGGTTCTTCTACGAGGGCCGGGTGGTGCCGCGCGACTTCGAGTCCGCCCTGTTCTGGCTGACCCTGGCCAGCGCCAGGCCGGGCAACGACCCGCTGCTCGTGCGCGCCGGCAAGGCCAAGGCCGTGCTGGAAAAGCGCCTCACCCCGGACCAGATCGACCGGGTGCGGGAACGCCTGGCCGCCTTCAGCCCGGCCCCCTTCGACCCGGCGGCCGAAGAGGCCCTGGTCGCCGGCATCAAGTTCCTGCCGCCAAGCGCCCGGGGCCCGGGATTCCCCGACCCGTCCGGCTCCCGGTCCCAGGCCGTGGCCCCGCCGCCGGCGTCCGAGGCCGATCCCAAGGCGCTCTTCTGACGCGCCCACGGGTACGAGAACCGCCCTTTTTTCCCGTCCCCCCTTGCAAAGCCCGCCCGCGCCCTCTACTGTGGCGACACTGTCCCCTCAAACCGCTTTTCGCGCCGCCTACGCCAAGGAGGTTCCCATGAAGCGCCTGCTGTTCGTCTGGCTGTGTCTCGCCTGCCTGCTGTCCACCGCCGTCCCGGCCTCGGCCCAGGACAAAGGCACCAAGGACGAGGCCGTGGCCATGGTGAAAAAGGCCGTGGCCGCCATCAAGGCCGACGGCCGGGACAAGGCCTTCGCCGCCATCAACGACCCCAACGGCCCCTTCCGCGACCGCGACCTCTACGTCGTGGTCTACGACCTCTCGGGCAAGTGCCTGGCCCACGGGGCCAATCCCAAGCAGATCGGCAAGGACCTCACGGAACTGCGCGACCCGGACGGCAAGTACTTCATCAAGGAACGGGTGGAGCTGGCCAAGACCAAGGACAGCTTCTGGCAGGACTACAAGTTCCTCAACCCGGCCAACAAGCTCATCGAGCCCAAGTCGATGTACATGGAAAAGGCGGACGGCCTGCTCATCGGCTGCGGCGCCTACAAATAGGACGGCTTCCCCGCCGCGCACGCTCCCCACAACCCTCCCGGGAGGCCGCTATGAACGGCTTGCGCATGGGAACGCGGATCATCGGCGCGTTCCTCGTGGTTTCCGCCATCGCCCTGGCTGTCGGCATCGTCGGCTACGACGGGCTGCGCCAGACCTCCACGTCCATGGAGGACATCGTCCAGCACCGCCTGCCGGCCATCCCGGCCCTGCTTCGCGTGGGCACGGCCCTGCGCGAGATCATCGTCGCCCAGCGCACCCTGCTCGTGCCCGGCATCGACGGGGCCTTCGCCGCCGAACAGACGGCCATCGTGCAAAAGGCCAGGGAAACCATCCGCGCCTCCCTGGAGGCGATCGCGGCCTCGCCCAAGTCCGCCGAGGAAAAGGCCCGCATCGACGCCCTGCTCGCCGTGCTCCAGAAGACCCGGCAGGCCAACGACGCCCTGTTCGCCAAGATCCGCGAATGGGAAACGGACAAGACCGACGTGCTGGCCACCATGGACGTGCTGGCCACCACCACGGACATGCGGGCCGTGCACAAGGAGAGCCTGGACGCCCTGGACGCCGCCATCGAGGCCACGGTGGCCGCCTCCGGCGAGGTCTTCCGCAAAGCCGAGGCCACGGCCCGGGCCGACACGCGCAACATCGTCATCGGCATGGCCCTGGGCGCGCTTTTGGCCCTGGCTTTCGGCCTGGGGCTCACGCGCCTGATCACCCGGCCCCTGGCGGCCGTGGTCGCCTATGCCGACGGCGTCAGCCGGGGCCAGCTCGACCAGAACCTCGACGTGCGCTGCGTGGGCGAACTCTGCCAGTTGGCGGGAGCCCTTTCCCGCATGGTGGCCGAACTCAAGCGGCTGCTGGCCGAGGCCCGGGACAAGGGCGCGCAAGCCGCCCACGAGACCCAAAAGGCCAGGGAGGCGACCCAGGCCGCCGAAACGGCCCGAACGCAGGCCGCCGAGGCCACCCGGCAGGGCATCGCCCAGGCGGCCTCGGAAATCGAACAGGTGGTGCACATCCTCACCTCGGCCTCGGAGGAGCTTTCCACCCAGATCGAGCTGACGAGCCAGGGCATGGACAAGCAGTCCCGCAGCCTGGCCGGCACGGCCCGGGCCATGGACGACATGTCGCGCACCATCGCCGGCGTGGCCCAAAACGCCGGCGAGGCCGCGGCCACGGCCCAGGACGCCCGGGACAAGGCCCAGGACGGCCAGGGCGTGGTGGGCACGGTGGTGGACGGCATCGGCCAGGCCCAGCACATGGCGCTTGGGCTCAAAAAGGACATGGCGGCCCTGGGCGGACAGGCCGAGGGCATCGGCCGGGTCATCGGCGTCATCAGCGAAATCGCCGACCAGACCAACCTCCTGGCCTTAAACGCCGCCATCGAGGCGGCCAGGGCCGGCGAGGCCGGGCGCGGCTTCGCCGTGGTCGTCGACGAGGTCAGGAAGCTGGCCGAAAAGACCATGAGCGCCACCTCGGAGGTCAACGTGGCCATCGCCGACATCCAGCAGGGCGTCCGGGTGGCCATCGAGGGCGTGGAGCGGGCCGCGGCGGCCATCGCCGCCTCCACGTCCCAGGCCAACACCGCCCGCGAAGCCCTGGCCTCCATCGTGGACCTCATCGGCCGGACCTCCGGGCAGGTGGCCTCCATCGCCTCGGCCTCCCAGCGGGAAGCCGAGGAAGGCCAGGAGATCGACCGTTCCATCCAGGACGTGACGGCCATCGCCGCCGAAACGGCCCAGGCCATGGGCCAGGCCACCCAGGCCGTGGCCGAACTGGCCCGCCAGGCCCACGTGCTGCAACAGCTCGTGGAGGACATGCAACGCCAGGGATAGCCCGGGCGCGGCCTTGCCGCCACGCCCGGCCCGGGGCATGCTCGGCCCATGGACGCCCCTCCTCCCCCGCGCCCGGCTTTCCGGCGCTACGTCGGCATCGACTTTTCCGGCGCGGCCGCTCCCGAAACGCCCCTGCCCGGCCTGCGGGCCTTCGTCGCTTCCCGGGACGACCCGCCGGCGGAGGCCCGCCCGGCCGGAACGCCCCGCCGCCACTGGTCCCGGGCCGGGCTGGCCGGCTGGCTCATGACCCTGCTGGCCGAAGGCGTGCCGACCCTGGTCGGCATGGACCACGGCTTTTCCTTTCCCCTGGCCTATTTCGAAAAATACGGCCTGGCCCCGGACTGGCCGGCCTTTCTGGACGATTTCGCAGCCCACTGGCCCACGGACGCGCCGGGCGCGCGGGTGGAGGACGTACGCCGGGGCCTGGCC
>JAEWCY010000194.1 GCA_023390395.1 Pseudomonadota bacterium | reverse complement strand
CGGCAAGAGCGCGCCCCAACCGGTGAGGGGGTCCGGGGGGCATCATGCCCCCCGGCGGGGCCTGGGGCAGCGCCCCAGTCTTCGTCTTTCATTCACCCTTCACGGCCCAAAGGGACCTCCGGACTTTGGCCAGCTCCTTGAGTCCCGGGGACGACTCGACGCCGGAGTTGAGGTCGAGGCCGTGGGGCTTGGCCTGGGCCACGGCTTCGGCCACGTTGTGCGGGCCGAGGCCGCCGGCCAGGAGCCAGGGCATGGACGGGGAAAATGCGGCCAGGGGAGCGAACGGCAGCGACACGCCGTGGCCGCCGCCGCTGGAGCCGGCGTCGAGCAGGGCGTAGCGGATCGCGCCGGCGAAGCGTTCCACCTCGGCGGCCAGGGCGGCCGTGTCGGCGTGCTTCTGGGGCCAGAAGGCGCGGATGACGCGCTCTCGCCCCACGGCGCGGCAGAAATCCGGGGTCTGGCCGCCGTGGAGCTGGGCGAAGTCGAGCTCGGCCGCGTCCATGGCCGCCAGCACCTCGTCCAGGGTCTGCTCGACGAAGACGCCGACGCGCCTGGCGCCGGTGCGCGGCAGGGCGGCGGCCTGGGCCACGGTCAGCCGGCGGGGGCTTTTGGCGGCGAAGATGAAGCCGAGCAGGTCCGCCCCGGCCTCGGCGCAGCCGACGACGTCCTCGGCGCGGGTCATGCCGCAGATTTTTACCAGCACGTCCGCCATGTCAGTCCGCCTTTCCGGCGAGCCGGGCCAGGGCCAGGCCGGGGTCGTCCTCGCGCATGAGCGAGGTGCCGACGAGCACGGCGTTGTAGCCGAGCGAAGCCATGTTGAGGACGTCGGCCCGGGAGCTTATGCCGCTGGCGGCGATCCAGATGCGGCCGGGGCGTTTTTTCGCGGCCATGCGCCGGGCCACGCCGAGGTCCGTCGTCAGCCTGTCGAGGTCGCGGCTGTTGACCTGGATGATGCGCGCGCCGGCAGCCTCGGCCCGCGCGAGGTCGGCCTCGTCGAAGACCTCGACCACGGCTTCGAGCCCGGCGTCGTAGGTCAGGCGCAGCATCTCCGAAAGCTCCTCGTCGGTGAGCATGCGCACGATAAGGAGCAAGGCCGAGGCCTTGGTGGCGGCGGTCTCCACCACCTGGAGCGGGTGGAGCAGGAAGTCCTTGCGCAGCAGGGGCAGGCCCACGGCGCTCATGGTTTCCAGGTAGTCCAACGACCCTTTGAAATAGGTCTCTTCCGTCAGCACCGAGATGGCCGCCGCGCCGGAGGCGGCGTACAGGGCGGCGATCTCTTCGGGCGTGCGGCCCAGGTTGATGTCGCCGGCCGAGGGCGAGGCCCGCTTGTATTCGGCGACGATGGCCACGGGCGCGCCGGCCAGCAGGGCGTCGGAAAAGGGCGGCCGCTTGCCGGCGTAGGGCAGGGGCAGGCGCTCGGCCGCCTCAAGCTCCTTGAGGCGGCGTATGGCCGGGGCCTGGGCGGCCCGGAATTTCTCAAGCATGGAGGATGTCCTTGAAGAATTTCGCGGCCGCGCCGGAAGCGATGGCGTCGCGGGCCTTGTCCACGCCCTGTTTGAGCGACAGGCCGTCCTCCAGCAGGTGCAGGGCGCAGCCGAGGTTGAGCGCCACCATGTCCAGCATGGCCTGATTGCCCTGGCCGGCCAGCACGTCGCGCAGCACGGCCACGGCCTCGTCGCGGCCGGAGACGACCACGTCGGCCGGCTTGTGGGCCGGGATGCCGAGGCTTTCCGGGTCGATGCGGTCGTTTTTGAGCCAACCGTCGCGCAGCCAGCAGACCGTGGCCGGGCCGAAGGGGGTCAGTTCGTCGAAGCCGCCCGCGCCGTGGATGACCGCGCCGCAGGGCAGGCCGGTCAAGGCCAGCACCTCGGCCATGAGGCGCACGTGGCGCGCCGTGGGCACGCCCAGGAGCTGGTGGGTGGGCCGGGCGGGGTTTAAAAGCGGCCCCATGAGGTTAAAAAGCGACCGCACGCCCAGTTCCTTGCGGATGGGGCCGATGCGCTTGAAGGCCGGGTGGTAGTTGGGGGCGAAGAGGAAGACGAAGTTGTGGCGGGTAAGTTCGGCGGCGGCGTGGTCGGGCTCGACGATGAGGGGGAAGCCCAGGGCTTCCACGGCGTCGGCGCTGCCGCAGGAGCTCGACACGGCGCGGTTGCCGTGCTTGACGACCTTGTGCCCCATGGCGGCGAGGTACAGGGCCACGGCGGTGGAGCAGTTAAACGAGCAGGTGTTGTCGCCGCCCGTGCCGCAGGTGTCGATGCGCGCGCCGGTAAGCCCCGTGACGAGCCGGGCCTCTTCCAGGGCGGTGGTTACGCCGGCGGCGATCTCCACGGCGCATTCGCCCTTGGTTTTGAGGCCCATGAGGAACGCGCCCACGCACGAGGCGGGCATTTCCCCGGTGTACATGGCCCGGAAGGCGTAGGTGGCCAGTTCCTTGGGCAGGTCCTTGCCTATGGCGAGCAGTTCCAGGCATTCGACATGTTTTTCCACGGTGGTGCTCCTTGTGCCGCGTGGGCGTTTAACGCGAGAGTTCGGCCAGTTCCTCGCGGGCCATGTTGAGGAAGGCCCTGGCGCGGTCGATCTGTTCGGCCACGGCGTCCGGGGTGAGGCAGAGGTTGGTGTCGAAGTCGGCGCGGTTGCGCAGTTCCTCGGCTTCGATGAGCCAGCGGTGGAACACGGGCGGCAGCACGCTCGTGTAGGCGAAGCGCTGACCGAAGGCGTCCACCACGGCGTCGGGGTGGTGGACGTCGAGCTTGATGGTCAAAAGGAACGCCTCGGCCACGTAGTGCATGATGAAGTAGGCGCGGCTCATGGCGCAGTCGAAAAGCCCTTCCGAGGCGAGCAGCCGCGCGGCGCGCAGGTTGTCCTTGGCTTTTTCGAGCAGGGCGGGGACGGTGTTCAAGGTGGTGGTTCCTTATAGGATTTTGTCCGGAAAATTCGCGATCAGCTGCATTCCGTCAGGCGTGAACACCGACTCCGGGTGGAACTGCACGCCGACCCAGGGACGGTCGCGCCAGCGCAGCCCCATGACCTCGTTGCGTTCGGTCCAGGCCGTGATTTCGAGCTTGTCCGGGGCCTTGCCGGCCATGACCAGCAGGGAGTGGTAGCGGCAGACCTCGAAGGGGTTGGGCAGGCCGGTAAAAAGCCCGGTCTCGCGGTGGAACACGTCCGAGGTCTTGCCGTGCATGATGCGGTCGGCCACGACCACGGGCGCGCCGGCGAAATGCCCCAAGATCTGATGGCCCAGGCAAATGCCGAAGACCGGAATCTCCTTGGGCAGGCGCTCCAGGAAGCGCAGGCACAGCCCGGCGTTGACCGGGTTGCTCGGCCCCGGGGAAATGCACACCATCTCCAGCTTGCCGGAATCGGCCAGTTCCAGGATGGACGGGTCGTCGTTCTTCTTCACCACCGGGTCGCGGCCGAGCTGCTGAAACGCCTGCACCACGTTGAAGGTGAAGGAATCGAAGTTGTCAATAAGTAAAAACATCGCCGTCCTCCTTGGCCGCCAGCACTTCCGCGATCACCCGGGCCTTGTTCTGACATTCCGTCCATTCCTTGGCCGGGTCGGAATCGTAGACGATGCCCGCGCCGGCCTGCCAGGCGACCATGCCGTCGCGAATCCACAAGCTTCGGATGGTGATGCCCGTGTCCAGGTTCACGCGGCCTTCGTCCAGGCCGATCCAGCCGATGCAGCCGGCGTAGGGGCCGCGCGGCAGATGCTGCTCCAGCTCGGCGATCATCTGCATGGCCCGCACCTTGGGCGCGCCGGACAGCGTGCCGGCCGGAAAGGCGCATTGCAGCACGTCCAGGGCGTCGAGGCCGTCTTTGAGCTTGGCCGTCACGTAGGAGACGATGTGCATGACGTGGGAGAACTTCTCCACCTCCATGAACTTCTCCACCTTCACCGTGCCAGGGCCGGCCATGCGGCCGAGGTCGTTGCGCCCCAGGTCCACCAGCATGACGTGCTCGGCGCGCTCCTTGGGGTCGGCGAGGAGTTCCTCGGCCAGCCGGTCGTCCTGCTCGGGCGACCTGCCGCGCGGCCGGGTGCCGGCGATGGGGCAGGTGGTCAGCTCGCCGTCGCGGCAGCGGATGAGCAGTTCCGGCGAGGAGCCTAAAAGCGTCACGCGCGGCAGGCGCATGAAGAACATGTAGGGCGAGGGATTGACCTGCCGCAGCCGCCTGTAGAGCACGAAGGGGTTGCCGGAAAAGGGCGCGGAAAACTGCGTGGAGAGCACCGTCTGGATGCACTCGCCGGCGCGGATCATCTCCTTGCACTTGGAAACGGCGTCCATATAGCCCTCGGCGTCGGGGCAGTTGACCACGCGGCCTGTCTCGGGGCGCTCCATGGGCGCGAAGATGTTGCTGTAGTCGATCTTGGCCTTCTTGCCCTCGTCCAGCGACAGGTGCAGGCAACGGTGCTTGACGTGGTCGAAGAGCACCACCCGCCCGGGCAGCACCAGGCAGAACTCGGCCTCGTCCGGCGGCAGCACCGGAGCCAGCTTGGGCTCCAGGATGCCGGCTATGCTGTACCCGAAATACCCGACCAGGGAGCGGGTGATGGGCGGCACGTCGGCGAAGCCCTCGGGCGGCAGCACGGTCAGGTCGGCCATGATGCCGCGCATGCCCTCCATGAAGCCTTGCCCGTGATGCTTTTCCAGGCCGGCCAGGCGCGGGTCGCGCACGCTCACGTCGAGCCGGCCGTCCTTTAGGCGCAGGCGCAGCCGGAAATCCCAGGCGATGAGGCT
>JAEWCY010000157.1 GCA_023390395.1 Pseudomonadota bacterium | reverse complement strand
GGTAAGAGCCCACCAGTTGCCGCGGCGACGCGGCAAGCTCGGCAAGCCCCGTTCGGAGCAAAACCAAATAGGAGGGCGTCAAGGCTGGCCCGGCCGTGCCCTCGGGTAGGTTGCTTGAGGCCGCGAGCAATCGCGGTCCTAGAGGAATGACGACCGCCCCGGAGCTTCTCCGGGGAACAGAACCCGGCTTATCGGCCGGCTCCCCATTTTTTTCACCGCCAAACCAAAGGATTTTCCGTGTCCGTGTGGACCGTGCTCCTGGCCGCCGGGTCCGGGACCCGGCTGGCCGAGGCCGCCGGCGGCGTCAAGAAGCAGTTTCTGCGCCAGGGCGGCCGGCCGCTCTACTGGCGCTCGCTTCGCGCCTTCGCCAGCCTGCCGGAAACGGCCGGCGTGGTCGTGGTCTTTCCCCCGGCCGACCTCGAGGAGGCCCGGGCGGAACTCGAAGCGCTCGCGGCCAAAAACGACCCCGGCGTGGCCGTGGTCGTCGCCCCCGGCGGCGCGCGGCGGCAGGATTCCGTGGCGAGCGGCCTGGCCGCCCTGCCGCGCGAGTGCCGGTACGTCCTGGTGCACGACGCCGCCCGGCCCTTTGCCGACGCGGCGCTGATCGGCCGAGTCGTGGACGCCCTTCTCTCCGGGGCCAAAGCCGTCATCCCGGTCCTTCCCGTCACGGACACCATCAAGGAAGTGCGCGAGGGCCTCGTCGGGCGCACCTTCGACCGCCGCGCCCTGGCCGCCGTGCAAACACCCCAGGGCTTCGACCTCGCCCTGCTGCGCCAGGCCTTCGCCCATGCCGGCGAGGACTTCGACGTGACCGACGACGCCAGCCTCGTCGAGCACCTGGGCCAGCCGGTGACCACCGTCCCCGGCGCGCCGGAAAACCGCAAGATCACCCATCCGGAGGATTTGGCCTTGCTCGCCGCCAGCCCCGCCCCCGCCCTGCCCGTCACGGGCCACGGCTACGACGTCCACCGCTACGCCGACCCTACGCGCCCGGCTAAGCAGCCGGCCCGGCCCATGAAGCTCGGCGGCTACCCCATCCTCGGCGCGCCCGAGGTGCTGGCCCACTCCGACGGCGACGTGCTCCTGCACGCGCTCACCGACGCCATCCTCGGCTGCGTGGCCGGGGGCGACATCGGCACGCTTTTCCCGGACAGCAACCCGGACTTCGACAACATGGCCTCGGGGGTGTTCGTGAGCGAAGCCCTGATCCTGGCCAAGAGCCGGGGACTGACCATCACCCACGTGGACCTGACCGTCATCGCCCAGATCCCGCGCATCGCCCCCCATTCCCAGGCCATACGCCTGAACGTGGCCGCCCTGCTCGGGCTCGACAGGTCCCAGGTCAACGTCAAGGCCACCACCGAGGAGGGCCTGGGGTTCACCGGCGAGAAGAAGGGCATCAAGGCCGTGGCCCTGGTCACGGGCTGGCGGCGGCCCCAGGGACCGGAAACGGCCGAAACCTCGGGCAAGGCATAAGAAGAAAGCGACCGCCATGGCCCCGAGCGACGCCCCCTGCCCGACGCCGCCCGTCAAGCTCAACAGCGCGCGGCTGCGCACCTGGCAGGCGCTTTTCGCCTGCCCGCCCCGGGCGGACATCGCCTGGGACGAGGTCACGGCGCTCATCCGGGCCCTGGGCGGCCGGGAAATCCACCACCACCAGAAAACGACCGGCTCGCGGGTGCGTTTCCTCCTCGGCGGGGTCAAGGGCTTCTTCCACCGCCCGCACCCGGAAAACGTGCTGGGAAAAGGCTGCGCCGCCGACGTCCGGGACTTTCTCGTCCGGGCCGGCGCGGTCGCCTGAGGGGAAAACCATGGCCGAGGACGCCTGCTACGCCGTCTACAAGGGCTACTGCCTGAAATGCCGCGACGAGGACGGCACGCTCCACGGCCGCATCGCCGGCATTCGCGACGTGGTGACCTTCCACGGCGACACGCCCGAGGCCCTGCAACGGGCCTTCGAGGAAGCCGTGGACGACTACCTGGCCGTGTGCGGCGAGGCCTGCCTGGAACCGGACCCGGCCGCCTGATTCCCGTCCTCGCCACGACGAATTCGGCCGCGCCACGCGACCGGCCCCGGAACGTTCCCGGCCGACGCCATGGCCGGCCCGCCGCGTCTTCCCCCTGCACAACGCCTGCCCCAACGTCGCGTCAAGCCGCGACCTTGCCCTTGCGACCGGCGCGATCGCGCACCGCTTAGTTGACAATAATTATCATTGTCAATATCAAAAGCCGTCCCGGATCGACCGTCCCGGTGGCCACGCCCGGCGCGCCGCCAAGCCTGGAAGTCCGCGCCAGGCGACAGCGCGCGCTCCTGCGCCGGCGGCGGCGGCGGTTCGGGACAATACGCATCCGGAGGCATTTTCCGAGTGATTCCTTCCCAAGTCGGCCGCGCCCTGACGGCCTGCATCGTCGCGCGCCAGCCCGTGTTCCTGTGGGGCCCGCCCGGGGTGGGCAAAAGCCGGGTGGCGGCGCAAACCGCCGCCGCCCTGGACCTGCCGCTCACGGACATCCGGGCCGTGCTCCTCGATCCCGTGGACCTGCGCGGGCTGCCCCACATCGGCCAGGACGGCCGCACCCACTGGCGCGCCCCGGCCTTTCTGCCGGAAAACGGCCAGGGCGTGCTGTTCCTCGACGAACTCAACGCCGCCCCGCCGCTGGTCCAGGCCGCCTGCTACCAGCTGATCCTGGACCGAGCCCTGGGCGAATACCGCCTGCCGGACGGCTGGGCGGTCATCGCCGCCGGCAACCGCGACCAGGACCGAGCCGTGACCCACCGCATGCCCTCGGCCCTGGCCAACCGCTTCGTGCACCTGGAATTCGAGCCGCACCTGCCGGACTGGCTGGCCTGGGCCGAGGCCGCCGGCGTCCGGCCGGAGGTGGTCGCCTTTTTGCGCTTCCGGCCGGCGCTTCTGCACGACTTCGACCCGGCCCGGTCCGACCGGTCCTTCCCCTCGCCCCGGTCCTGGGAGTTCGTCTCCACGCTCCTTGCCGCCCGGCCCGATCCGGCCGTGGAAGCGGCGCTGGTGGCCGGGGCCGTGGGCGAGGGCGCGGCCGTGGAATTCATGGCGTTTTTGCGCCTGTGGCGGGAGCTGCCCGACACCGAGGCCGTTCTGGCCGATCCCGACGCCGCCCCGGCCCCCAGCGATCCGGCCGTGGCCTCGGCCATCTGCGAGGCCCTGGGTCGCCGGGCAAGCCCCGCGACCATGCCGGCCCTGGCCAGGTACGCCTCGCGCCTGCCGGCGGAATTCGGGGTACTGCTCATGCGCGAGGCCGTGCGCCACGACAAGGCCGCGGCCACGACCGACGCCTTCGCCGCCTGGGCCCGGGACAACGCCGAGGTGTTCGCGTGAACGGCCCGGACCCGGTCGCCCGAAAGCTCGCCCGGGCCAGGATGGAGCTGGTGCTGGGGCATCCCTTTTTCGGGGCCATGGCCCTGCGCCTTTTCCTGCGCGAGGACACGTCCTGCGCCGACCTTTGGACCGACGGCGCGGCGCTCGGCTACAACCCCAACGCCCTGGCCGGCCGCGACGAGGAGGAGATCGCGGCCATGCTGGCCCACGTGATCCTGCACGTGAGCTTCGAGCACCACCTGCGCCGCCGGGACCGGGAGCCGGGGCTGTGGAACAAGGCCTGCGACCTGGCCATAAACGGCCTTTTGGCCGAGGCCGGCTTCACCCTGCCCAAGGGCTACCGTTTCGAGGCCGGCCACGCCGGCCGCACGGCCGAGGCCATCTACGCCGTGCTTTCCGGCGAGGTTGAGGAGCGCCCGGGCGGCGGCAGCGGCAAGCCGTCGCGGCGCAAGGACGCCCCAGCACCCGAGGCGGCGGGCGGCGGCGAGGGCAACGCGCCCTTCGCCGGCAAGACGCGCGAGGCCGAGGCCAAGCCCGGGGACTTCGACGACGCCCGGGGCACGCGCCGCCGCCAGTCCGCCGCCGGGGAAAAGGACGCCCCGGACAAGGCCCGCGACGGCGCGACGGCATCTTCCGTGGGCGAAGTCCGCGACCACCCGGACCTGGCCGGCGACCCCAGCGAGGCCAAACGCAAGGAACTGGCCACGCGGCTGCGCCAGGACGTGAGCCAGTCCCTTCGCAGCGCCGCGGACATGGGCAACCTGCCAGCGGGCCTGGCCCGGCATCTTGGCGAGCTGGCCCGGCCGAGGCTGCCCTGGGCCGTGGTGCTGCGCCGGTTCATCCTGTCGCGCGCGGTCAGCGACTACACCTGGTCGCCGCCCAACCGCCGCCACGTCCACCTGGGGCTCTACCTCCCCTCCCCGCGCAGCCAGCAGCTCGGCGACGTGGTCCTGGCCATCGACACGTCCGGTTCGGTGGGCGAGGCGCTGCTGCGGGCCTTTTGCGCCGAACTGTCGGCCATCCTCGACGCCTGCGACACGCGGCTCGTGGTCTATTTCTGCGACGCCGCCGCGTCCGAACCGCTTTTTCTCGGCCGAAGCGACCCGCCCCCGGCCCTTTTTCCCAAAGGCGGCGGCGGCACGGACTTCCGGCCGGTCTTCGCCAGGGTGGAGGAAGCCGGCCTGCGCCCGGCCTGTCTGATCTATCTGACCGACTTGGAATGTAACCGTTTTCCGGAGCAACCGCCCTACCCGGTGCTGTGGGCCGTGCCCGAATCGGCCCGAAACCGCCCGCCCTTCGGCGACGTCCTGGAACTGCCGGCGACATAAGGAGGCTCACCCCATGCTCATCACCTGGCGCATCGAGAAACGGCGCGGCAACCTGCGGCCGGAACTGACCTATTCCGTGATCCTCGAAGGCCACGAAAAGGGGCTGGCCCTGCCCTACGTCCGCGTGGATTCGACCATCCCCGAGCCGCCCTCGTCCTGGCAGGCCCACTGCCACCCGGGCGAGCACGAGCGGGCCGGCGCGCCGCCGGCGGGTTTCTACAGCCTGGCCACGCCGAGCCACGCCATGCGCGGCACAGGGCAGACGTTGCGCCTGCCCTGGCGGGAGGACAACGCCTATCCCGAGGTGGAGGAGTCGTTCAAACTGCTGCGGGCGGCTTTCGAAAAGGAGCTGGCGGCGGCCCACGCCAGCGAGCCCATGGACATGACGGGAAAGCTGGCGGTGTCCTGCGAGCTCAAGCGCGACATGGCCCTGGCCATCGTGGCCGACCGGCTGCTGCGCATCGCCGGATAACGTCGCGCCCCTGGGGAATCAGGTGGGAAGCCTCCGGCGGCCAAAGGGCTCCCGCCCTTTGGAATCTCTTATGCGCTCCGGCTTATGCCGCGCATAGCCGCCGCGCCGGGATGCGGTCCGGCGCGGCGGCGGTGACGCTAGCTGCGCAATTTCTTGTAATAATTGATCAACGCGTTGGTCGAGCAATCGTGCGAGGCCACGGCCTCGTCGCCCTCCAGCTCCTTGAGGATCGTGCCGGCCAGCACCTTGCCGAGCTCCACGCCCATCTGGTCGTAGGAGTTGATGTCCCAGATCGTGCCCTGGGTGAAGATCTTGTGCTCGTAGAGCGCGATGAGCGTGCCGAGCGTCTTCGGGTCCAGGGTCTCGTACAGGAAGGAATTGGTGGGCCGGTTGCCCGTAAACGACTTGGCCCGGGACAGCAGCTCCAGGCGCTCGGGCGCGTAGCCCTTGCCGGCAAGCTCCTCGCGGGCCTGCTCCACGGTCTTGCCGAGCATGAGCGCCTCGGTCTGGGCGAAGAAGTTCGACAGCAGCATGTCCTGGTGCCGGCCCAGGGGATTGTGGCTTCTGGCCGCGGCCAGGAAGTCGCAGGGGATGAGCTTCTTGCCCTGGTGGATGAGCTGGTAGAAGGCGTGCTGGCCGTTGGTGCCGGGCTCACCCCAGAGGATGGGGCCGGTGGTGTAGTCCAGGAACCGGCCGTCGCTTGACACCGACTTGCCGTTGCTCTCCATGTCGCCCTGCTGGAAGTAGGCGGCGAAACGGGTGAGGTACTGGTCGTAGGGCAAAATCGCCTGGGTCTGCGCGCCGAAGAAATTGTTGTACCAGACGCCGAGCAGGCCCATGATGATGGGAATGTTCCGCTCCAGCGGCGCGGTGCGGAAGTGCTCGTCGGCAATAAACGCCCCTTCCAGCATGGCCTCGAACTTGTCGAAGCCCACGGCCAGGGCGATGGAAAGCCCGATGGCCGACCACAGGGAATAGCGCCCGCCGACCCAGTCCCAGAAGGCGAACATGTTGTCCGTGTCGATGCCGAAAGCGGCCACGGCCGGGGCGTTGGTGGAAAGGGCCACGAAATGCCTGGCCACGGCCGCCTCGTCTTTCGCATGGCCGAGGAACCAGTCCCGGGCCGTGTGGGCGTTGGCCATGGTTTCGAGGGTGGTGAAGGTTTTCGAGGCGATGATGAAAAGCGTCGTCTCGGGGTCGACGCGCTTGAACGTCTCGGCCAGGTGCGTGCCGTCCACGTTGGAGACGAAGTGCGCGGTCATGCCCGGCACGGCGTAATGGGCCAGGGCGAGCGTGGCCATCTGCGGCCCTAGGTCCGAGCCGCCGATGCCGATATTGACCACGTCGGTGATCTTCTTGCCGGTGTAGCCCTTCCAGGCCCCGGAATGGACCCGGGCGCAGAAGTCGCGCATCTGGGCCAACACCCTCCTGACCTCGGGCATGACGTCCGCGCCGTCGACGACGATGGGCCGGTCGGCGCGGTTGCGAAGGGCCACGTGGAGCACGGCCCGGTCCTCGGTGCGGTTGATCCTGGCCCCGGAAAACATGGCGTCGCGCCGGGCCTCGACGCCCGCCTCCCGGGCCAGGCCGAACAGCAGGGCCATGGTCTCGTCCGTCACCCGGTTCTTCGAATAATCGAACAGGATGTCCCCCAGGCGCAGGGAAAACTTGTCGAACCGGCCGGGATCGGCGGCGAAGAGGTCCCGCATGCGCAGGTCGCGGGCCATCTCGAAATGCTCGGCCAGGGCCGCGTAGGCGGGCAGTTCCGTGAAAAGCGGCATGGGCGTGCTCCTTGGAGGGGACGGGTGTTATAGTGGCCCGGCCGCCCGCGTCGCGGCGGCGGGATGCAGCAGGCGGTTGACGCGGCCGAGGAACCGGCGATCTGCCGGGCGATCCATGGCCAAGTGCCCGTATACCACGAGCTTGGCCCAATCTTCAATAAAAAGCCAGACGATGCAGTAAGCCCAGATGAGCCCCACGTACTCCCAGGGGATGGCGGCCACGAACCAGCCCAGGCCCACGCAGGCCGTGGCCAGGGCCTTGGTGGCCAGGGCCGACCAGACCATGGCCGGGGCCGGATGGGGGCTGGCCCAGAACGGCCGGCGCGAGCGGGCCACGAAGAGCGTCAGGTGCCCGGCCACGGCCAGCTTGAGGAAGATGAAGGACTGGATCTGGGCCAGGTCGAGCTTCAGGTAGGTCTTGGCCAGGATGAGCAGGCCGAAAGTCTCGACGACGCCGATGACGCCGAGCACCGTGGAGAGTGTGAGCACCCGACGCATGTCCCAGCGCACCGGGTTGGGGTCCAGGTAGGTGTTGTCGTAGGCGATGGTCATGATGGGCACGTCGTTTAAAAGCGCCAGCAGGATGATCATGACGGCCGTTATGGGATAGAAGTTGTAGACCAGGATGGCCAGCACCACGAAGAGCATGATGCGGATGGTCTCGGTGATGCGGTAGATGGCGTAGGAATTCATGCGCTCGAAGATGCGGCGGGCGTATTCCACCGCCTCCACGATGACGGACAGGCCCGGGGCGGTCAGCACCAGATCGGCGGCGGCCCGGGCCGCGTCCGTGGCCCCGGACACGGCGATGCCGACGTCGGCCTGCTTGAGCGCCGGGGCGTCGTTGACGCCGTCGCCGGTCATGCCGACGAGGTGCCCCCGGTTTTGCAGCGCCTTGACGATGCCGTACTTGTGCTCGGGAAAGACCTGGGCGAAGCCGTCGGCCGATTCGATGCGCGCCTCCACGTCCGCACCCAGGCGCGAGACGTCGGCGCCGTCAACGAAGAAGTCCCCGGCCGGGACGATGCGGTCGCCAAGTCCGAGCTGGCGTGAAATTTCCCGGGCGATGGCCGTGTTGTCGCCGGTGACCATCTTGACGGCGATGCCGTGTTCGCCGGCCTTGGCGATGGTCGCGGCCGAATCCTCCCGGGGCGGATCGGAAAGGGGCAGGATGCCGCGAAACGTCCAGACCCCCTGCCCGTCCCGGCGGGCCACGCCCAGGGTGCGCGAGCCCTTGGCGGCCAGGCCTTCCACGACGGCGTCGGCCCGGGCCGCGTCCTCGACGGAAAGCGCGCAAAGGCCCATGACCACTTGCGGCGCGCCCTTGGTCACGGCGAACGTCGCGCCCGAGGCGTCGGTCACCGTAGCCTCGGTGCGCTTGCCCACGGGGTCGAAGGGCGTAAACGACGTCTGCCCGTAGCCTTCCAGAACCTTCTTGTCCGGCAGGGCGTCCAGAATGGCCAGGTCGATGGCGTCGCGGTCCTCGGCCTTGGAGGCCAGCGCGCCGAGCAGGAGCAGCCCGGCCGCATCCCCGGCCCCGAACACGATGGGCTCGCCCAGGGTGAGCCTGTTTTGCGTCAGCGTGCCGGTCTTGTCCGAGCACAGGATGTCCATGCCGGCCATCTCCTCGATGGCCTCCAGGCGCGAGACGATGGCCCTAAGCCGGGACAGCGCCAGCGCGCCCACAGCCATGGTCACGGAGAGCACCGCCGGCATGGCCACGGGGATGGCGGCCACGGTGAGGATCAGCGCGAACTGGGCCAGCTCCAGGAGCTTCTCGCCCCGGTCGAGGCCGACCAGGATGAGCACGGCCACCATGGCCAGCGTCAGGTAGATCAGGTAGTTGCCGATGGTCATCACGGCTTTCTGGAAATGCGAAGGCGCGCCGGCCGTGGAGACCAGCCGGGCGGTGCGGCCGAAGAAGGTGTTCGCGCCCGTGGCCGTGACCACGGCCACCATCTCGCCCTGCTTGGCCACGGCCCCGGAATAGACCGTGTCGCCGACCTTCTTGGCCACGGGCAGAGATTCGCCGGTGAGCGCCGCCTGGTCGACGCTCAGGTAGTCGCCCTCGATGCACACGGCGTCGGCCGGGATGACGTCGCCCAGGCGCAGGCGGACCACGTCGCCGACGACCAGGGCGGCGGCGTCCACCTCGCCCCAGGCCCCGTCGCGAAGGGCCCTGGCCCGAAGCGCCAACTGGTTTTTGAGCGCGGCCAGGGCGTTTTCCGCCTTGTGCTCCTCGAAAAAACCGATGGCGGCGTTGAAGACGAGCAGCACCAGGATGATGGTCAGGTCGGCCCAGTGCCCGACCACGGCCGAGAGCGCCGCCGCCGCCTCGATCATCCAGGGGATGGGGCCCCAGAAGTAGCCGAAGAGCTTCAGGAGCGGATTGACCTTTTTTTCGGGCAGGGCGTTGGGGCCGTTCGCGGCCAACCGCCTGGCCGCCTCGGCGGCGGTCAGGCCGGAGGGCGTGGCCCGGGCCTCCTTGAGGATTTCTTCGAGGGGCTTTCGCGGCGCGCCTTGCGGCTGCTCGGCCATGGCGGACTCCTTTCCCGGAGGGGTGCGAGAGGGAAACCGAAAGTTCCTTGCCCGCACCGCTACCATGAGGCGCGGCGGAATGCACGACCCGACGCCGCGTCGCTTACGATCGTCGCCGCGCCGTCACGCCGGCGTCGCCGGCCGGCCGAGCGCCAGCACCGCCTCGGCGTAGCCGGCGCGCAGGGCCTCCATGTAGGCCGCGTCCACCGGCCCCTTCCAGGTTTCGATCTCGGCGAAGCGTTTGGGGATGCGCGTGCTCCTGGGGTCGTATCCCGTGGCCATCTTGAGCCGCCAGCGGGCCCGGCGGGCGTTTTCCGCCGCTGTGTCGATGCCGGCCGCCAGCTCGGGCAGGCCGAGGCACGTCAGTACCTGGGCCACGACCTCGGGCTTGTAGACCTCTCGGGCGAAGAGGCAGGCCACCAGGCAGGTCAGGAGCACGCGTTCGCGTTCGTCGTCCACCAGGAACCTGACCACCGCGTCCACGTCCATTTCCTTGTGCTTCTGGTCGTAGGAATAGGCCCCGGTGTCCAGGTGGGAATGGCGGAAGGACACGGTCTGGGAGGCGAAGTAGGTCTCGCCCGTGGCGTAGCCGGCCATCTCCTGGCCGAGCACGCAGGCGAAGTCCTCGCCGCCGTAGGCCTTGGCGGCCGCGAGCGCCCCCTGGCCCAGGGCGGCGTAGAAGTCGTTGGCCTTATGCCCGATCAGCCACATGGCCCGCTTGAAGGCGGCGGCGTCGCCGAAGGCCAGCCGCACCTCGGTCTCCTTTTCCGAAACCAGGCCCTTTTGCGTGGCCTCCACGGCCCAGGCCAGGACCACGCCGGCGGAGATGACGTCCAGGCCCTGCCGGTCGGCCATGTCGTTTATGGCCAGCACCTCGCTGGGGTCGGTCACGCCGAGCATGGGGCCCACGGCGAAGTTGGGCTCGTGGTCGTAGGCCACCTGGTGGATGGCGAAGCGGTGGGAAGAGGAAAACATCTCGCGCACCATGCCCACGTGGATGCAGCCCACCGGGCAGCCGGCGCAGGCGGCGTTGTGCATGAGGAGCTTTTCCGCGAAGGCCTCGCCCGAGATCTTGTCCGCCTCGGGGTCGCTGGTGGCGCTCAGGTTGCGCCAGGGCAGGGATTTGAGGGCGTTTAGGGGCAGGACGTTGGCCGGCGTGCCCAGGTCGTGGTATTTCTCCATCATGCCCGAGGAGGTGACCTTCTCGTGGATGTCCTTGAAAAGCTTGGGATAGGCCTTGTCCTCGGGCAGGGGCAGGTCGCCGTCGCCCATGACCACCAGGGCCTTGCAGTTCTTCGCGCCCATGACCGCGCCCGCGCCCAGGCGGCCGAAGTGGCGGTAGGTGTCCACGTTGATGCAGGCGTAGGCCCCGCCGTTTTCGCCGGCCGGGCCGATGCGCAGGATGCTGCGGTGGCCCGAGGCCCCGGCGGCGATCTTTCGCAGCAGCTTGCCCGTGGTGAACACGTCCGCCCCGCGCAGGTAGTGGACGTCGAGGAGTTCGATGCGCCGCGCGCCGACGACCAGCGTCGACAGGCGCTCGGCCCGGCCCGTCAGCACAAGGGCGTCGAAGCCGGCGAAGCGCAGGGCCAGGGCCGAGCGGCCGCCGGCGTGGGATTCGGCGTAGTTGCCGTTGTACGGCGACTTGAAGCCGCACACGGTCTTGCTCATGAGCGGGAAATAGCCCGTGGCCGGGCCGATGGCGAAAATCAGCGGCTGGCCGGGATCGAAGGGCGCGGCCCCGGGCAGGCCGTATTTTTCGTAGAGCAGCGCCGCCAAGCCCGAGCCGCCGATGACCTCGCTCCGTCCCGGCACGAGGGCGATGTCGCCGCGCCTGGCCGAAAGGTCGTACACGAGGACACGGAAGAGATTCTTGTCGTTATTTGTCGGCGACATGGCAGCTCTCCAGGCAGGGGGCGGCGGGCGCGGCGGCCTCCACCAGCTCCAGGCAGTCGTGGGGGCAAAAGGGGATGCACTGGCCGCAGTGGAGGCAGACGTTGGGGTTGCCGCCGGCATCGAGATTGATGGCCTCCACGGGGCAGGCGGCGGCGCATTTGCCGCACTGCACGCACAGGGATTTTTTGAGCAGCACCCCGCCGCCGGACTTGCGCGGGGCCATGGCCCCGGTGGGGCAGGCGGCGGCGCAGGGGGCGGGGTCGCAGGCCAGGCACAGGACGGCCTGGAAGCCGCTGGACACGCCGCCGGTGGAGCGGATGCGGATGCCGGCGGTGTTCCAGGAGAAGCTTTTGTAGACGAGCCTGGCGCAGGCCAGGGAGCAGGAATGGCAGCCGATGCAGCGCTCCATCCGCAGGGCGCGATGGACTTTCATGAAGGGGGCTCCTTTTGGCCATCGGCCAAAAAAGGCATAATGGTTCCGGACAATTCCAGCTGATACTGTGGCAGAGGCCGCCTTCGCGGTCAACCGCCCGCCGGGCGAAGATCGGATTTTTGCCGGGCCGGCGGCAGGGATTCCTTGACCGCCCCCCGGATTGCGCCTATAGACCTTTTTTCCAACGGGGGCGTAGCTCATCTGGGAGAGCGATGCGTTCGCAACGCATAGGTAGTGGGTTCAAGTCCCATCGCCTCCACCACTGGATCAAAACAGGGTAGTCCAATATAGGCTTCAAACCCTGAAAATCCCTGACAAAGCTGGGCTAGAGATAGTCCAGCTTTGTCTTTTCCAGCCTTTTGACATCCAACATTTATCGGGTACTGAACCGTACACGGCGGCTGTTTTCCGGCCCGACCGTACACGGCGGCTATCCGATTCCCCCATCGTGTCTTGAACCGGCTACCCGCCCCACGCCGTCGTACATGACCGTACACCGGGAGGATGAGCCATGGCATTGACGGACACCGCGGTTCGCAGTTTCCGCCCCACCGACAAGATACAGCGCATCCGAGACGAGCGAGGGCTCTACTTGGAAGTCCGGCCCAATGGTAACAAGTTCTGGCGGTTCCGATACTGGATCGACAAGAGGGAACGAATCCTCAGCCTAGGCCCCTACCCCGAAATCTCCCTCCGGGAAGCGCGAGATCGCCGCGAGGAGACACGAAAGCTCCTGGCCGAAGGGAAAGACCCCGCCGAGGTCAAAAAGGCCGCACGCGAGGAGGCGGACGCGCCCGCTGATACTTTTGAGCCCATCGCCCGCGAGTGGCACGCGCGGAAGTCGAAAACGTGGGTTATCGAGCATTCCGAAAAGATAATTCGCCGATTCGAGCTTTATGTCTTCCCCTGGCTTGGCGCCAAACCCATCCGAGAGATTGGCGCTCCCGACCTGCTTGCCTGCCTACGACGCGTCGAGGACAAGGGGACGGTCGAGACGGCACACCGCGTCCATCAAATCTGCTCGCAGGTTTTCCGGTATGCCATTGCTACAGGCCGGGCCGAACGCGATCCGGCCGGCGACCTCCGGGGCGCGTTGACTCCGGTCAAGGGCGATCACCGAGCGGCCATCACCGATCCGGCCGGAGCCGGGGCGCTCATGCGGGCCATCGACTCGTACACGGGAGGTTTCACGACCCGGGTGGCCTTACGCTTCGGGGCGTTGACTTTCGTAAGGCCCGGCGAACTGCGCCACGCCGAGTGGGAAGAGATCGACGTCGGACGCGCCGAGTGGCGGATACCGGCCGCAAAAATGAAAATGCGCGACCAGCACATAGTCCCGTTGGCTACGCAAGCATTAGAGCTATTGGACGAGCTTCGGCCACTAACAGGGGCGGGGAAGTATCTTTTCCCATGTACGCGATCCGACACGCGGCCTATGTCCGAGGTTACGATCCTGGCCGCCCTGCGTCGCCTGGGCTACTCAAAAGAGGAGATGACGGGGCATGGATTTCGGGCCATGGCCTCGACGCTCTTAAATGAGGCCGGCTGGCCACCTGACGTGATTGAGCGTCAATTGGCGCACATGGAAAGGAACAAGGTCCGCGCGGCCTACAACCGGGCTCAGCTTCTACCGGAACGCCGCCGCATGATGCAGGCATGGGCAAATTTCCTCGCCGACCTGGAAGCCGGTGAGGGCGGCGACCTGTCACCGACCTGACCCCGAGCAGCCCGCTCGCCTGAAGGCCGCCATCGGAAAAATTCGATGGCGGCTTTTTTTGTGCCCGGTTTTACGCGCCCATCGGTTTTTATGTGACTTTCCTTCAATCCAAGCCCCGCACTGCCTCCCCTCCCCGATCGGAGAGATTGCAATAAAGTGCCATATAAACCGATCCCCCCATACAAAAACAGCCCCACGTTGACCTCTGCGGCTTTTTTGTGTATAGAATAGTCAAAATTAACCGGAGGTCTACGCAATGAGTACCGTGTGCCGCAGCAAGTCGAAAATTGTTTCAAGCAAAGCAACTGCCACATTGCCGCTTTCAACGCCACATTTGCTCAGAGAAAAACAAGTGCTGTTGTATGTCCCGATCAGTCGGGCCGAACTGTGGAAGAGGGTTAAGGAAAACCGGTTTCCAAGCCCCATAAAGCTGTCCGCGAAGATTTCAGCATGGCGCAGCCAGGATATTGCAGCGCTGTTGCAGAGCTTTGGCGTGGATTGCGAGGCGGCGTAAAACCATGGAGACTCAAAAGGAAAGCGCCGGCATCGGGGTGGCGGCCCCGGCCGGCGCTGCAAAAAAGCCTTGGCAGGAAAAGTTTCATGCCCTTAATAACGGCCATCCCTACATAAGTCAAGAGGCCTTCGAATGGCTCTGGAAGCACAATGATCGTTTCATCCCCCGCAACGCGAAATGGTACTTATGCAAAATTGAGCAAGAAAAAGCGACTTGGCATCACGTGCAGTATGATCCCAGTCGCATCGCTGTTGACGCTGCGTCTGTGGGTGCAATGTATTTTTCCATCCATGGATTTGAGCAAGACCCGCTTCCAGCGAGTGATCCAAGAAACCTCGATATTGTTCGCTACGGCCACTGGCACTTAGACTTTGACGCCGCCCAAGACGATATAACGCCAGCACTGCAAGACCTGCGCAAGCTACTGTTCGAACTACTGCCATCCTATGGCGTGAATCCAAACGTGGTGCCGGTTTACTACAGTGGCGGCAAAGGGTTCCACGCGACTATTTTCAATACCATTCTTGGAACACAAGATGGATCAAATATCCTGCACCACATATATAAAGAAATGGTGACGGAGTTTGGAAAAAAGCTCAAGACATTGGACCTCGGCATCTACAAAACAGGACTTGGGCAGTTATACCGTATTCCTAATATACCGCGAAAGCTGAAAGGCGGTGTCCACAAGATTCCCTTACACCTGCATGAGGTACAAGAGGGTGGCTTAACTCTGGAACAGATTAAAACAATGGCCATGAAACCGCGCCTCATTGCTTTACCTGCTGTTACTAAAAACGAGGTGAAGCAATGAGCGCGACGATACATGACTTGACAGCCAAAGCAACGGAGCGGGCCAAAACCACGAGCGAACGACGCAAGCCCCTTACTTCATGGTCAGACGAAAAGAAGCAGCAGTTCTGCGAAGCCTTCGCAAGCTCAGAACCGCCATGTATCTACCTTGCCCGTGAAAGAATGGACTACGGCGACAGCACAACGGTCAACTTCAATAAGATTGTGACGATGGTAAAAATTCCATATTACAAGATTATTGGAGCTACGCTTGATGAAGCAGTTGACCGCGAAAGGGATTGGCTTGTTTCATTTGAGGGAAGTCTAAAGTACGACGACGCCGACAAGCGGGTACAACACTTCAAAGAGCAATGGGCGTACAACGCTATATTCGACTGCGGCATCAATCGTTCCTACCTTCCGGGGCTGGACTGCTCCACTTGCCCTTTTGCAGACAAAGAAATTGACTACAGTCCTCTAAAAGATGTTTACGGCAGTGTAGAGGAAGGAATACGCGACATAAACCGGCTGCACAGTCATGTGAAAGTCGGGAAAGATACATTTGTGCTAAAAATAAACCCTCCAAGTGAAGATGGCGAACCCATCACGTTTCAAAGACTTGGTGCATTTCGTGAATGGAATGCGGAAGTTGTAGTTGCAACCGGAAAAACAGACAATGACGGCAACCCGATATATACGCCGCTTGCACCGATTTGGTTGTCAAGTAGGGACAGAAAAAAATATGAGGGAGTAGGTTTCTTTCCTCATCCTGCAAAACCTGTCCCTGGATACTTTAATCTTTTTCGTGGATTCCGTGCGGAACGCTTGAAACGCTTTGAAGGTGCATCATGCCGCATGTACTTGGAACACGTGCGTGATGTTATTTGCGATGGAGATGAAAGGCTCTATCAATACATCATGGCGTGGCTGGCACACATGATCCAGAAGCCGGGCGAGGATAAGCCGGGGACTGCAATCGCTATACGCGGACCACAAGGTTGTGGCAAAGGCACGCTAACAAAATGGATTCAGGCTATCGTAGGAACTGTGCATAGCATGAAGATTTCAACCGGAGATCGGTTGACAGGACGTTTCAACTCGCACTTGATGGACAAGGTTTTCATTAATGCAGATGAAGCGATATGGAGCGGCGATAGAAGGATAGCTGGGGTATTGAAGGCTCTTATCACAGAATCACCACTTGACTTTGAGCAGAAGGGCGTTAATCCGATCAGCTTGCCTAGCTACTTGCGGATCATATTCACAAGCAATGAAAAGTGGATGGTCCCGGCAGAGTCAGACGATAGGCGCTTTGTTGTTTTGGATTGTGGCACTTCACATGTTAAAGATCGTCCATACTACAATGCTCTTAACGAACAGATGGAGAATGGCGGCGCGGCCGAGCTTTATCATACGCTTTTGGAGTGGGATTACAGTGAGGTTGATATTCGGCAGGCACCGAGCACGCGAGCGTTGATAGCACAAAAGCTGGAATCCTTACCGACTGTAGACCGATGGTGGTACGGCGTACTGCATCGTGGAGCTACTACGAACATAGAATGCACCATGGAATGCGACGATACCGTCGACGGCCACGCCTCCCCTAATTGGATGCAGGAGCGCTGCTTCTATGTCACGCAGGACATGTATAAGGCGTACCTGGACTCGCTCAAAGGCAGCGGGAAGCGGGCGGCGGATGACATAGCCTTCGGGCGCAGGCTCAAGGAACTAACCGGCGTGGAGCCGTCCAGGCTCATGAGAGGCGGCCAGCGGCGCAAGGGCTTCGATCTTCCACCCCTGCCCCTTTGCCGGGAGGGGTTCGAGCAGTTCATGGCTGCTACTGCGGCGGACCTGGACTGGCCGGAGGTCGCATAGCCGCCTAAAGCAGGAGGGGGTGGCCGATCCATGGCAAATTGCCACGGTCTGCCACCCTTTTTTTGGGCTACCGTGGCAGCGCAAACGTAGACGTGGAGCGGTTTTTCAGAGGATTGCCATACTTACCATAGATTTTTTTCAATTCGGGTAGAAAATTCTCTTGTGATCTTCTGGAAGAGTTGAGGTTGAAAGTGTGGCAAGTATGGCAGACAGGCCAAAAAGCCGCGCCACGTCTATGTTTGCGGCTGCCATAGATTTGAAAATCCACTATGGCAATGCCACGGTTTACCGTGGCAATCACCCTCCCTGCCCTGGATCGGCCACGCCGCCCGTCCCGCGCTACACCACGGCCTCGTAGGGTGGCGTAGGTTGCGTTTTCCAGCCCCGCCTTGATTCGTAGGCCGTCCGACGGGAAAACGGCCCAGGAATCGCCGCACAGGCCATGGGCGGTAAAAAACTTTGGAACTTCGCACCCTTAGACCGAACGCGCCCCCAAACATTCGCGCTGTCGAAATTGAAGGCTTTTTCTGCATCGGGATAGTGAGGATTCGTCACGGCACTATGAGCGCCCTACTGCTTGCTCTGTTCTACGACTTGATTTTCATCGCGTTCTTTTGACTCCATTACTAATGCCATAACTAGCTCTAACGCATCCACCACTGTTTGATGAGTAGCGTTTCCATATTTCGCCAAAAAAATATTTATAACAGATATTAATTCATCGCTCAAATCCAAAACACTTCCACTCGGCTTTCTGCCTGTCCTAACTTCTCGTATTTGATAAACTGCAACCTGAGCAGGTGGTTCGCTTTGACAAATGCCTAATGCAACTTTATACATTTTTTGCTCATCCTCAAACCGACCTAATTCAGCTAAGATACTTGATTTAATCGCTCCCTTTTTTCCTTCATTCGTATAATCGCAAAGCCATTTAAGTGGGTGATTTTCTACGACTTGGCCCTCTTTGAGAAACCCTAGGGCGCGAATGGCGATGTATTCATACATTTTCTGATACAGCCCTCGCTTTGTTTTAATTTCAGGGTGTACACGATGAATGTGATTCAGAAGCTCTGGATTAATCGAACTGGGCCGCCCCTTTCGTTTTTTAGAATCCGGTTCGCCAATTTGCTCTTTTTCCATCACCATGACTCCGTTTGGTTTTTTGAGAATCCTATTCCATAAATCGACTGAATTGTCAACAATCCACATCATCACAGACAATATTCTGATATAATGGAATAAAACAATAAATATTCTTCATGCGGACGGCACAGATAACCGCCTCGCCGTCGCCGGGGCCGCATCCACGCCCAACAGACGAAAATCCATCTGCCCATCCCGGCCCGCGCGGGCCGCCACCCCGCCGCAATACCTCAACGCTACACTGTAAAACAGCCATATAAAACGGTACTACAGACAAATTATGACGTAGTGCTTGACCAAAAATTATTTTATGCTATTGTGCATCGAAAAGGAGAAAAAAATATGCCACAAATTCGCGCTACGCGCGGCCGACCGCATGTAACACTGCGCCAGGAATCCGCGTACAAAATCAAGATTCTGGCCGCACAACATGACGTTTTCCAGGGCGATGTGGTTGAAGCCGGCCTAGCCCTGCTTGAGGAGCTGACGCCGATCGGGCTCGCCGAGCATCTGGCGTCCTTTGACCGGCGCGAAGGTCGGCTAGTGGCCGCCGACGAGCCGGTGGACTTGAGCGTGAAGGCGGAAAACCTCGCGCACCAAACCACACCCGTCGAGAACTGGGCAGATTAAAATTTCCGACCTACGCGGGCCGGAAAGTGTCGCGCCGGGCGCTCCTAGGGTGGGCGGCGGCATCCGCACTGAAAGCGGGGCTCGGGAAGTCCCACCGCGACGCAACCCGCAGCTCAAAAACCGCAAAGCTCCGCAACCGCCGCAAAATTTCTGAAAATACCAGCCAGGCCACAATTTAACCCGGCGGAAACGCCGATGGAGAAACAAGCAATGACCTTTGATCCCACTGTAGCGCGTGAAAAGCGCGCCGCCCTTGTCGCTCAGATGCAGGCGATGACTCGTGAAAGCGACGGCGGCAAAGCCTGGACCCCCGCGAAGGAGAAGGAATTCAACGCCCTGGAACGTCAAATCCTCGAAATCGACGAGCAGTTTTCGCGCATGGATGCCGTGCTGGCCGCGACCGCCGGCCACCTCCAGCGGGGGGAAAACCCCGCCTCCTCCTCCGGCGATCCCACCACCTCTACCGCCCTGCGCGACCTCGGCCGCTTCATGAGCACCGGCCGCGTCGAAGACCTGGGCATTTATGGTGCCATCACGGAAGCCGGCGACGGTGCCGTAATCGTGCCGAACGAGCTTGCCGGCACGATCATGTCCCAGGTGCAGAAGCTCTCCCCCATCCGGCAGGTCGCCAACGTGGTCAGCATCACGACCGCGCACAGCAAGTTCACGCAGCCCTTCAGTCCGACCGGAGCCGGCACGTCCTGGGTGGGTGAAAGCGATGCCAGGAGCGCGACGACCGCCCCGGGCCTTGTGGCCGTCGAATTCCCCGACGCCGAGCTGAACGCGTTGATTTCCTGTTCCGCGTGGTGGGAATCCGACGCCATGGGCGGCGCTGCATGGTTGGTCGCTGAAATCGCCAAAGCCTACGCCCGCGCCGAAGGTGCCGCTTTCGTCGCCGGCACTGGCGTAAAGCAGCCGCGAGGCATCCTCGCAGCCACCGTCAGCACCGACCCTGACGAAAGCCGCACCTACGGCCAGCTTCAGGCCCTCAACAGCGGCAGCGCGTCCACCATCACGGCTGACGGGCTCATCACCCTGCAATACTCGCTCAAGCCCGAGTACCGCGCCAACGCGGTTTGGTTGATGAACAGCGCCACGCTGGCCGTCGTACGGAAGCTCAAAGACAGCACAGGGGCCTTCCTGTGGCAGCCGTCGCTTGCCCCCGGGCAGCCGCAAATGCTGCTCGGTTCTCCGGTCGTCGAGTGCGGCGACTGGCCCGACATCGCGGCCGACGCCTACGCCGTTGCCTACGGCGATATGAAAAGCGCCTATACGGTCGTGGATCGAAACCAAACGCTTCTGCGCGACCCGTTCACGGCTCGGCCGTTCGTCCTGTTTGACGCCCGCAAGCGTGTGTCGGGCAATCTTGTGGACACTGCCGCGCTCAAGCTCTTGAAAATCGCCGCGTAGCGACAAACAACGGCGGCGGCGTTTACCTCCTCGCTGCCGTTTCGCCCGCTGCAATGCCGAAAACTACGGTTGACGCCCCGAGGTATTGCAGCGGGCTTATAAAGAATATAAACCATGACACACAACACCTGCACTGATTGCCGCCATTTCATCCCCGCCGACACAACGCCTTTGACTGGCTTATGCGTTAAATTCCCTGATATGCAACCGATCGACACATTGCTACCCGGTCATTGCACGTGCCACCAGTTTAAGAAGCGAGAAGAAACCAATGATTGATGAACGTATTCCCAAAAATTGCGGAATGTGTGAACACTTTTCACGTATTGAAGGAAAGCAGCGCATCGGCTATTGCTTCGGCCATACGTACCGGCGCGACGAAGTGGTTACAACTTCTGGGTGTTGCTTGAAGTTTTCGTCGCGCGGGCAGGAAGCCGAGGGTGAGCGCCAATGAACGCTGTAGTTTTATGTGGCAAGTGCGCGGCTTGGGTGCCAGGTTCTGACCCGGCAGAGGGGGAATGCCGCCTGCGCCCGCCGGTCATGGGCTTGGGTGGTGGCGGCGTGTGGCCAAAGACGTTGTGCAGTGAAGGGTGCGCCGCAGGCGTACCGCTGCGCGGCACGAGGCGGGTTTCGAAATGACGTTGAGCCCCGCGAAAGCGTTTTATAAGAACTGTACCGCATGGCATACATGACGGGTATGGGAAAATATATTTCGTGCCATACCCGTCTATCGTTTCAAAAAGTCCTCTAGTTAAGAGGACTTTTTTTATTTTGGGTCGGGGGTACAATTCCCATACATAAATATTTTAAAAAACTTGATGACCACGTATTCATACCAGTGTATGCAGACAAAAACACCAAACAAAATGAAAAGAAATTCAGCGTCAACTATGCCGCGTTCATGGAACTATTTTTCAGGAATCTTATTTTTGTATGCAAAGCATTTTTTATTTACGCGGATAATATCTACAAAATATAATAGTTATGTTCATCAACCCATGCGTTTCTGACGCATAGCTCTACCCAAGAATTGAAAACTACTGCTAATAAAAACCCTCAACCCCAGGAGGAACAATCATGACACCCGTTTTCACCTTCCCGATCCCCACCAGTGTCCTTGAGAAAACTTGTGCGTTCCCGCGCAACTGCCCGCCTGTAGAGATCGTCGAGGAGATCAAGGCTGCATGGGGAGAGCGTGGCCCGTTACCAGCCGGAGGATTGGACATCACCTTTAGTTTGCCTGAGTGGACTGAAATTGGAGATTACAAACAGTGGGGACCAGTTGTCGGCTATATTAAAAAGGCGTTCCGCCTTGCCGGCGTTCTGGACGCGGGGCCAGCAGTATTGAACTTGCGCCTCCGAGAAGGCGCAACGGAGCACTTGGCCGAAATCTTGCTGCTCCAAGTCACGCACGCCGACGGCACGCCGTTCGTGCTGCCCAGGAAGGAAGCGCCGTGCGCCGCCTGACGTTGACCGCCGCCGTTCTGGTGGCCCTGGCCGCCGGGCCGGTGCTGGCCGGGCAAGAGGGCGAGACGCGTTATTATGGGCCGGATGGCAGGTACGAGGGCCGGGCTACGCCCGACGCCGCGAACCCCCGGCAGAAGAGCCTATATGGGCCGCGCGGCGAGTATCAAGGCCGCGTCATGACCGCGCCCGATGGAAGCAGCCATGTCTACGACCAGCACGGCCGGTACATGGGCCGGACGACCGGCGGACAGAGGCCCGAGACGCCCAAGCCGTAAGCCCAACCTGGACCACGAGACCAACGGGCCGCCTGTGAAGGACGGCCCGTTTTTATTGAACCTTCACTTCAACCCTGTCGTACACCAAAACGTACACCGCAGAAAAAATAAATTTTTAATCAAATTATATAAGCATGATAGATCATGTTTTAGTTCCCATCGCCTCCACCAAGAAAACAAGGGCCTTGCGGCAACACGCCGCAAGGCCCATTTTCTTTGCCCGCTATCCGAAATACAACGGTGCGGCAGGCGAAAGCAAGGCAGTACGGCTTTGGCACTGATTTTCGCAGTACGGCAGTTTCTTCGCGGCCACTTGCCCACAACGCCTGCCGACTCGCCATGCCAGCTCGGCGAAAACGCCTTCAGGCAAACGCGGCAAATCGCCTTTCGGCATTCTAAGCCTGCCCTGCTCCAGGCCTCGCACCGGCGACTGTGCAGGTATCGGCATTCGGATTTTTTTTGCGGGCGACATCGCGCCCGATCAATCTGGGAAATGAATGAAACATAGAGGAAATAAAATGAGAGTGATGGGATTCAATGCCAGCCCGCGCAAGAAAGGCAACACCGCCTGGGCCATCGACAAAATACTTGAAGGTGCGAAAGAACAAGGAGCTGAAATACAATCCTGGCATTTCAACGATCTCGACATCAAACCATGCCAGGGTTGCTTCGGCTGCAAACGTGGAGACAGGCGATGCCTTCTCAACGACGACATGCAGCAAATTCATGACGCGATTGCGCATGCCGACGCACTCGTTCTCGGCTCGCCGATTTACATGGGGCAGATGAGCGGCCAAGCGAAGATATTCACCGACAGGTTGTTCGCACAACACAATCCGCGATTCTCGCCTCATTTCAAAGAACGCAACGCCCCGAAAACGAAACTCATCCTGGTGTTCACCCAGGGAAACCCCGATTCCGGCTTGTTTCAATCGTATTATGATTATACGAAAAACATATTTCAACTTCTTGAATTTGACGTCAGAGGCTTGCATGTCGTCACAGGCACACGAAACGGACCGGCAAACGAAAGACAGGACCTGCACATCGCGATGAAGGCTCTCGGCGCATCACTGGTTTTGGCTTAATCCCAGAAACAGCAATATTGCTTCAAAGATATGGCTTGCCCTCTAAGCAATGTCCATTGGGCACCTCATGAATACGTAAATTCGCTCTTTATTTACGAGCTGCCAACCGTCATACACCAGGTGGTGCATTCCTCCATAAAATAATTGTTTACAGATACATGTGACAACAGCTATATTCAGATTCACAGGCAAACGCAAACAAAGAAAGCAATGGCATCAGCAAAAACACAATCTCTGTATCGTATAAGAAACAAGAGGCTCCGCATGGTACGGCCCGCGATTCATCCTGTCTTGGTATTTTTACCGATAATCATCTTCTTGATAACTTATTCGGTAACAGCAATAAGTCTTTTCATTTATTTCAAGAGAAGATACCCCGACGATATCATTCTGGCTGTCACCCTGGCTTTTTCCGTAGGTCCATTAAACCAATTTTACATTAAAAAATCTTCTGCAACATACTTCATCCTGACACTTATCGCAATAACCATAACAGCCTTCATCAACAAAGGTCTTGCGTATATCACAGCAACCCTACTTCCTGCTCTTTTGATATTTATCAGGATGAAATACATTTCACCGTACTGGAAAGGAAAACATGATTCCTTTCTAGACATTGGAACCGTCCTCCTTTCAAATGGGGAATATTATCAGGCTCTTCACTACTTAAAGGGCGCCGCCAAGGACAATCCTTTCGGCCATGATGCCCTTTGCGCCCTTGGACTGTGCTATGCAAAGTTGAAGAAAACCGGAAAGTCAATTCTCTATATAAACAAAGCCGCAGAACTTGGCAGTGAAGCCGCCAAAGAATACCTTAAAAACAATTATATTGCCGCACATTAACAACGAGAGACCCGAATGCCCCACTCCCTCGCTCTTGCCACCGCAACGATACATAGCAACCGCGAAACAGCTGACGACGCGGCTTAGGATTTTGCCTCGCCCTGCGTACGTCTGTAGAACACGCTGTACCCCTCATTGCTAAACTCCTCCTCCCAGTCCGGGAGAAGACGCATGCGTTCCCAGGCCTTTTCCTTTTTCTTGAGCACCACGATGTCCGCGCCGTATCGGTCCAGGAACTCCCCGGCGTCGATCCGGCCGTTGACAAAGGCGAAATAGGCGTCGGTGTAGGCGTCGTCGTAGACCGTCTCGTAGCGGCCATCCATGCCGACCTTGAAGGCCGGCGGCAGCTCCCACAGCAGATACTCGCCCCACTCGAACTGCGGCATGATCCTGCCCGCGCCTCTTGTGGCCAGGATGTGGCGCAGGCCGTCCACGGGGTAGAACATGATGCCGCCGCGCGCGTCGTAGGCCGCCACGTCGGACACGACGATGCGCGCGATGCCCCGCCGCCAGAGGGACGCCCCCTGCCAGACGCCGTAGCCCAGGGCGACCAGAAGAAGGCCTGGCAGGGCCAGGCGGCGCAAGGGCGCAAGCCGCGCCAGCAGCCGGCCCGCCGCCTCGTCGAGATAGGCCGGCACGTAAAGGACCACGGCCAGGCACAGATAGGTGAGCATACGCACCGACTTGGCGGCGGCGAAGAGAAACCCGAAGAGCATCAGGAGCGATATGGCGTCCCGCCTGCCCTTCCCGAGCAGGGCGGCGGCCAGGACGAGCACGGCCAGGGCGGCGAAAAAGACGCCGAACTCCGGATGCGCCCCGATGAAATGGAAAATGCTCTGCCACTCCAGGATGTCCGGCCGGGGATGCTTCCAGGCGTAAAGGAAAAAGAGCCACACGGACGGCCCGTACGGCGTGACGCAGCTCGCGGCCAGGCAGCCGAGCCCCACGCCGGCGAGGCGCAGCCCCAGGCGGCGGTCGCCGCCGACAAACACGCCCACGGCGTAGGCGCCAAGGGCCAGAAACCCCACCGCCACCTCGCCGTGCAGGTTGGCCCACAAGGCGAAGAGCGGAAAAAGCCACAGGGAGGAAAGAAACTTCCCGCGCCGGCAACGCTCCAGCACCAGCACCGTGACGACGAAGAAAAGGTGGGAAAAAACCTTGGCCCGCACCGGGCTGGCGTTCATGGTGAAAACGGGCACCACGTACAAGGCGGCGCAGTAGACCACCGCCTGGCGCGCCCCCCGGCCCACGGCCGCGGCGGCGGCCAGAAAAAGCGTGAGCACAAGCACCGCGTACTTGCAGTATTGGAGAAATTCCAGGCCGAAGGCGGCCACGGCCTTGTAATAGAGCACGCCGAGCAGCCACTCGTGGTAGACCCAGGCCTCCTTGACCGGGGTGAAGGCGAAGACGTCCTTCCAGGGAAACCCGCCCTCCCAGAAAAGCCGGCCGAAGGCGAGGTAGCCCCACAAGTCCGGATCGGCGTTGGTCTGGGCCGTGCGGCTCACGAGATACACGCCGAGCGCCGCCCAGGCGACGCACCAGAACGCCCGGTTTGCCCATACGCCGCGATTGCATGCTGCCGTCGCTGCCATGCCCTCCCCTTTGGCGGACCGCTCCCCGCCGCGCCGCAGCCGGATATGCCCGGGTTGCCGCAAGACGACGCGGCGACGGCGCGCCGCCCCCTGCCTAGCCTTTTTCCGCGCCCGGGCACAAGCGCGCCGGGCAAGCTCCCAACCGGCCGCGGGGATGCGTTATTTTCCGCCCGGCATTGCCCGTCGCCCCGGATTGGGGCATAGGGGAGGAAAAACGACTTCCGCGAGGTCGCCTTGCCCCCATCCGCCCGAGAACTGCTGGCCCGTCTGGCCCCGGATTTCCCCACCCGGCACGCGGGGGAAATCCACACCGACACCACGGAATTCATGCGCATCGGCTACGGCGACGTCATCGCCCTGGGCGAGCGCCGTTTCCTGGTGCTGCGCGACGAGGCCGAACGCCGCTTCGGCCTGGAGGACCCCAAGTTCTGGGTCAAGCGCTGCCGCGACCTGGAGACCGGCGGCCGCAACCTCGTCAAGCTGGTGTTCCACGAATCCTTTCCCATGACCATCGGGTCCATGGTGGTCACCTGCACGAGGAGCCCGCGCAAGGAATCGCGCATCCTGGACCTCGTGCGCGGCGACGACCGCTTCATGCAGGGCGTGACCGTCCTCGACACGGCGGGAAACCCGGTGCGCATCCTGGAGCTGGTGCCGGGAAAGCGCCTGGACGAGAAGATCGAGGCCCTGGAGACCTCCCACCGGGAATACTTCCTCGACCTGTTCCCGGAAGTGCTCGCCCGCTTCATCGAGGCCTGCCAGGCCATCGCCTGGCTCCACGAACGGGGCGAGAAGCACGGCGACGTGCGCCGCGACCACCTCTACGTCCGCTACGACACCGGAACTTACACCTGGATCGACTTTGACTACACCTTCGACTTCCAGGACAGCCCCTTCGGCCTGGACCTCTTTGGCCTGGGCAACATCCTCCAGTTCCTCGTCGGCATGGGGCAGCACACCACCCAGTCCGTCTCGCCGCAGGCGCGCGCCCTGATCGGTCCGGACGACTGCTCCATCATGTTCCCCAACCGCATCGCCAACCTGCGAAAGCTCTTTCCCTACGTGCCCGAAGCGCTCAACAACGTGCTGCTGCGCTTTTCCATGGCGGCCAACGTCTTCTACGACGCCACGCCCGACCTGATACGCGACCTCGAACGGGCGCTTGTCGCCGTGAAGAAGCAGCGCTGACACCCTCGCCAAACGGAGCGGCCATGAACATCGAAAAGATAATGATCGCCTTCGACGGCTCGGAAAATTCCCGGCGGGCCGTGGCCTACACCGCCGCCATGACCGGGACCGGCCCCGAGCGGCGCGTGACCGTGGCGGCCATCGAACGGCCGCCGGACCGCGACCTTTTCCCCGACGACGCCTCCTGGAAGGACGAATGCGCCAGGCGCGTGGCGCGCGTGCACGAGGCCCTGGGCGAGGCCCGGGCCATGCTGCTTAGGGCCGGCCTGGCCGAGGACCGGGTGGAGACGCGCTTCGTGGCCAGCTGCCGGTCGCCCCTTCGCGAATCCCAGGAATGCAGCATCGGCACGAGCATCGCCCTGGAAATCCTGCGGCTGGCCGAGGAAGGCGGCTACGGCACGGTGGTGGTGGGCCGCCGGGGCGTGTCCAAGCAGGAGGAATTCCTGTTCGGCAGCGTCTCGACCAAGATCATCCAGGCGGCCAAGGGCCTGGCCGTGTGGGTGGTGGCCTAGCTGCCGCCTCCTGTCAGCCTGCGCGCCAGCTCCAGGGCCGCCCGCAGGCTCTCGACGTCGGCCCGGCCCGTGCCCACGAGCTCGAAGGCCGTGCCGTGGCCGACCGAGGTGCGCACGTACGGCAGCCCCAGGGTCACGTTCACGGTCTCGCGAAAGTGCAACATCTTGAGCGGCGGCAAGCCCTGGTCGTGGTACATGGCCAGTATGGCGGAAAATTCGCCCCCGACCGCCCGGTGAAAGACCGTGTCCGCCGGCAGCGGCCCCACGGCGCGTATGCCCTTGGCCACGGCCGCGGCCACGGCCGGGCGCACCACCTCCTCGTCCTCGCGGCCCAGAAGCCCCCCCTCCCCGGCATGGGGATTGAGCCCGCACACGGCGATGGGCGCGGCGGCCTGCCCCAGGCGCTTCACGTAGTCCCAGGTCAGTTCCAGGCACAGGGCCACCCGGTCGTAGGTGACCAGCGACGGCACCCGTGAAAGCGGCGGATGGGTGGTGACGAGGCTGACCCGCAGCACCGGGCCGCACAGGTGCATGCACACCCCGGCCCGGCCCACGCCCGAACGCTCGGCCAGGAATTCGGTATGCCCCGGAAAGGCGAAGCCGGCCTCGTTGAGGGCCTTTTTCGACAGCGGCCCGGTCACGAGCCCCCAGTCGGCATGCCGGGCCAGGATGGAGACGGCGTATTCCAGGGACTCGCCGGCGGCCAGCCCGCCGGCCGGCGTCTCCTTGCCCGGCGTGACGGGAAGCCCGGCCAGGCGCGGCGGCGCGAGGAGATAGACGCCGGGAGGCGATGCGGCGAGAGCGTCCGGATCGTCGGCGGGAAGCGACGTCCAGAACCGGGGCAGGGACAGGCGCTGGCAGTGCGCGGCCAGGGCCGCCTCGGGACCGATGAGGCCGAGCCGCAGGGAAGCGTGGCACTGCGGGGCCTCGGTCAGCAGCCGGCAGACGAGTTCCGGCCCGATGCCGTTGGCGTCGCCGAGGGTGAGCAGAATGGGGGGAGTGGAAGCGGAGGCGGTCGGGGAGGCGGAGGTGGTGGATGTCGTCATTTGTTTAGTATGCTTTTGTTTGTTGGCATGACGCCTTGATTGATTGGTTGGTCGGTCGGCCGGGACGGGCCTTGGGCGCGGCGGGCGGCGTATTCTTCAAATA
>JAEWCY010000022.1 GCA_023390395.1 Pseudomonadota bacterium | reverse complement strand
TCGGGTTGGCGATGGTGGACACGAAGGCCTCGACGGCGTGGGTCAGGGCGTCCATGCCGGTGGCGGCGGTCAGCGCCGGGGGCATGCCGACCATGAGGACCGGGTCGTTGATGGCGATGTGCGGGGTCACGCGCCAGTCCACGATGGCCATCTTCACGTGGCGGGACAGGTCGGTGATGATGCAGAAACGGGTCATTTCAGAGGCGGTGCCGGCCGTGGTGTTGACGGCCAGGTAGGGCATGAAGGGCTTGGAGGACTTGTCCACGCCTTCGAAGTCGTGGATCTTGCCGCCGTTGGAGATGACCAGGCCGATGCCCTTGCCGCAGTCGTGCGAGGAACCGCCGCCCAGGGTGATGAGGCTGTCGCAACCCTCTTTCTTGTAGACTTCGACGCCGTCGTGGACGTTCTTGTCCGTGGGGTTGGGGATGGTGTCATCATAGACATGATATTTCATGCCGGCGGCGTCGAGCAGGTCGGTGATCTGTTTGCAGATGCCGACTTTCACCACGCCCTTGTCCGTGACGATCAGCGGCTTGGTTCCGCCGAGAGCCTTGATCTTCTCAGGGATCTGCTTGGCGGCGCCGATGCCGATGAGGGTCACGCTGGGAATGAAGAAACCGTAAACTTGCTCGCGAACTGCCATGGTGCCAACCTCACTTGGGTTAAGGTTATGGTTTTGCGAACGGACCCCAAACCTGATTTCCTTGCGGCTTTTGGGTAAACGCTTCTCCCTGTGAAGCAATTCCCGGGCCAGTTTTGACGGCTTGTGATTTCAGGGTGTTGCGACGTCGTCCGGAGTCGCGGCGGGGCAGTCTGGCCGTTTGGCCGGGACAAAGCCGTGGCGCAAAGGGACACAGCCGAAAACGGGCTGGGTAAAAAGCGGCCAAATCCGGGGGTTGGAGCATCCAGGACAAGTTGTCCCACGCCTGTACGCCGATTGGGTAAAAAGGTCACAGGGGTGGCGGGTGGGGCGAGTTGACCCTGAACCGGAAAAGTCTCTGAAAAATAAAATCCATTATTCCGAATGATTGGAAAGAAGTCGCCACCGACGGCGCACGGAGACAAGATGACACGCCGTCCTGTCCGCACACGCGGGCAGGGCGCGCCGGCCGTCCTCGGCCCCGCCCCGACCGACAAGCCTGATCCCGGCCGCCGTGCCGTCGCGGGAAGGACTTGACGAAAACTTGTTCGTTGGTCATTTTGCCAAATATAGAGCGCTCAGGCGGCCCGTGTCCGGGGATGCGGCGGTCCCGGTAAAATGTATATTATTTTGGTATGAAAAGGCGGCGGCAGGCCGCCGGGAGGAAGCCATGGAAAGGAATGCGTCGGTGCTCGGGCGGTTGGCGTTTCTGGACCGGTATCTGACCCTGTGGATCTTCCTGGCCATGTTCGTCGGCGTGGGCCTGGGCTGGCTGGCCCCGGGCGTGCGCCGGTTGGTGGACTTCTTCCAGGTGGGGACCACCAACATCCCCATCGCCCTGGGGCTCATCCTCATGATGTACCCGCCCCTGGCCAAGGTGCGCTACGAGGAGATGGGGCGGGTGTTCCGGGACTTCCGCGTGCTGGGGCTGTCCCTGGTCCAGAACTGGGTCGTGGGTCCGGCGCTCATGTTCCTTTTGGCCGTGGTCTTCCTGCCCGACAAGCCGGCCTACATGTCCGGGCTGATCCTCATCGGCCTGGCCCGGTGCATCGCCATGGTCATCGTCTGGAACGACCTGGCCGGCGGCGACCGGGAGTACTGCGCCGGGCTGGTGGCCTTCAACGCCGTGTTCCAGGTGCTCTTCTTCGCGGTCTACGCCTGGTTCTTCCTGTCCGTGCTGCCGCCGGTCGTGGGGCTGGCCGGCACGGCGGTGCGGGTGGGCATGGGCGAGATCGCCCAAAGCGTGTGCCTTTACCTCGGCGTGCCGTTCGTCGCCGGCCTGCTCTCCCGGTACCTCGGCCTGCGGCTCAAGGGCCGGGAGTGGTACGAGGAGCGCTTCATCCCGCGCATCAGCCCCGTGACCCTGGTGGCCCTGCTGTTCACCATCCTGGTCATGTTCTCCCTCAAGGGCGAAGTCATCGTAGCGTTGCCCCTGGACGTGCTGCGCGTGGCCCTGCCGCTGCTCGTCTATTTCGGGGCCATGTTCGTCGTGTCCTTCTGGCTGTCGCGCCGGGCCGGGGCCAATTACGAGCAGTCGGCCACCTTGTCCTTCACCGCCGCCTCCAACAATTTCGAGCTGGCCATCGCCGTGGCCGTGGCCGTGTTCGGCCTGGATTCCGGACAGGCCTTCGCCGCGGTCATCGGGCCCCTGGTCGAGGTGCCGGCGCTGATTGGCCTGGTCAACGTGGCCTTGTGGATACGCCGCCGGTATTTTCCCCACGCCGTGGCCACGCCGGCCGGGGTGTGCCATCTGGCCTGCCCGCCCGGGGCGTAACCGGACCGTCACGGCGCGTCCCCTATGGTGATGCCATGCGAGAATCCGGGAGGAACGATATGAAACGGGTGCTTTTCATCTGCGTGCACAACAGCGCCAGAAGCCAGATGGCCGAGGCCTATCTGCAACGGTTCTGCGGCGAGGCGGCGGTGGTGGAGAGCGCCGGCCTCGACCCCACCATGGTCAACCCCCTGGTCGTGGCCGCCATGGCCGAGGAGGGGATCGACCTTTCGGTGAAAAAGACCCGTCGGGTCTTCGACCTCTACCGGGACGGGCGGCTTTTCGATTATGTGGTCACGGTGTGCGAGGAGGCCATCGAGGAGCAGTGCCCGGTCTTTCCGGGCGTGACCCGCCGGCTGCACCTGCCCTTTCCCGACCCGGCCGGCCTGGTCGGCACGGACGAGGAGCGGTTGGAAAAGGTGCGGGACATCCGCGACCGGATCAGGGAGCGCATGGCCGACCTGGCCGAGGAGATCCTGTCCGGCCGGGAAGAGGGGAGGCTGGCATGAGCGCCCGGAAGAAGATCCTTTTCCTCTGCACGGGCAACGCCTGCCGCAGCCAGATGGCCGAGGGCTTCGCCCGGGCCGACCGGGGCGAGGCCGTCGAGGCCTTTTCGGCCGGCGTGGAGAAGCACGGCCTGGACCCCCGGGCCGTCGCCGTCATGGCCGAGGCCGGGGTGGACATCTCGGGCCAGGCCTCCAAGCTCGTGTCCGAGCTGCCGGACGTCGCCTTCGACTACGTCGTGACCCTGTGCGGCTCGGCCCATGACCTTTGCCCGTTCTTCCCCGGCCCGGTCAAAAAGGTCCACGTGCCCTTCGAGGACCCGCCGGCCCTGGCCGCCGGCGCGGCTTCCGAGGCGGAGGCCCTGGACCGCTACCGCGAGGTGCGCGACGCCATCCGCGCCTTCGTGGCCGGGCTGCCGCAGAACCTCGACGCGGCCGGCTAGCCCTTTCCCGGCGGGATGATCTCGCGCACGCCGTCCGGCCCGGCCACGACGACGAGCGCCGCCAGTCCCACGAAAAGCCCGTGCCCGGCCACCCCGGCCCGGGCGTCCAGCCTCGCGGCCAGGGCCGCCGGGTCGTCCAGGGGGCCGAAGGCGCAGTCCGCGATGACGTTGCCGCGTTCGGTGCGCATGGGGTCGCCGTCCGGGCGCGGGCGCAGGACGGGCTTGCCGCCCAGGCCCTCCAGAAAGCGCAGCTCCGGGGCCAGGGCGAAGGGCGTGATCTCCACCGGCAGGGCGTGGCGGGCGCAAAGGCGCGGCGAGAGCTTGCCCGCGTCGGCCACGATGACCAGCCGCCGGGCCGCCTGGGCCACGATCTTTTCGTACAGCAGCGCGCCGCCGCCGCCCTTGACGCAGTTGCCGGCCGGGTCGATCTCGTCGGCCCCGTCGATGGCGACGGCCAGTTCCGGCGCGTCGTCGAGGCTGGCCACAGGCAGCCCCTCCCGGCGCAGCGCCTCGGCCATGAAGCGGGCCGCCGGCACGAACACGGTCCCGGCCAGTTCGCCGCGTCTCCACCGTTCGCCGAGAAACGGCACGGCGGCCACGGCCGTGGAGCCGTGCCCGAGCCCCACGGCCATGCCCGGACCGACCAGGGCGGCGGCGTGGCCGGCGGCGGCGCGTTTTTGGGCGGCGATGTCCTCGGGACGCAGGGAAGGTGTGGTGTCCATGGCCCGAGGATAGCCCAGGCCGGGCCGTCCGGCAGCAGGTTTTCTTCCCCCGGCGCGGGAAATTTCGCCGCGCGGTTTGCCTTTTGCCGGCAAACGGTGTTTAGTCTCAAGACGTGCGACCCGTCGGCCCCGAGCCCGTCGCGGCTCGCCGCCCAACCGACCGAACCAACCAGCTGCGAGGCGACCATGCGACCCGAGATCCTCAAGACGCGCATCTTCCTGGACGGGGCCGACCCCGAGGAGACCCGCCGGGTCATCAAGGCCCTGGGCTTTCTGGACGGCCAGACCACCAACCCGAGCCTTTTGGCCAAAAACCCCGAGGCCCAGGCCCACAAGGTGGACGGCAACAAGTTTTCGGCCACGGCCATCTACCAGTTCTACAAGGAACTGTGCCAGGAACTCTCGGCCATGCTCCCGGACGGCTCCGTGTCCATCGAGGTCTACGCCGACGAGACCACCACCGTGGCGGCCATGCTGGAGCAGGCCCGGGAATTCGACACCTGGATTCCCAATGCCCACATCAAGCTGCCGACCATCGCCCCGGGCCTCGAGGCGGCCGATGTGCTCGTCGGCGAGGGCCGGCGCGTCAACATGACCCTGGTCTTCACCCAGGCGCAAGCCGCCGCGGTCTACGCCGCCACCAAGGGCGCGGCGCGCGGGGCCGTGTTCCTCTCGCCCTTCGTCGGCCGGCTGGACGACCGGGGCGAGAACGGCATGGAGCTCATCGCCGACATCCTCAAGATGTACGCCGCCGGCGACGGCCACGTGGAGACGCTCACGGCCAGCGTGCGCTCCATGGAGCATTTCCTGTGCGCCCTGGCCTACGGCAGCGACATCATCACCGCGCCGGCCTCCATCCTGCTCGCCTGGGCCGAAGCCGGCATGCCCATCCCCGGCCCGGGTTACGTCTATGCCCCCGCCGGGCTCAAGCCCATCGCCTACGAGGCCGTCGGCCTGGACGCGCCCTACGCCTCCTACGCCATCGGCCATCCCCTGACCGACGCCGGTTTGGCCAAGTTCGCGGCCGACTGGAATTCCCTCATCGACATGGACTCCTGAATCCCACGACGCATCGTTTCCACGGCCCGTCGCGCGAGCGGCGGGCTTTTTTTTCGGGAAACACCCACTGCCCTTAGGCCGTGTAGACATTTGATCTGTCCCATGCTATTCCTCTCTACAGGAGGGATACAATGGCGCTACGACACACCATTACTGATGAGCAATGGGACAAGATAAAGGACGCTCTTCCCGGAAAAGT
>JAEWCY010000014.1 GCA_023390395.1 Pseudomonadota bacterium | reverse complement strand
TTCAATAAGATCAAGCAGTTTAGGAGAATTGCCACACGATATGACAAGCTGGCCATCGCATACTTGTCGTTTCTCCATGTGGCGGCGATAGCTGTCTGGCTACGGTAAATGTCTACACGGCCTAGGGATTCAAGCAGGTCCGCGGATTCTGGCAGCATGGCCCCTGGTCGCTCGTTTCTGCCGCGATGGCGTGCTCAACCGCAATTATTCCAACACGTGTATGGTTTTTGAGCATGATCGTCAAAGGCCAAATCAACGGGCAAGATACGCGACAGGGGAGCGCACGGGCGCAAGGAAGACAAACGGCGTACAAAATGGTGATATTATCTAGGATATTGGCCTAGTGCGGACATTTTGCCCGTTCTTGACTTTTCGATTGCGCCCCGTCATAGACGAACTTCCCGGGCAACGTGCCTTGCCCGGGCGTTGCGCCGGCGGGCGCTTGCCGCGAGGGCGGCGCCGCCGAACACGGCAATGCGGACGGGCATCTTCCAGGGTGAGCGCTCTCCCTGGAGCGGCTGAGGGTTTGTGGAAACATCCTGGTAACATAGGGTTCAAAGTGAGCCGGACGCCGCTCGGGAGCTTTCAGGGAAAGCCGGGCAAGGCGGCATCGGGCCAAACCTTTTAGGAGGACCGGACATGGCCATTGCTATCGACGACGACGCTTGCATGGGTTGCGAAGCCTGCGTGGAGACCTGCCCCGACGCTTTCGAAATGAACGGCGACGGCGACAAGGCCGTTGTGAAAGACGCCGACGCCGAGGCCGATTGCGTGGACGAGGCCATTGACGCCTGCCCCGCCGAAGCCATCAGCAAATCCTGAATGTGACGGTCCCCCAAAGGGACGCCCCGCGCCGGGAAACCGGCGCGGGTTTTTTTGTTGCAAAAGGGAATGAAAGAAGTGGAACGGGCCAGGATGACAACATTACAAAATCATGGCTGACGCGAGGATTCTCGTCGCCTCTAAGCCTCCGGCGCGATCGTCCGATAAGAAGCGTGAAGGCCTCCCCGGACGGAGGGAGGAGAAAACAAAAAGGAACGCTTCTTGCTTATGAAAAAGCGTCAGGGGGCTCCCCCCCGTCCGAGGTGGCATCATGAACCGACTGCGCAACTACCTGCAACACCGGCTCAACCCCGTGCATATGTACTGCCGGCTGCTCGATTTCGGACTGGCCAGCGGCAGCGCCCGGCGCGTGTGCTCCGTCTACGAACGCTTCATCTACAAGGGCCTCCTGTTTCATTAGGAGACACCCCCCAGGGCCGGACCCGACCGCGCGCCGCGTCGCGCCGCGCGGCGTCGTCGGGCCACGGCCGCTTGCGACCCTCCCTCGCCCGTGTGCAATTTTTTCCCACGCCCCACACGATTTGAGTCGTTTTCGTAACAACCGTTCCGCGCCTTGAGCCACGCCGCGTTTGGGCGTACACATCCCAGCCACCCAGACCAAGGAGGCGGCGATGGCCCTTCGCGCGCTGTGCCTGGACATCGGTTCCGGCACCCAGGACGTCTACTATTACCAGCCCGGACTCGAACCCGAAAACTGCCCGAAATTCGTCCTGCCGGCCCCGGCCCGGCAAGTCGCCGCCCGGCTGGCCGCCCTGACCGCCGCCGCCAAGCCCGTCTACCTCTGCGGCCGCAACATGGGCGGCGGCTTCTTCAAGACCTTCCGCGCCCACCTCAAGGCCGGACTGCCCCTGGCCGCCCACCCCGACGCCGTCTGGGCCCTCACCGACGACCCCAACCGCCTGCGCGACACCATGGGCGTCGTCGTCACCGAACACCGGCCCGCCGGCTACATCCCCCTGCACCTGGCCGACTACGACCCCGGTTTCTGGAACGCCTTCCTGGCCGCCGCCGGACTGCCCGAACCCGAACTCGTCATGGCCTGCGCCCAGGACCACGGCCTGCACCCCGGCAAAAGCAGCCGCGAAGGACGCTTCAAACTCTGGGAACGCTTCCTGCGCGAAGCCGATGGCCGGCCCGACGCCCTGGTCTACGAAACGCCGCCCGCCGAACTCACAAGGCTCGCCACCCTCCAGCAATCCATGGGCGGCGGACCCGTGGCCGACTCCGCCGCCGCCGCCATCCTCGGACTGCTCACCGACCCGGACGTCAAAACTAAATCCAACGAAACCGGCCTCATGCTCGTCAACGTCGGCAACAGCCACACCGTCGCCGCCCTCGTCCACAAAGGACGCATCCACGGCATCTACGAACACCACACCGGCATGCTGCCCGCCGAAGACGTCTGGAACGACCTCGAACGCTTCCGGCGCGGCGACCTCGCCAACGCCGAAGTCTTCGACAAGGGCGGACACGGCTGCCTCACCCTGCAACTGCCCGAGCAGGCCGGCATCTTCCCCTATACCTCCGTCATCGGCCCAAAGCGCGCCATGCTCGCCGGCTTCGACGTCGAATTCCCCAGCCCCGGCGGCGATATGATGCTCACCGCCTGCTTCGGCCTCGTCCACTGGCTGCAAACGCACAAGTAGGCGAGTGGGCGGGCGGATAGGTGGGTGGGTGATGCCTCCGGCGGCCAGGGCGTTGCCCTGGACCCATCGGGGCGTTGCCCCGAACCCCACTGGGGGGAGTCACTCCCCCCAGGCCCCCGTTCGGCGTAGGCGGGCGGGGGTGGCTGCGGTCACCGGTACGGTCGGCGTTGGCGGACCGAAGATGGGGGCGGAATTTAGCCAGCCGCTGCCGCCCCTGACGCGGCAGGCTCGGCAGGCGAAATTACGCCCCCAGGCCGTCGCCTCTTCGAGGCGAGTTCTTGGAATTTTTGCTTTGAAAGCCTCTTCTAGGCCGTGTAGACATTTGATCTGTCCCATGCTATTCCTCTCTACAGGAGGGATACAATGGCGCTACGACACACCATTACTGATGAGCAATGGGACAAGATAAAGGACGCTCTTCCCGGAAAAGT
>JAEWCY010000013.1 GCA_023390395.1 Pseudomonadota bacterium | reverse complement strand
GGTCAGGCCGGCCGCCGGGCCGGCGACGCCGAGGCGGGCGCACAGGGCGGCGGCCAGACGGCGGGGCAGGCGGCCGGCCAGGACGTTTCGGACCTCCTGGCGGCCCCCCGCGGCCAGGAGCGCCTCGACGTCGGTCTCGGGCAGCAAGTCCAGGAAAAGGGTCTGGCCCTCGCGCCAGAAAAGCGAGGCGTCGAGCACGGCCGGGCCGGAGACGCCCTTGTGGGTGAAAAGGAGGTCGCCGGCCAGCTCGCAAGGGCCGGACACGGCCACGGGCAGGGACACGCCGGCCAGCTCGCGGCACAGCTCCAGGTCCGGCGGCCCGGCCAGCAGCGGAACCAGTCCCGGCCGCAGGGCGGTGACGCCAAGGCCCAGCCGCCGGGCCAGGTCGTAACCGAGGCCCGTGGCGCCAAGGCCGGGCCAGGACCGTCCGCCCAGGGCCAGGACCAGGGCGGCGCAGGCCACCTCGCCGGCGCTCGTCTCCACCGTGAAGCCGCCGTCCCCCCGGCGGACGTCGAGGACGGCCGTACCGGGCAGCGTCCTCGCGCCGGCGGCCTCGGCCCGGCCGACCAGAAAGCGGACGGCGCTTTGGGCCCCGTCGCGGCAGAAGACCTTGCCGCCGTCCTCCGCGTCCGTGGCCACGCCCGCCGCGGCGAGGCCCTCCAGCAGGTCGCCTGGCCCGAACCGGGCCAGGGCCGATTTGACGAAGTGGGGATTGGCGCAGACGTAATCCGTCGGGGCGACGTTCGTGTTGGTGACGTTGCAGCGCCCGCCGCCCGAGGCCAGCACCTTGCGGGCGGGCCTTTCCCCGTGGTCGACGACGAGGACGGCGCGCCCGCGCGCGGCGCAGGCGGCGGCGCAGGTCAGGCCCGAGGCCCCGGCTCCCAGAATGGCGACGTCGACGCGCATGCGTTCCTCCCGGGCCGTTGCCTACACGGATCCCGCCGCGAGGGCCAGGGAAAGGGCCGGGCTCAGGCCGGGCCGAGGGCCATCCAGGTGGCCAGGGTCTCCAGGAGCTTGGGCTTGGTGATGGGCTTGACCTGGAAGTCGTCGCAGCCGGCGGACAGGCACTGCTGGCGATGCTCCTCGAAGGCGTGGGCGGTCAGGGCCACGACCGGGGTGCGGGGCCGGCCCAGTTCCTCCTCCAGCCGGCGCAGGGCGTCGGTCGTCTCGCAGCCGTCGAGGCCCGGCATCTCCATGTCCATGAGCACGACGTCGAAGCGGCGCTCGCGCAAAAGGGCCAGTCCGGCCTCGCCGCTGGGGGCCCAGGTCAGGTCGTAGGGCGCGTCCTTGAGCATGAGCCGGGTCACCTCGGCGTTGCCCGGGCTGTCCTCGATAAGGAGCACCGCGCCGCGCCGGGTCGCCGTTTCGGGGGAGGCCGCCGGGACCTCGGCGGCGTGGGCGGCCGGGCCGGCCGGGCGCAGGGGCAGGGTCATGGCGAAGACGGAGCCGGTCCCGGGGCGGCTGTCCACGCGCAGCTTGCCGCCCATGAGGTCCACCAACCTGCGGCAGATGGCCAGCCCCAGGCCCACGCCGCCGAACTTGCGGCTGGCCGTGGCGTCGACCTGGGTGAAGCGGTCGAAGATTTCGCGCTGCCGTTCCGGGGGGATGCCGATGCCGGTGTCGCGCACGGCCAGGCGCAAGAGGGGGCCGGCGACAGGGTCCTCCATGCGCCCGACCTCCAGGGTGACGCCGCCTTCGTTGGTGAATTTCAAGGCGTTGCCGAGGAGGTTGACGAGGACCTGGCGGACGCGCTCGGCGCCGAGGATCAGGCGCGGCGGCAATTCCGCCTGGACGTCGAGGCGGATGGAAAGGCCCTTGCGGGCGGCGTCGGGGCGCAGCATCTCCACCAGGTCGGTGGCGAGCCCCACCACGTCGCAGGGCTTTTCCTCCATGATGAGCCCGCCGGCCTCGATCTGGGACAGGTCCAGGATGTCGCCGAGCAGGGCCATGAGGTTGGCGCCGGCGATGCGGATGGCGGCCAGGGACCGGGCCTCGTCAGGCGGCAGGTCGGCCTCGGCCAGGGCGGCGGCCATGCCGAGGATGGTGTTCATGGGCGTGCGGATCTCGTGGCTCATGGTGGAGAGGAATTCGCTCTTGGCCCGGCTGGCGGCCTCGGCCGCCTCCTTGGCGCGGCGCAGGGCCTGCTCCATGGCCTTGCGTTCGGTGATGTCCACGAGCACGGTCAGGATGCAGGTCTCGCCGGCGGCCTGGATGGGCACGGCCGAGGCCAGGACGACCACCACGGACCTGTTTTTGTGGAGCAGCTCCAGCTCCTTGCCCACGATGGAGCCGGAGCGTGCCAGCTCCTCCACGAACGCCTGCCGCTCGGCCTGGGTCTTCCAGAGGTCGATGTCGAGGCTCGTCGCGCCCACGACCTCGCTTTTGCGGTAGCCGAACATGCGCGCGCCGGTGTCGTTGACGTCCACGATGCGGCCGTCGCGGCGCGAGGTGACGGAGATGCCGACCAGGGAGGAGCGGAAGATCTTGGCCAGTTGGTCCTGGCTTTCCCGCAGGGCGTCCTCGTCCTTCTTGCGGCGGGTGACGTCGGCGATGCCGCCGGCCATGCGGACCACGTGGCCGTCGGCGTCGGCGAGGCTCGCCCCGCGCTCGCTGAGCCAGCGGTATTCGCCGTCGGCATGGCGCAGGCGGTACTGCATGGTGTAGGCGTCGATTTCCCCCTCGGCGCAGCGGTTGTGCTCGCGTACGGCGGCTTCGGCGTCTTCCGGATGCAGCCGGGCGGTCCAGGCGTCCAGGCGAAGGGGCGCGCCGTCTTCCGGCAGGCCGAGGATCTCCCGGTAGCGCGGGGAGAAATACACGGTGTCGGCCGTCAGGTCCCAGTCCCAGATGCCGTCGTTGGTTCCCCGGGAGACCAGGGCGTAGCGGGCTTCGCTGGCGGAAAGCGCCGCCTCGGCCCGTTTGCGTTCGGTGATGTCCGCGCCGACGCAGAGGAAGGCGTCCGGGCCGCCGTCGGAGCCTTGCAGCCGGCGGATGGTCCAGGCGATCCAGACGGTGCGGTCGCCGGGGCAGCCATGCCGCCTGTCCAGGAAACCGGCGCCGTCGGGGCCGTCGGCGACGGCGGCCAGGATGCCGCGCCAGGGTTCCTGGGGGGCGCCGTCGGCCGGGGCGTCGCACTGGTCGAGTTCGCGCCCGAGCAGGCGCTGCTCGGGCTGGCCCAGGGTCCGCTGGCCGAAGGCGTTGACGAAGACCACCCGGCCCAGGGCGTCCAGGCGCACGATGGCCACGGCGGCGCTTTCCACCAGTTCCCGGTAGCGTTCCTCGCTCTGGCGCACGGCGTCTAGCAGGTCGCGCTGCCGGGCGGTCTGGCGGCGCACCACCCGTCGCAGCCAGGCGTTGGCGGCCAGAAGCGCCCCGGCCGCCAACGCCAGGGCGGCCACGGCCCACAGGGCGCGGCGCAGGCCCTTGGACGGAAACAAGGCTTCGCCGCGCCATTTGCGTTCGATGGCGGCTTGCTGCTCCGGGGCGATGCGGGCGAATCCCGATTCGACGAAGCGCAAAAGCGCCTCGTCGCCCTTGCGTACGGCCCGGTGGAACCGGCCGGAATACAGGTCGAAGGCCAGGCGGAAGTCGTCGGCCAGGCCGAGCTTGTAGAGGTAGTGCAGGGCCGGGGGCTTGTCCACGCAGAAGACCTTGAGCTTGCCGTCCCCGGCCGCGCGGACCACCTCCTCGTAGTCGTCGTAGGGAATCAGCGGCCCGATGCCGAGGGCCGCCAGGCGGGCCACGCTGGCGTCGCCCTTCTTGACGCCCACGGCGAAGCCCTTGAGCGATTCGGGATCGCGGATGCCGCCCAGGTCCTTGTGCACGAAGACCGGAACCTCGATGGTGGCGTAAGGCTGCGAAAACGTGTAGTTTTTTCTGCGGTCCTCGTTTTCGAACAGGGTGTCGATGACGTCGGCCTTGCCGCGCAGCATGAGGTCCTGGGCCGTGTTCCAGTCCTGGGCGAGGATGGAGACGGGCACGCCGGTGATTGTTTCCCACAGCCGCCAGGTGTCGATGAGGATGCCCTGGGGCGCGCCGTGGGCGTCGGGGAAGACGTAGGGTGGATAGTCGCGGTCGAGGACCACGGTGAGGCTTTTGGGCGGCGTCGGGGCCGGCGGCTGGGCCGGGGCCGGGGACGGGGCCAGCAGCAGGACGGCCAGGAACAGGACGGCCAGAACGGACGGAGGCCGGCGCGCCGGTCGCCCGGACGCGGGGATTCGCCGGCCGGCGGGCCATGGACGCGAGGTCGGGTCGGGACCGGGGCCGTGCATGGAGCGGGACCGGACGGTTCCGCTAGCGCGGAAGCCTGCCGCTGCGACCGCGCCCCATGGCCCGCAAGCGGCGGGACGTTACGGTCGGATGACGGGAAGGAAGTGCCAAGGCGCAGCGGACCACGTACACGGGAAGTTCCTCGCTTTGGGGTGCGGTCGCGCCGAGCGGAATCGGTGGTTCCGGAGCGGGGCGCGCTTGGTGCAGCATAGCCTCAGGCAGGGGGGCGGGGCAAGGCCTGTCCGGCCTGTTTCCGGCAATGGAGCGCCGGCATCTTCTTTCCCTCTACCCTCTTTTTCGACATCCCGTCGCGTCCCATTGAAATGCATCAGGATTCAAGTTAGCATTTATGCCTGCCCGTGGGGCATGAGTATTTTCTCGTGCAGGGGTGGTGTTGTTTCGGCCGCTCGAAACGGTTGATGCGGCCACGGATGTTTTTATGACCGGGAAGCAACAGGGGGAAACGATGTCGCAATCCAAGACGTTGTTCGGGCGTTTGGGGTTCAGGCTCGGGATCAGCTACGCCATTCTCGTCGTCGCCATCGCCGCTGTCGGGTACACGGGCTTTCACGCCGCCAAAACCATCAGCGACAACCTGGACACGCTTTTTACACGTTTTCTGCCGAGCGTCGATTTCCTGATCGAGGCCGACCGGGACCTGCACCAACTGCTCGTGGCCGAGCGCACCATGATGTTCACGGAACCCGGCAGCGACGCCTACAAGGCGCAGCAGGACGTCTACAACCTCAACCTCAAGCAGGCCAAGGACCGGTTCGGCTCCTTCAAGGCCCTGACCACCACTTCCGAGGAAAAGCAGCTGGCCGGGCAGTTCGACCAGGCCCTGCGCCAGTGGGAAGGCGTTTCGGGCAAGGTGCTCAAGGAGCGCCTGCGCGGCGACGCGGACGGGCTCGCCGCGGCCATGGCCCTGACCAAGGGCGAGGCCAACGAGAAGTTCGAGTTCGCCCGGGAATTCATCAACAAGCTGACGGAAGTGGAGCTCGGCTACGCCGACGAGCGCAACAAGCAGTCCCAGGTCCTCTACGAGCAGTCGCGGCTGATCATCATGGGCCTGACCGGGGCCATGGTGCTCTTCGCGGTGCTGACGGGCTGGCTCATCGTGCGCGGGGTGCGGCGCAGCCTCGGCGGCGAGCCCGAGGAGATCGCCGCCGTGGCCCGGCGGGTGGCCGTGGGCGACCTCACCGTGGATTTCCATGACGCGGCCCATCCGCAAAGCGTCTACGAGGCCATGCGGGCCATGGTCGCCTCCTCGGCCAAGGTGGCCGAGGCCGTGGCCAAGCTGGCCCAGGGGGACCTGGAGGTCAGCGTGACCGTCCGGTCCGAGGAGGACGTGCTCATGCGCGCCCTGAGCTCGCTCGTGCGGGCGGAAAAGGACATCGCCGCCCTGGCCGGCAAGCTGGCCATCGGCGACCTCGACGTGACCGTGCCCCGGCGCTCGGAAAACGACGCCCTGCTCGCGGCCGTGGAGCGGCTGGTGGCGGCCGAAAAGCACGTGGCCGGCATCATGGAGCGCTTAAGCCAAGGCGACCTGACCTTTCGCGTGGACGCCCGCGACGAGGCCGACGCCCTCATGCGCTCCCTGGACGCGATGATCGTCAAGGTCGGCAGCGTCATCCGCGAGGTCCAGGGCGGCTCGGTCAACGTGGCCTCGGGCAGCGAAGAGCTCAGCGCCTCCTCGTCCTCCCTGTCCCAGGGCTCCACGGAGCAGGCCGCGGCCATCGAGGAGTCCTCCTCGGCCATGGAGGAGATGGCCGCCAGCATCGGCCAGACCGCGGACAACGCCAAGCAGACCGAGGCCATCGCCATCAAGGCGGCCAGGGACGCCCAGTCCTCGGGCGAGGCCGTGACCCAGACCGTGTCGGCCATGAAGGCCATCGCCGGCAAGATCTCCATCATCGAGGAGATCGCCCGGCAGACGGACCTGTTGGCCTTAAACGCCGCCGTGGAGGCGGCCCGGGCCGGCGAGCACGGGCGCGGCTTCGCCGTGGTCGCCTCGGAGGTGCGAAAGCTGGCCGAGCGCAGCCAGGCGGCGGCCTCGGAGATCACGGGCCTTGCCGCCACCTCCACGGACATCGCCGAGCGGGCCGGCCAGCTCCTGCAGCGCCTGGTGCCGGACATCCAGCGCACGGCCGACCTGGTGCAGGAGATCAACGCCGCAAGCCAGGAGCAGAGCCAGGGGGCCGGCCAGGTCAACCAGGCCCTGCAGCAGCTCGACCAGGTGATCCAGCAAAACGCCGCCGCCGCCGAAGAGATCGCCTCCACTTCGGAGGAGCTCTCGGCCCAGGCTTCCCAGCTCCAGCAGACGAGTTCCTTCTTCCAACTGCCCGACGGCGGAGAGCCCCTGGCGGCGCAGCGGGCCTTCTCCCCGCGCCGGGGCGCGGCCCGGTCCGGCCTGTCCGGCCGGACGGCTCCGGGCCGGCGATCCCTCGGCGGCCCGGTCATCCGCATGGACGACGACAAGGACAAGGGGCAGTTCGAGCCCTACTGAGCCGACGCGCCGGGAAACCGGAAAAGGCGCGGCCCGCCGGAAACAGCGGGTCGCGCCTTTTCGCGTTTCGGGCTCGCCGCCTCGCCCTACTTGCCCTTGCTGGCCTTGATGGCTTCCTCGAGCTCCTCGAAGGAGGGGCGCTTGTGGATGGGGATGGCCCGGCGGCCGGCTTCCAGGGCCACGGGCGGCGGGTTGCCGCCGACGAAGGCCGTCAGCGACGCCTTGGCCACGAGCAGGATGGCCTCGGTTTCCTTGGCCCGGTGCTCGATGTTGGTGGCGATGGGCGCGACGAAGCCGTAGGCGGCCAGAACGCCCAGGAACGTGCCGACCAGGGCCGCGCCGATGCTGTGGCCGAGCACCTCGGCCGGCTCGTTGATCTTGCCCATGGTGAGCACGACGCCGAGCACGCAGGCGACGATGCCGAGCCCGGGCAGGGCGTCGGCGGTCTTGGAGATGGCGTGGGAGGGAACCAGGGCCTCGTGGACCGTGGCCTCGATGTCGGCCTCCATGATGGACTCGAATTCGTGGGCCTCGATGTTGACCGTGGAGAAGATGCGCATGGTGTCGCAGATAAACGCCAATACCTCGTGGTTCTTCTTGTTCTTGGCGAAGTTGCTGAAGATGGGGCTTTCCGCCGGCCGCTCCACGTCCTTTTCGATGGCCACCAGGCCCTCGCGGCGGATCTTCATGTAGAGCCCGGACAGGGTGGTCAGAAGCTCCAGGTAGTAGGCCTTGCTGGTGAGCATGCTGCCGAAGATGGACAGCGCCCCCTTGAAGGTGGCCCCGAGCACGTCCTTGGGCGCGCTGATGACCAGCTGCCCCAGCGCGCCGCCGATGATCATGAGCATTTCCGGGGGCGCGGCCGAGATGAGCAGGTCGAAGTTGCCCTTCTCCAGAATGAAGCCGGCCAGGATGCAGCCGATGACGATGAGGATGCCGATGATCGCGAACATAGCCTCGCCATGTGCCGCCGCAGCCTAGAACTGGCTGTCGGTCGACTTGTCGTAGAGGTTGTTGATCTGCTGCTCCAGGACTTCGCCAACGTCCGGCGTCTTGGGCGTGACCACGGCCCCGCCCGCGCCCGAGCCGCCGCCGGCCGCCTTCTCTCCGGCCCTGGCCGGGCGGTAGAGCAGGAGGCTGATGCGCCGGTTTCTCGGGTCGTAAATATTGCCGGGAACATAGGGCCGGGTGTCGGCGAAGCCCGTCACCGCGGCCACCTGGTCCGGGGACAGGCCCTGCTGGATCATCAGCCGCCTGGCCGAGAGCGCCCGGCCGGCCGACAGGTCCCAGTTGGTGTAGGTCCCGGAATAGCGGTAGGCGTCGGTGTGGCCCTCGATGGCCACCTTGACCCCTTCCTTGCGGATGACGTCCGTGACCGCGGCCAGGATGCGCTGGGCGTCGGGGGTGAGGGACACGCCGCCGAGGTCGAACAGCGGCCGCTCGGCCTTGTCCATGATCTCGATGCGCACCCGGTCCTTTTCCTGGGTGACGGACACCTGGCCGGCCAGCTCGGGCACGGCCTTTTCCAGCGCCGCCTCCACCTGGTGCTCCAGGGCCTTGGCCTGCGCTTCGGCCGCGGCCTGTTCCTTGGCTTGGGCCTCGGCCCGGGCCTTGGCCTCGGCCCTCGCCTTGGCGTCGAAGTTGCGGCCGCCGTCGAGATCGCCCGTGTCCTGGCCCTTGCCGCCGGTGGGAGCCTTGCCGCCCCGGTCGATGGCCACGTCGGGCCGTTCGTCCTGGCTGCCGACCACGGCCGCCGGCGGACCCAGGCCCCCGGTGTCGAGGAGCTGGGCCGAGGGGCCGGGATTCTGGAACAGGCTGAAGTCGTTGAAATAGGCGGCGAGCTGCTCCTTTTTTTCCTGGGGAGTCATGTTGAGCAGCCACATGAGCAGGAAAAAGGCCATCATGGCCGTGACGAGGTCGGCGTAGGCGACCTTCCACGAACCGCCGTGCGCGCCGCCGGCGACCTTCTTGACCCGCTTGATGATGATGTTGGCCTTGTGGCCCTGTTCCGCCATGGAACCTCCGCCCTGTGCCTATCGACCGGTTGGAGCGCCGGTTTAGGGAGACGGGCGTGTTTTGCGGAAGTTACGCATCCATACGGCAAAGGGCAACAGGCTTTGGCGCGGGCAGGGACGTCGGGAAAACACGAAAAGGGCGAAGGGAGGATTCCCTTCGCCCTGAAGCGCCGTCTGTCCGGAGCCGGCGGACCGGCGTCCGGGAATGCCTACTGGGTGGTGTCGGAAGCGGCGGGAAGGACCAGGACGCGGGTCTTGACCTTCTTGTTGCGCAGGTACTTCTCGAACTTCACCACGCCGTCGATGAGCGCGAACAGCGTGTAGTCGCGGCCCATGCCCACGCCCTCGCCGGGGTGGAACTTGGTGCCGAGCTGACGCACGAGAATGTTGCCGGCCAGGACCTGCTGCCCGCCGAAGCGCTTGACCCCGCGCCGTTGTCCGGCGCTGTCGCGGCCGTTTCTGGAGCTGCCGCCCGCTTTTTTATGTGCCATGTCGGACTCCTTGAAATGCTTGGGCTAGGCCTGGATGGACTTGACCGTGAGCTGGGTGTAGCTCTGGCGATGGCCCTGCTTCTTGTGCGAATCCTGCCGCCGGCGCTTGTGGAAGACCACGATCTTCTTGCCCTTGACGTGACCGGCCACTTCGCAGGTCACGGAAGCGCCCGAGACGTAGGGCTCGCCCACCTTGACCTCGGGACCGCCGACGAGCAGCACCTTGTCGAGAACGTATGGCGCGCCGGCCTCGGCGGGCAGGAGGTCCACGGTGATGGTGGCCCCTTCCTGGACCTTGTATTGCTTGCCGCCAGCCAAAACGATTGCGTACATGAGTTTGACCTCCGATAGGGAAGAGGTGCCATCTACACTGGCTCGCCCCGGGGGTCAAGCGCTTTTTCGCCCTCGGCGACGCGGTCCGCGGCGCGCCGGGCGAGCCTGGCCCGCAGCAGGTCGAGCACGGAGATGTCCACGCGCAGGTTGCCGCGCCCCCGGCCGATCTCCACCTCGGGCTTGGCCGCGCCGTGGAAGTCGGAGCCGCCCGTGACGGCCAGGCCCAGGCGCCGCGACAGGGCCAGGTACTCCAGGGTCTGGGCCTGGGAATGCTCGGTGTAGAGGGCCTCGATGGCGTCCAGGCCCGCGTCGCGGTAGCGCTCCACGGCCGCGGCCAGGGCTGGGCCGGCCAGGCCCAGCATATAAGGGTGGGCCAGGGCGGCCAGGCCCCCTTCGGCGTGGATGAGTTCCATGGCCCGCTCGAGGGTGAGCTTGTCCTTGGGCACGTAGGCCCGGCCGTGGGCCCCGAGGTAGCGGGAAAACGCCTCCTTGAAGCTCGTGACCGCGCCCATGGCCAGAAGCGCCTGGGCGATGTGCGGCCGGCCCACGGCCCCCTTGGCAAGTTCCGTGACGGCCTTATATTCCAGGGGCACGCCCAGGGCGTGCAGCTTTTCGAGGATGAGCCGGTTGCGGTTGTGGCGGCGCTCCCGCAGGTAGGCCAGAGCCTCGGCCAGGGGGCCGGGCCGGTCGGGCAGGAAGAGCCCCAGGAGGTGCACGCTGCGCTCGCCGTCGGCCACGGAGAGCTCCACCCCGGCCACGACGTCGATGTGGTGGGCTTCCCCGGCCGCCTGGGCCTCGGGCAGGCCCTCCAGGGTGTCGTGGTCGGTGAGCGCCACGGCGGCCAGGCCCTTTTTCGCGGCCAGGGCCACGAGTTCGCCCGGGGAAAGGCTGCCGTCCGAGGCCGTGGAGTGCGTGTGCAGGTCAATAAGCGCCATGCCGGCAAGGTAGCGCGCCGGACGTGTGTTGTCGAACCTCCATTGCGCGCGCGACATGATTTGGCTATCACCTGTGCCCAGCGACAACGCCAAGGAGACCGCCCGTGACCATACATCCCGACCTGCTCGCCATCCTGGCCTGCCCCAAATGCAAGGGCGAACTGACCAAGCCCGCCGCCGGCGAGGGCCTTGCCTGCCCGGCCTGCGGCGTGGTCTATCCCGTGCGCGACGACATCCCCATCATGCTGGTGGAGGAGGCCGTCCCGGCCGCGGACTGGGAAGCCGGCAAACGCTCGGTCAAGGACTAGCCGCGACGTATTCCCCGAAAGGGGCGCGGCGGGGCCGGCAAGGCGCGGCAGCCGCGCCCGGACCCGCCCCAAGGAGCCGCATATGGCCAAAGTGCATTGGACGCCCTGGATGGCGTTTTCGGAACTGGCCCAGGAGGCCGAGCACCTGGCCGGCGAGGGCGGGCTCGGTCACGACGCCGGCTACGCCTGGCAGCCCGTGGCCGACGTGCTGGAGACGCCGGCGGATTTCCGCCTCACCCTGGAACTGCCGGGCATCGCCCGGGAGGACGTGCACGTGGAGGCCCGGGGGCGCTCTCTCGTCGTCTCGGGCCTGCGCCGCTTCGTCAAGGAGCCCGGCGGGGTCTACCAGGCCGTGGAGCGTTCCCACGGTCCCTTCGCCCGGCGTTTCGAGCTGCCCAAGGGCGTGTCGCGCGCCGAGATCACGGCGGTGATGAAGGACGGCCTGCTGCTGGTGGTCGTGCCCAAGGCCCGGCCCGAGCGCCTGCGCCGCCGCATTCCCATCAGCTGACGCGCCGCGCCGTCCGCCGTTTGCCCTTTCCCCCCACCAACCGCACCAGGAGGCGCGACATGGGACGTTTCGGCCCGTGGGCCTTGTGCTGCCTTTTCCTTCTTTGCGCCCCCGCGGCGGGCTTCAGCGCCGGCCGCGAGGCGCGCCTGACGCCCGTGGTCACGGCCGTGCGCGCCGTGGCCCCGGCCGTGGTCAACATCACCTCGGCCCGGACCGTGGAACGCCGGGCCGGCCGGGGGCCGTTTTCCGACGACGAGTTCTTCCGCCAGTTCTTCGGCCCGGGCTTCGGCCCCGGTTTGGGGGGAGCCCCGGGAGAACCCCGGCGCGAGACCCAGGAGAGCCTGGGCTCGGGCGTGATCATCGACGGGCAAAAGGGGCTGGTGCTCACCAACGCCCACGTCATCGCCGGCGGCACGTCCATCACGGCCCGGCTCCTCGACGGCCGGGAACTTCCCGCCGCCCTGGTCGGCTCGGACCCGGACTTCGACGTGGCCGTGCTGCGCCTGGACACGGGCGGCAAGACCCTGCCGCAGGCGGCCATGGGCGACTCCGCCGACATCATGATCGGCGAGACGGCCATCGCCATCGGCAACCCCTTCGGCTACACCAACACCGTGACCACGGGCGTGGTTTCGGCCGTGGGCCGCTCCCTCAAGCACGAGGGCGGGGCCTACGCCGACCTCATCCAGACCGACGCGGCCATCAACCCCGGCAACAGCGGCGGCCCGCTGGTCAACCTGGCCGGCGAGGTCATCGGCATCAACATGGCCATCCAGGCCGAGGCGAGGGGCATCGGCTTCGCCATCCCCATAGGCAAGGCCCGACGGGTGGTGGAGCAGATCGTTTCCGGCGGCGGGGTGACCCCGGCCTGGCTCGGGCTTTCCGGCCAGGACGTGGACGCCCGCACGGCCCGCTATTTCGGCCTGGACCGGCCGCGCGGCCTGCTCGTGACCGAGGTGCTCCCGGGCTCGGCCGCCGAGCGGGCGGGGCTTAAGCCCGGCGACCTGCTCCTTGGCGTCGGCAACACCGACCTCGACGACAAGGACCAGTACCTGGGGGTGTTGCGCACTTCGGCCGTGGGCGAGCCCCTGACGCTTCGCCTGCGCCGGGGCCGGGGCGAGGAACGGCTCTCGGCCGTGCCCACGGCCTTTTCCGACCGGGAGGCGGCCGAGGTGGCCGGAAGGCGTTGGGGCTTGAGCGTGGCCTTTTCCCGGGGCGGGGCGACCGTCGCCGGGGTGGCCCCCGGCTCCCCGGCGGCCCGGCTCGGGCTCAAGCAGGGCGACCAACTGGTGCAGATCGGCGGCGAGAAGCTCTCCGGGCAAAAGGAATTCACCCGGGCCGTGTACTTAAGCCGCATGCACCGCACGGTGCTGGTGATGATCGAGCGCGGCGGCCGGGGCTATTACGCCCGCATGGGCGTGGACTGATTCCGGGCGGCGGCGGATGCGAACAGGGCGTGCACTGGCCGGATGGCCGAAACGCGAAGCAGGCGACGGCGAGGCGACACGGCATGGCTGAGCCGACGTCAAACAGAGGCAGCCGTCGCCATGGCGACGCGGCGTCCGCCCGGAAGGGAGTCTTCGGCGCGCGGTCCCGCCCAGGCGAGCCGCCCCAGGGCCGGAAAGGAGCGTATCGTTCGGACATAGACGGCCTGCGCGCCATCGCCGTGCTGTCGGTGATCGGCTACCACATCGACGCCCGCCTTGTCCCCGGGGGGTTTACGGGCGTCGACATCTTTTTCGTCATTTCCGGATTCCTGATCAGCGGTCTCATTTTCAAGGGGCTCGCGAAAGGCACGTTCTCCCTGGGGACATTTTACGCCCGCCGCATCAAGCGCATCGTGCCGGCCAGCTTCCTCCTGTTGGCCGTCGTCTATGCGGCCGGGTTGGTCTTGCTCGCTCCCCCCGATTTCCGCAATTTGAGCCGGGCCGCCGTGTACGCCCTGTTCTCGGCGTCGAACATCTATTTCTGGGAGCACGTCGACACCAGCTACTTCGCGCCGACAACCGACGACCTTCCCTTGCTCCACACCTGGTCCCTGGGAGTGGAGGAACAGTTCTACCTCGTGTGGCCGCTGACCTTGATGCTCACGGCCAAGTTGCGCCCCAGGGTCCGCTTTGCGCTTTTCGGCTTGCTGTGCCTGGGGTCTTTCCTTTTCGCCCAGCACATGGCCAAGACGGCGCCGACCTTCAGTTTCTACATGCTGCCCACCCGGGCCGGCGAACTCCTTCTCGGGGCGATCGCGGCCATGCTGCCCTTGCGGGGCGCAGAGAAAACGGTCCCGGGCCGATGGACGCGGGAGGTCGCGGCCTGGTTCGGCTGCGCCCTGCTCCTGTATTCCTTCGTGCGCATCGACAAAGCTTCCGTGTTTCCCGGCTTCAACACCTTGCCGGCCTGCCTTGGGACCGTTCTCCTCATCGCCTCGGGCGCGACCCGGACCACGTTCGCCTCCCGCCTGCTTTCCACCCGGGTCCTGGCGGGGATCGGCCTGCTGTCCTATTCGCTGTATCTTTGGCATTGGCCCGTTCTGGCGTATGTCCGCTATTTCCACACCACCATCCCCTGGCCGTTGGCCTTGGCGGCGCTCGGCGCCGCCGCCGCCCTCGCCGCCGCTTCCTATGCGCTGGTCGAATATCCGCTGCGCTACGCGGCCGCGTCCCGGAAATCCGTCTACATTGGCTACTACGTCCTGCCGGTCTGCTTGTTTCTGGCTCTTGGAACGGGTTTGGCGCACTTTCAGGCGAAGGAAGCGATCGTGCAAAACGACGACGGCTACGGACAGAGGCTGCGAGCGCTGGAGGCGGAGACGGCCGAGGCGCAACTGTACGCCTACGATTGCCAGCTCAGCGCCTTCGACGCGGAGCGGTTTTCCGATCCGCGTTGCGTCGTCGGCCGCGACGCCCCTCCCGCGGCGCTGCTCTGGGGAGACTCCCACGCCGCTCATTATGTGGGGCTGCTCGGCGCCGCAGCCGAAGACGCGGCGTTCGCTTTCCGCAACATCAGTCATTCCGAGTGCCCGCCGATCCTCGGCCAGGACGGCAAATACGGCGGCGCGCGGCGCGAAAGCTGCACCCTTTACCGACAGCGGATCGCGAAGGAACTCGACCGTTATGATGCGGTGTTCATGGCTGCGGCGTGGTCCGGGTACGCCGGCGTCGCCGGCTTCTGGGAGGACGTGGCCGCCACGTTCGACGCGCTGCGCAAGCAGGGCAAGCGGGTCTACGTGTTCGCGCAAGTTCCCGTCTTTCCCGCCTACAACCGGCAATGCGACATCCGCAACATGTCGCTCCACCTCGTCGACTGCCGTGCGCTGTCCGGCTATGCCGATGGCGGCGAGGCCGAGCACAACAGGAAGTTGCGCGCCGTGGCCGCGGCTTATGACAATGTCACGGTCGTGGATGTCGGCGACCTGCTCTGCCAGGACGGGTGGTGTTCACCTTATGCGCAGTCCCAGCCCCTCTATCATGACACGCACCATCTCAGCATGAGCGGCTCCTGGCTGCTCGGCCGGCGGCTGGTCGCCGCCGGCGCCGCCCGGAGCCTTTTCAGCGACGTCGGCCGCCGGCCCCTGCTGGGCCAGCAGGAACGCTCGGGAGGAAGCGGCGCCGCGCAATGACCAGTCTCCGCGAAGGGCCTTGGGGATTGAAGAATGAGGCCGAGCGGAGCCGGCGAGGACGAACGCGCCGCGGGAGCGCGTCGCGGCCTCAGCCTCCGGCGCGCAGAAGCGTCAGTTCGCCGTTCCCGGCCGCGACCCGGCAGCCGCGCTTGGCGGCCACGCCGCTGAATTCCTGCATGTAGCGCCAGACCTCGTCCAGGGGCACGTGGGAGCGCAGGTAGTCCTCGCACTTGGAGAAGCTGTAGTGGTGGGCGAGGCTTCTGCCGAGCACGGCCACCTTCATCTTGTCCCTGGCCAGGGCCAGGTTGAAGGCCTTCTCGTCGGTGGTGGGCTGTCCGGCCGTGGGGACCGTGGGGAAGGGCAGCACCCGGCGCATGATGCGTTCGTCGAAGATGACGCAGTTGATGGTCAGGTAGCCCACGTAGCCGTACTTGGCCGGCGCGTCGCGCAGGTACACCTCGGCCAGGTTCTCGTGCAGGAGCTTTTCCCACATCCAGCGGTGGTAGACCCAGTTCTCCTCGATGGGCGGCCCGGAATACATCTGGCGCTCCGAGGGGTAGGACACGCGCAGGAAGCGGTTGAGCACGTGGCGGCCGGGGGGGCTTATGGGCACCAGCGGCATGACCAGCGGCACGTCGGGTCGGTCGGCGTGGTCCAGGTAGCCGTCCACCAGGTGTTCGAGCCAGTGAGGCGTGACGAACAGGTCCTCGTCGATCTTGACGACCACGTCCTCGATGTGGGCGGAAAGGATCTCGTTCTGGGCGGCGTGCACGGCCGGCACCAGGCCGCGCGGCCCCCGGTCGAGGAGCGTGGCGTTGGCGTGGCGGCCCACGAAGCGCCTGGCCACGGCCAGGTGTTCGGGGCTTACGGCGTTGGCCACCACGTAGACGTGCTTGAGCCGCGTGAAATCGGTGAAGCGTTCCAGGCAGCGTATGCAGATGAGGAAGCAGTCGAGTCTGTGCGAGGTAAGCAACAGCAGAACCGGCCGAATGTCTCCGCGACGCGGGCGTAAATAGGTTAGCTTGCCCATGGCCGTCCCTGGCTTTCAGGCATCCCTGCGTAAAAGGTTAAACTCCGCCTACATCCCCCTTTTCGGTAAAACGCTCCAGGAACTTTAGTCCCAAAAATGAAAAATTTCTTCTTTCTTTCAAGGGAGATAGGAGACGGGGCAAGGGCGTGCCGGTTACACGACAACGATTCCCGCGAAGCGGTGGACGAAAAAAAGGGGATTTTTCCCTGCGGCGTCTCCACTCCCGACCGGCGCGGGAAATCGCCGCCCGCCGGACTCGGTCGGACCTGGCGCGTTGGCCGGGGCGCTTCCCTTGACACGGAAACACGCCGGGGCTAAGGCTGCGTAAGCTGCCGGAGGCGTTGTGGGGTCTTTGCTGCAACGGTACGGGATAATTCGTGAATCGGGCTTCCGTCAGCGTTCGTTCGGAGGTTCGGCATGGGATACAAGGTGACCGTCGACGTGCAGAAGTGCATCGGCGACGGCGAGTGCGTGGACGTGTGCCCGGTGGAAGTCTATGCCATGCGCGACGGCAAGGCCGTGGCCGTGAACATGGAAGAATGCCTGGGCTGCGAATCCTGCGTCGAGGTCTGTGACCAGGACGCCATCATCGTCGAAGAAGAATAGTGATTTCAAAATATTAACCGGCAGCGGGAGCGGGCGGTCGCCGTCCGCTCCCGCTGCCGTCTCCGGCCTGGGCCGCCTGACCCTGCGCGGGGCCGCGTGAGGGACGACGGCGCGGGACGGTCGCGGAGCCCCTTGATGCCCCTGGATTTCTCCCCCGCTTTCGCCCGCTACGAGGCCATCGCCGCCGAGGCCGACGCCGCCTTCGCCAAGGTTTCGGCCGCCTGCCCGGGCATGGTGTCCTGCGGCGAGGGATGCAGCGACTGCTGCCACGCCCTGTTCGACCTGAGCTTCATCGAGGCGCTGTACCTCAACCACCAGTTCAATAAGGCCTTTCCCCCGGGCCCGGAGCGCGACGCCATCCTGGAGCGGGCCAACAAGGCCGACCGCGACCACTACAAGCTCAAGCGCAAGGCCTTCCGCGCCGGCGAGCAGGGCGTGCCCACGGCCGAGATCCTGGCCGACCTGGCCCGCGAGCGCATCCGCTGTCCGCTGCTCGGCGACGACGGCCGTTGCGTGCTCTACGCCCACCGCCCCGTGACCTGCCGCCTGTACGGCGTGCCGCTGGAGATCGGCGGCGCGGCCCACATCTGCGGCGCCGCCGGCTTCGAGCCGGGCGGGCGCTACCCCACGGTCAAGATCGAGAAGCTCCAGGACAGGCTCATGGAGCTGTCCCAGGAGGTCGTGGCCGCCATGCCCACCAAGCTGCCGCTCATGGGCGAGTCCCTGGTCCCGGTCTCCATGGCGCTCGTTACCGAATACGACGACGAATACCTCGGCATCTTCACCGAGGACGACATGGTGCGCCTGCCCGAGCCCCCCGCGCCGCCGGCCTCGCCCTTCGGCGCGTCCTGCGGCTCCTGCGGCGAGGAGGCCGGCTCCTCGGCCTGCGCCTCCTGCGCCGGCGGCCAGACCACCTGGGTCCTGCCCGGCCCGGACGGCCCGCCCGAAGGCGAAGGCAAACCTTAAGGAGGCGCGCGTGGCCCATTCCCCCGAGGAACTGGCGCAGCTCAAGCGCGCCATCTACGACAAGCTCAAGCCCCGCCGCCGGCGGTTCATCGACAAGATCGGCTACGACGCCTGGGACCCCTTCCAGGAGCCCAACGACCCGCTGGACATGCGCGAGGACGCCTCGCGCCGCACCGGCCAGCAACTGGTCTCGGAGTTTTTAGCCGGGAACCCAGGAGCCTCGGAGGAGTTCGCCAAGGGGGCCTGGGAAGTGTGCATGGGCGTCATGAGCGGCTCGGAAAAGCACCGGGGCATGTACGCCTTCTGCAAATGGTACAAGGAACTGCTGGCCCGGGAAGGCATCGACGCCGAACTCGGCCCGACCAAATAAGCCGCAAGGAGCATTCATGGAATACACCGCCCGCACCCCGGACGAATTCATCGACGAACTCAAAAAGCGCCTGTCCCAGAACCCCGGCTGCGGCGTGTCCCACTACAACCTGGGCACGGCCTTCGTGGCCAAGGGCCGGCTGGTCGAGGCCGAGGCGGAATTCCTCTCGGCCGTGGAATGCTCGCCGAGCCTGGCCGAGGCCTACGTGCAGCTCGGCGGCTTGGCCATGAACAAGGGCGACCTGGACGCCTGCCTGGAGTGGAACGAGAAGGCCAGCCGGGCCCGGCCGCTTTTCGCCGTGCCTTTCGGCAACATCGGCTTCGTGCACCTCCAGCGCGGCGACGTGGCCAAGGCCGAGAAGTCGCTGCGCCGGGCCGTCAAGATCGACCCCAAGTACGTCCAGGCCATGGCCTCCCTCGGGAGCTGCCTGTTCATGCAGGGCGACGTGGACGGCGCGGAGTTCCACAGCGCCAAGGCTCTGGAGATCGAGCCCATGTTCGGCCCGGCCCTCAACAACCTGGCCCTGGTGGCCATGGAGCGCGGCGATTTCGCCAAGGCGAGGGAGTTCGTGGAGCGCGCCCGCCAGACCGGCTTCGAACCCCATCCGGACATGGTCCGCGAGATCGAGGCCGCCCTGGCCAAGTAGGGAGGGGAAGAGTGTGGGAATGAGGAATCGGGGCGCTGCCCCGAGCCCCGCCGGGGGGCATGATGCCCCCCGGACCCCCTCCAAGGGATGGATATATCCGGATGGCGTCGCGTAGGCATTTGCTCGGCGAGATGCGCCAGGCCCTGGGCGGGGACGACCGCGAGGCGGCCCTGGCCGTGCTGGCCGTCGTGCCGGCCAAGACGCGCCTGGGGCCGCTTTTCTCGCTGCTCCTCGACAAGGAGCCGCTCGTGCGCTGGCGGGCGGTCACGGCCTTCGGCGCGGCCATGGCGGAAATCGCCGCCGCGCGCCTGGAAGACGCCCGCGACGTCTGGCGCAACCTCATGTGGCGGGTCAACGAGGAGTCGGGCAACATCGCCTGGGGCATCCCGGAATGCATGGGCGAGACTTTGGCCGTGTGTCCGGCGCTTGCCCGCGACTACCACCGCATCCTTCTCTCCTACGTCCAGGACCTGCCCGGCGACTGCACCTACATCGACCATGCGCCGCTGCGGCGCGGGGCTTGGTGGGCTGTCGCCCGCCTGGCCGGGGCCGCGCCGGAGTTTTGCCTCCCGGCTCTGCCCGAGATCACGGCCGCCCTGGCCGACTGCGACCCCGCCGCCCGGGGCCTGGCCTGCCTGGTCCTGGCCCGGCTTGGGCCCGACCCCTCGCGCACGCTCCTGGAGGGGCTTGCGGCCCTTGCCGCCGACACGGCCGCCTTCGATCGCTACGACGGCTGGGAGCTTGCGGCCACGACCGTGGCCGAGGCCGCCGGGGAAGCCCTGGCCGCCTGCCGCAGCTGCATGTAACCACCTGTTCACATCCCGCGACCTCCCCCGCAGAAACGGGGACGCCGTCCCCTCGGAGGTCCGCATGAACCTGAAACCCTGTCTCACCGCGCTGCTTTTCATGGCCGTCCTGGCCCTGGCCGCGGCCGCCGGACACGCCGGCGAGCCCCCGTCCCGGTGGTCCCTGCCCCCGGAGCAGGCCGCCGAGGCCGCGCTTCGCGACCTTTCCGCCCAGGTGCCCCTGACGGTCGAGGAACTGGCCGCCATGCGGCCGATCCTGGTCGAGCAGACCGTCAAGAGCCGGGACCTGGCCCGGGCCCGCCTGGCCGTCAACCCCGGCCTGGCCGGCGTGCTGGCCCTTCGCGAGGACATGCGCGCCGTGTCCCGGGAAACCGACGACAAGCTCGCCGCCGTCCTGACTCCGGAAAAGATGGAGCAAGTGCGCGCCGCCCGCGAGCGGTCCCTCGAAAACGACAAGTCCTCGTCCCGCCAGCTCGCCCAGGCCGGCGTCGACGGCTGATCCAAGCCTTTCCTGGTTCCCGAGTCCCTCCCTTATGGCAGGGCGCGGCTATCCCCCCGGCCGCGCCCTTTTTTGTTATGGGGCGACGCCTCCGGCGGCCAGGAGGGGCGAGTCCCCTCCTGGACCTCCCGCTTCGAGATTTAGTAATTGTAAATTTGGTGGGTTAGGACGATTTCAGGGGAAAGGACCGGAGAAAAAACACTGTGGCGCTTGACCAGAGAACTAAAAGGATTAAATTTGTCCTCAATCAGCCCGCGCACCAAATGAGGCGGCACACCCGCACGACGGAGGAATTGCCATGCAGACGCAGACGCACACCGATCTGTCCGATCTGGTCATCGACTGGAACATGACGCCCGAAGACGCCGTGACCCTGTATCTCGAGTGGGGCAACAACTCCTGGCATGCCGAGCATAAGCCCGTGACGTCCAAGAACGACTATTCCACCTATTTCGTGGTCAACACCTGGTCGGGACGGCCGGAACTGACGCTGGTGCGCCGCAACTCCGAGGACTGCGTGGAGCTGGCCTCCTTCGACCTGCCCGAGGATCTGGCCCGGGCCTTCATGGAGGAGAGCGGCTTCAACAAGGGCGTCTACGCCCCCAGCGACGCCATCAAGAAGTGGCTGCAAGAGACCCACTTCAACTAGAAATTTCCGCTAAACACCCACAACCCCCGCACAACGCCCCTCACCCATGACGCGACCCCGGGAGGATAGGCCCCGAGGTCGCGTCCTTCTTTCGCGCGCTGGCCCCGGTCTTGCCCTTGCCCGGCGAAGCTGCGATGCTGGCCCATGCTCATGGCCGTCCTCGCCGACATCCACGCCAATCTCGAAGCCCTGACTGCCGTGCTGGCCGACCTCGACGCGGCCGGCCCGGCCGTGACGGTGAGCCTTGGCGACGACATCGGCTACGGCCCGGACCCGGCCGCGGTGCTGGGCATCCTCGCCGGGCGCGGCATCCCGAGCGTGCGCGGCAACCACGAATGGGCCGTGGCCGACCCGTCCCGGGAGAGGCTCTTCAACGCCCAGGCCCGGGAGGCCGTGGCGCGCACGCGGGAGCTGCTTCCCCCGGAACTCGTCGCCCGGGTGGCCGCCTACCCGACCTCGCTTTCGCTCTACGGCTGCCGCTTCGTGCACGGCCTGCCGCCAAACGACACCGCGACCTACCTGTTCGAGGCCGGGGACGTGACCCTGCGCCGGGCGTTTTCCCGCACGGCCGAGCGTGTTTCCTTCGTCGGCCACACCCACATGCTGGAAGCGGCGAGCCTGCGCGGCCGGGAGGTGGAGCGCTTCGAGCTGTCCCTGGGCGAGAATCCCCTGGACGCCCGCGAGCGCCACATCCTCAACGTCGGCTCCGTGGGCCAGCCCCGCGACGGCGACCGCCGGGCCAAGTACGGCCTCTACGACGACGCGCGCGACGTGCTGACCATAAGGGCCGTGGCCTACGACGCGCGACCCACGGCCGAAAAGATCGTGGCCCGGGGCCTGCCGCGCCGCTACGCCGACAGGCTGCTTTGATGCCGCGCGGTATTGCCAAGGTGCTGGCGGCCCATTACCTTGGAGCCAAAGGAGCAGCCATGAAGACCGATGCGCGACTCGTGCGGCAGGTGCTCGATCTGGGGCCGCTGGAACGGGCGGAACTCATCGAGGTATTGCAGGCCAGCTTCGACGAGGCCGGCGACGCCGCCATGGAGGCGGCTTGGGGGCATGAGGCCGAGTCGCGGCTGGACGCTTACGCCGCCGGATCGCTCCGGGCGGTGCGCGCGGCCGACGTCTTCGGGAAAATATCTGATAATATGATGGGATAGCATAAAAAGTCTAGGCCGTGTAGACATTTGATCTGTCCCATGCTATTCCTCTCTACAGGAGGGATACAATGGCGCTACGACACACCATTACTGATGAGCAATGGGACAAGATAAAGGACGCTCTTCCCGGAAAAGT
>JAEWCY010000280.1 GCA_023390395.1 Pseudomonadota bacterium | reverse complement strand
AACCTGGCCCGGCGTCGCCGGCTGGCCGGCGGCCGGGGCCGGCGCGGCCTGATCCGGCAGGGGCTTGCCCATGACCACGCGAAAGCCGTTTCGTGGCGCGCCGGGCGGCGTCTGGTTCGGCGTCTGGGCCGGGGGCGTCTTGCCGGCGGCGGTCTTGGCCGGGGCGGCCGGGGGAGCGGACTTGGTCGCGGGAGCGCAGGCGGCCAGGGCGACGGCGAGGCACAGGGCCGGGACGAGGCGGAAGCACATCAAGGGCATGGAGATCTCCGGGCGCGCAAGAGGCGTTGTCCCATGCTAGCCAAAGCCTGGGGGAAAGGGAAGCGTCGCCGGAAACCGGCCGGCGTCTGGACGCTGGGGGGCGAAGTTCGTACATCCTGGCCAGCGGGCGAGGCCGGGAGGCCCGCCGCAATCCTCATGCCCAAGGAGCGTCCCATGAAGATCATCGACTACCGCGACGTCGCGCCCCGCGAGCTGACCTCGGCCACCATGCGCGGCGTCACCGGCCGCGTGGTCCTCGGCAAGGCCGACGGCGCGGACAATTTCTGCATGCGCGTCATCGAGGTCGCCCCGGGCGGCGTCATCCCGCCCCACAAGCATCCCTGGGAGCACGAGCAGTTCGTCCACGCCGGGCGCGGCCGCATCCTGCGCGACGGGGCCTGGACGGACATCGGCCCGGGCAACGTGCTCTTCATCCCGGCCGACGTCGAGCACCACATCGAGAACACGGGCGGTGAGCCCCTGGTCATCGTCTGCCTGGTCCCGAACTTCGCCCCGGAACTCTAGTGTCGCGTCCGCGAAATGCGCGCAGGCGTATTCCTTGGACAACACGCTTTAGAAGTTATGTTTTTCTAAAAAAATACTATCGTATTTTTTTAGGGACGTCACACTAGGCTCCGGTCCCGGTCAGGGCGCGCCGAAGCCGTAGCGCGCCAGCACCGCGCGGGCCTCGGGCGTGGCCAGAAAGTCCAGGAAGGCGACCGCGCCCTTGGGGTCCGGGGCGTTCGCCGCCACGGCCCCGCTGTAGGCCACGGGCGGCGACGTGGGCACCACGGCGGCCACGGCCACGGCGTCCCCGGCGATGGTCGCGTCCGTGGCGTACACGAAGCCGGCGTCGCACTCCCTGGCCGTCAACGCCGCCAGGACGTGGCGCACCGAGGGGTAGTACACGAGCTTGGAGGTCAGGGCGAACCACAGGGCCTTTTCCTGCAGGGCGCGCTTGGCGTAGCGCCCGGCCGGCACGGACTCGGGGTTGCCCACGGCCACGCGCCGCACGCCGCCAAGCGACAGGGAGTCGAGCCCGGAGACTTTCGCCGGGTTGCCGGCCGGCACGGCCAGGACCAGGCTGTTGCCGGCAACGACCCGCCGCGTGGCCGGGTCGACGCGGCCACGGTCCACGGCCGCGTCCATGGTGGCGGCGTCGGCGCTTAAGAACACGTCGCAGGCCTGGCCGTTGGCCATGCGCTGAAGGAGCGCGCCCGAGGCGGCGAAGGAGGGCCTGAGGACGAGTCCGGGGTGGTCGCGCTCGAAGGCCGGGCGCATGGCTTCGACGGCGTTGGTGAGGCTGGCGGCGGCGAAGACGACGATGTCGCCGGCGGCGGCCGGCAGGGCCAGGGCAAGGACGAGGAGGAGGGCGGCGGCCAGTCGTTTCATGGGGCGGTCCTTTTCGGGAAGTGACGCCAGGATAGCCGCAACGGCGGGCAAAGGCAAAGACCGCCTGGGCGGCCGGGGCGGCCGCGGTTGTGAAAAACCGCTTCGGGATGTAAGGCTTTTCCATTGCCTGCCGGCGTGGCGGCCAGGCCTTGCCCAAGGGCCGCGCCGCGCCCGGAATACCAAACGCATCCGGAGAACCGCATGGAGTGCCGCATCAATCTTCCCGAATCGGAAATGCCCCGGCAGTGGTACAACGCCCTGCCCGACCTGCCGACGCCGCTGGCTCCGCCCCTCGATCCCCAGACCAAGCAGCCCCTGTCCCCGGAGCAGCTGGAAGTCATCTTCCCCAAGGCCGTCATCGAGCAGGAGCTCTCGCCCGTGCGCTGGCTCGACATCCCCGAGCCGGTGCTCGACATCTACCGGCTCTTCCGGCCCACGCCCCTGGTGCGGGCCAAGCGGCTCGAAGAAGCCCTCGGCGTCAAGTGCAAGATCTTCTACAAAAACGAATCCGTGTCCCCGGCCGGCTCCCACAAGCCCAACACCGCCGTGCCGCAAGCCTACTACAACAAGCAGGAGGGCGTGCGCCGCATCGCCACCGAGACCGGCGCGGGACAGTGGGGCACGGCGCTCGCCTTCGCCTGCTCCCAGCTCGGCCTCGACTGCACGGTGTACATGGTCAAGGTGAGCTACAACCAGAAGCCCTACCGCCGCATCCTGATCAACGCCTACGGCGGCGAGATCTACGCCTCGCCCTCGGAGAACACGCAAACCGGCCGGGCCGTGCTGGCCGCCGACCCGGACTGCACCGGCTCCCTGGGACTGGCCATCTCCGAGGCCGTGGAGGACGCCGCCACCCACGACGACACCAAATACGCGCTCGGCAGCGTGCTCAACCACGTGCTGCACCACCAGACCGTCATCGGCCTGGAAGTGGAGAAGCAGCTGGCCATGCTCGGGGAAAAGCCCGACTACCTGGTCGGCTGCGTGGGCGGGGGCAGCAACTTCGCCGGACTGGTGCTGCCGTTTCTGCCGCGAAAGCTCGCCGGCGAGAACATCCGCTTCATCGCCGTGGAGCCCAAGGCCTGCCCGACGCTCACGCGCGGCCAGTTCCGCTACGACTACGGCGACGTGGCCAAGCTCACGCCGCTGCTCAAGATGCACACCCTGGGCCACGCCTTCATGCCCGCCCCCATCCACGCCGGCGGGCTGCGCTACCACGGCGGCGCGCCCATCGTGTGCAACCTGGCCAACGAGGGCCTGGTGGACGCCACGGCCTACTTCCAGACCGAATGCTTCGACGCGGCCCGGCTGTTTTTGCGCACCGAGGGCTTCCTGCCCGCGCCGGAGACCTCCCACGCCATCAAGGGGGCCATCGAGACGGCCAAGCGGGCCAAGCCCGGCGAGAACGTGGTTTTCCTCTATTCCGGCCACGGCCTGCTCGACCTGGCCTCCTACGATGCCTTCATGCAGGGCAAGCTCACGGATTTCGCCTATCCCGAGGCCCACATCGCCGAGGCTCTCAAGGCCTGTCCCGACGTGGAATGATGACATTCCGGCGGTCCCCCGAGGGGACCGCGGCGACAGCAAAGACCGACGGCCCGGCCAGGCTTGCCTGGACGGGCCGTCGGCGTTTTGCCGCCTGGAGGCGGGCATGGCAGCCGTCGGGGGAGGGACCCGTTCGACCGTGGGTTGGCCCGGTTGCGGGTCCGGCTAATCAGTGCTCAGGATGACGCTGAAGGCCTTGAAGAAGAACCAGACCACGTCGCCTTCCTTGATGTCCAGGGATTCCACGGATTCGGCCGTGATCAGCGCGCACATGGGCGTGCCGCCGTCGAGCAGGCCCATGATCTCCACGGCCACGCCGTCGCCGCGGATGCCCGCGACCTTGCCCGGGAAGCAGTTGCGGGCGCTGGTGCGGGCCTTGTGCTCGTCCTTGCCGAGCAGCACCCAGGGGGCCTTGACCAGGGCCGTCACCTGCGCGCCCTCGGTGAGCCCCAGGCGATCGTAGCTTTCGTTGGTGATCACGGCCACGACCTCGAAGCCGTTTTGCACCGCAAGGGAAATCTCCGTCAGCAGCGGGCTTTTGCGCACGCTGCTGACGGCGCCGAAGAACGTGTTGCGGGCGCTGGTCTTCACGCGGCTCTCCTTGGTCACGCAGTGGTTGAGGATGCGCTGGCAGTCCTGTTCGGAAAAGGAGCAGTAGATGGAGGTGAGCACCAGGCTCGAATGGCCGAGCATGACCTGGACCACGGGCAGGGGCACGCCGCCGCGCAGCAGTTCCACGGCTCGCGAGTGTCGCAGGGACGTGGGACTGACGCGCCCGGGCGGCAAGCCGGCCTTGACGGCCTGTTCGTAGAGCTTGCGGCGCACGAAGCCGGGGTCGAGGCGGAACAGCTCGCCGCGCATGTGGCGGTTGGCCGGGCTGGCCGCGAACCGGCGCACCTCCTCCAGGAAGGCCTTGGGCACGACGACCTTGCGGGCGGTCTCGTCGGGCTTGCCGCCGCCCAGCGTCACCGTGGACTGGCCCATGTCGATGTCGCTGTTCTCGTTGAGCGCCAGCACTTCCCCGAGCTTGCCGCCGCTGTGGCGCAGCATCAGGTAGACCAGGCGCATGCGCTCGCGCGCCCGGCGGATGGGCGAGGTGCGGGCCGCGTCGCGCCAGGCGTCGAAGGCGGCGCCGAGGCGGTCGATCTGCTCGGTGTCCAGATGGCGGATGTCGTGGGGCACCTTGAACATGGCCGCCTGGCACAGTCCCGCACCCGGATGGTGCCGCCGCGCCGGGCGGTCCGTTTTCTGGGAAAGCAGGGCCTCGGCGTGTTCGAGCAGCCGTTCCAGGGAAGGCGTGTCGAGGCGGGCGATCCTGTCCAGAAGATTTTCTTCGAAGGTACTCATGATACGTGCTGTTAACGAATGGCTCTTGTGTTGTAAAGAATATAAATGGTGTATCACGAATAGTTCCGATGACGTGACACTGTTGTCTTTGCAAGCGTAATTGCGGTATTGCTCGAATGAAACGGTTATTGTCACGCGAAATCCAATGCGCGTGATTGTGTGTAGCGTCGAATTTCGGTCGCCGGCCGTCGCGTCGCGATGCTCTCGGCCGGCAATCCATGGCATGGCGGCGCGGCGTCCCGCGGGGGAGCGGCGCGGCCGGGGAGGATGGCGGCATGGCCACGTTCGTTTGCGTGCACGGCGCGTTCCAGGGCGGCTGGGTCTTTAGGAACATGGCCAGCGCGCTTTTGCCCCTGGGACACGCGGTCCACGCCCCGACCTTTTCCGGCTGCGGGCACCACCGCGAGATCATGACCAGGGAGCTCGGCTTGGCCGTGTACGCGGAGGAGCTGGCCTCCTACCTGGAACTGTACGACTTGCGCGAGGTCATCCTCGTGGCCCACAGCTATTCGGGCATCGTGTGCGCCGCGGCCATGCCGCATATCCTGCCCCGCCTGACGGCCATGATCTCCATCGAGGGCATCATCCCCAAGCCCGGGCTTTCCTTCGCGGCGCTGGGCGGCGAGCCGTTCACGGCCCTGCTCGAGTCGCGCCGCCTGGACGGCTGGCTGGTCTCGCCCTGGCAGCCGGCCATGTTCGGCGTGGCCGGCGCGCCCGACGAGGACTGGTTCATGTCCCGGCTGACCCCGTTCCCCATGGCCGCCTTCACCGACCCCGTCCCCGGCGGGGAGCTGGCGCTGCCGGCCAAGAAGCACTACGTGCGCTGCCTGGAAAACCCCAACCCCATGCTGGCGGCCATGGCCGAGCGCGCCCGGGGGCTGGGCTTCGCCATGCACGAGATCAAAAGCGGTCACTGCCCCCAGATCACCGTGCCGGTGGAACTGGCCAGGCTCCTTGCCGCCATCGCCGAAAACGGAGCCCCGTGAGGATGGGCCTGGCCGCGCGCCTGACCAAAAAGCTCCCCCATTTCGTCCTGGACGTGGAGATCGCCTGTCCGGCCGGGGAAATCCTGGCCGTGACCGGGCCGTCGGGCTCGGGCAAGACCACGCTGCTGCGCCTGCTCGCCGGCCTGGACGACCCCGACGCCGGCCGCATCGCCCTTGGCGGCGAGGTCTGGCGCGACACGGCCGCCGGCGCGCGCGTCAGCGCCAGGCGGCGCGGCGTGGGCCTGGTCTTCCAGGAATATTCCCTGTTTCCCCACATGACCCTGGCCCAAAACGTGGCTTACGCCACGAGCGATGCCGCCTTCGCCGCCAGACTGCTTGAGCTTTTCGGCATCGCCCACCTGGCCGGCAGCCGGCCGGGGGCCATGTCCGGCGGCGAGCGCCAGCGCGGGGCCATCTGCCAGGCCCTGGCCCGCCGGCCCAAGGCCTTGCTCCTCGACGAACCCTTTTCCGCCCTCGACGCCGCCACCCGCGCCGCCCTTCGCGACGAACTGCTCGCCGTGCGGGAGCGCTTCGCCATCCCCATCGTGCACGTGACCCACGACCTGGCCGAGGCCGCCATCCTCGGCGACACGGTCGTGACCATCAACCGGGGGCGGATCGACCAGGATTGGTTCGGCCGCCAGCTCGCCCTCTACCGCGAAGAGCGCGACGCGCTCCTCGCCCGTTGCGGCGACGGTCCCCCGAAACCCGCCTTGAAGGAGGAACGCCCATGCGACGCATTGTCCTGACCCTGACCCTGGTGCTGTGCCTGACCGGCAGCGCCCTGGCCGAGACCCTGGTCGTGGCCGCCGGCGCGGGCTACAAAAAGCTCGTCACCGACCTGGCCGAGGCCTTCGAGAAGCAGGGCGGCGTCAAGCCCGAGCTGTCCTTCGGCAACATGGGCCAAGTGACGACCCAGGCCAAGGCCGGCGGGGTCATCGACGTGATCGTGGGCGAAAAGGGCTTCCTGGACGGGGCGGGGCTCAATTTCGACGGCGTCGCCCCCATCGGCAAGGGCATCCTGGTGGTGGCCTGGCCCAAGGGCAAGAAGCTCGCCGCCCCGGCCGACGTGGCCAAGCCCGAAGTCAAGCGCCTGGCCATGCCCGATCCGCAGAAGGCCATCTACGGCAAAGCCGCCAGCCAGTACCTGGAGAAATCCGGGTTGGCCAAGGCTGTGGCCGACAAGCTGCTCGTGGTGGCCACCGTGCCGCAGGTCACCACCTACATCTTAAGCGGCGAGGTCGACGCCGGCTTCGTCAACCGCACCGACGTCATGGGCCTTGGCGACGCCATCGGCGGCTTCCTGGAGGTGGACCCGTCCCAGTACGCGCCCATCGAGATCGTGGCCGTCTCCATGACCGGCGCGCCCCACGCCGACGCGGCCAAGAAGTTCGCCGCCTTCCTGGCCACGCCGCCGGCCAGGGCCATCGCCGAAAAGCACGGAATGTAGCGCTTGCCGGGTCAATCGCTTGTCGCGGCGGCCACGGACCCTGACGTCCTTTTTTCCGTCAGGCTGACGCTTCGGGTCATGGCCGTCGCAGTGCCCGCCTTTTTCCTCATCGGCGCGCCCCTTGGCTATCTGCTCGGCCGGGGGCGCGGCCGGTGGCTGGCCGCCCTGGACTTCCTGGTCTCCCTGCCGCTGGTGCTGCCGCCCATGGCCGTGGGCTTTTTCCTGCTGCTGCTCCTTGGCCGCAACGGCCCCATCGGGATCGTCGCCCAGCGGCTTTTCGGGCTCGACGTCATCTTCGGCTTTCCCGGCCTGGCCCTGGCCGCGGTGGTGGCCGGCATCCCGCTCATGGTGCGGCCGGTGCAGGCGGCGGTGCGGGGCGAACTGATGCGTCTGGTCGAGCTTTCGGCCGTGCTCGGCAAGTCGCCTTTGACCACCTTCGTGCGGGTGGTGCTGCCCCATTGCAAGAAAAGCATCGCCGCCGGCATGTTTCTGGCCACGGGCCGGGCCCTGGGCGAGGTGGGCGTGAGCCTGCTGCTTGGCGGCGACATCATCGGCCGCACCAACACGGTCTCCCTGGAGATCTACAACGCCGTGTTTTCCGGGGATTTCCAGCGCGCCGGCATCCTCTCCGGGCTTCTCGCCGCCGTGTCCCTGGCCCTGACCTTCGCCCTCAAGCGCACGGGCAGCGGGTAGGGGACGGCAGGATTTGTCGAGAGGGAGCTTGACAATCATTCTCAATGTGGCTAGAAGTGAGGCCATGCAAGGAGCGCGATCCATGGCCCCACTCCAAAGCCTCGCCCATTTCCCCTCCGGAAGCCGCGTGCGCGTGGAAGCCCTGTGCGATTGCCCCAAGGCCCGGGGCCGGCTGTGCGCCATGGGCATCACGCCCGGCACCGTGGTCGAGATCACCGCCGGTTGCGGCGGGCCGGTCTGCCTGCGGGCCAGGGGGGCATGCATGTCCATCGGGCACGGGCTGGCCGAAAAGGTCATGGGCCGTCTGGCCCAGCCCGCCGAGGAACCTGTCTCCCGGGTGGCCTGATCCGCCTCGTCGCCGCGACGGCCGCCGGGACCGGCCGCGGTGTTTTCTTTCCTTTTTTCCCAAGGAGTCGGCATGAACCAGGAAGCCACGGCGGCGTGCATCGGCATGCGGCAGCTGCAGGTCGGACAGAAGGCCCGCATCTGCCGGGTGGAGGCGCAGGGCGAACTGGGCCGGCGTCTGCGCGACATGGGGCTCGTGCCCGGCACCGACGTCGAGGTCGTGGGCCGCGCCCCGCTCAAGGACCCCGTGGCCCTGCGGCTTCGCGACTTCACCTTGACCCTTCGCAACAACGAAGCCGACCATATCGCCGTTTCCCCCCTCTAGCCCGTCCTTCCCGTCGTCGCCCGCGTCCCCCGGGGAGCGGGCGGGCCCTCGGCTTTCCCTTCTTGCCTCCGTGCCTGCGCCCGGGTTACTCCGGTCGGCAGTTTCGGGTCTTGCCGTCCCGGACAGGGGAGGACGATCATGACCGATGCGGGAAGCGTGGCCGTCGGCCATTTCGCGAGCGGCTACAACTGCTGCCAGTCCGTGCTGCTGGCCCTTGGCGGGCCAAGTGGTCTCGACGCCTCCCTGGCCGTGCGCCTGGCCACGGGATTCGGCGTGGGCATGGCCCGGGGCGGGGTGTGCGGCGCGGTCTCCGGCGCGGTCATGGCCCTGGGCCTGTACGGCGGGGGCGGCGGACCGGAGGGCGCGGCGGCCAAGGCGGCCACCTACGCCCGGACCAAGGCGTTCTACGCCCGCTTCGTCGAGCTGCACGGCTCGATCCAGTGCCGGGACCTCATCGGCTGCGACCCTTCCACGCCCGAAGGCCTGGAGCTGGCCAACCGGGAACGTCGCTTCCATGCGCTGTGCGCGCCGTTGGTGCGCGACGCCGCCCTCTTGAGCTGGGACATCGCCGCCAGCCGCGGCTTCGTCGAAGGCTGAACCGCGTCGTCGGGGTCTCCCAAGCGCCATGAAGTCCCCAATCGTCTCCATGCCGCCGGTGCCGCCAACCGACCAGTCGCGCTGCCACGACGCCGCCGGCCGGGAGATCCCCTGCCCGGGCAGCGGCCAGGACGCCGCGTTTCCCCACCCCGCCGCGAGCCTGGCCGTCCGGTTCCTTCCCGTCGGCGAGGGGCTCGTGCGCGATGCCGCCTCCGGGCTCGTCTGGCCCGTGGACGCCGGCCTCGCCGGGTTTCCCATGCCCTGGGCCGAGGCTCTCGAAACCTGCGCCCGCCTGGCGGGAGAGCGTCTCCTCGGCCGCGCCGACTGGCGGCTGCCCAACCGCCGGGAACTGCGCAGCCTCGTTTCCTACGGCCAGGCCCGTCCCGCCCTGCCCAGGGCGCATCCCTTCCGCAACGTCTTTTCCGGCTGGCACTGGACGTCCACCACGGCCGCGCCCGCGCCGGCCTACGCCTGGTACGTGCACCTCGAGGGCGGCAGGATGTTTTACGGGAAAAAGGATCAGGACTGTCTGTGCTGGCCCGTGGCCGGCGAGTGCCTGCTGCCGCGCACCGGCCAGGATTGGTGCCGGGACGCGCTTGGGAGCGAAATCGCCTGTCCGGGCACGGGCCAGGACGGCGCGGTGCGTTCCGGTCTGGCCTGGCCCGAGCCGCGTTTCGTCGCGGCGGGCGGGGAAGGGGAGGGCGTGCGCGACCGGCTCACGGGCCTTGTCTGGGCCTGCCGGGCCGACGCGGCCCCGGGGCCGGCCACCTGGCAGGAAGCCCTCGACGCGGCCGGGCGCTACCGGGGCGGCGGCTGGCGGCTGCCCGGCATCAACGAGCTGGAATCCCTGGTCGACGCCGGCCGGTTCGGACCGGCCCTGCCCGACGGGCACCCCTTCGAGGCCGTGGGCGACGTCTACTGGTCCGCCACCACCAGCGCCTTCGACCCGGCCTGGGCCCACGCCCTGTACCTCCACAAGGGGGCGGTGGGCGTGGGCGTCAAGTCCGGGAGGGAATTTCTGGTCTGGCCCGTGGCCGGGCCGGATTCCTCGTCCCGGCTTCCCTAGGCCGTGTAGACATTTGATCTGTCCCATGCTATTCCTCTCTACAGGAGGGATACAATGGCGCTACGACACACCATTACTGATGAGCAATGGGACAAGATAAAGGACGCTCTTCCCGGAAAAGT
>JAEWCY010000223.1 GCA_023390395.1 Pseudomonadota bacterium | reverse complement strand
GAGCCCGGGGCCGTGGCCGGGGCCCGGGCCGCCCTGGCCGGGCTCCAAGCCGCCGACGGCCGGGTGCCCCTTCTTCCCGGCCGGCCCGAGGCGGCCTGGCCCACGGCCCTGGCCATGGCCGCCTGGCTGCCCGATCCGGCCTACGACGACCGGACGCGGGCCGGGGCCGCCTGGCTTCTGGGACATCCCGGCGCGACCTGGAAAAAGGAGCCCAACGGCGTGTTCGGCCACGATCCGAGCCTCAAGGGCTGGAACTGGATCGAGGGCACCCATTCCTGGGTGGAGCCCACCTCCCAGGCCATGCTCGTGCTCGCGGCCCTGCCCGAGCCGCCGGCCGGCCTCGGCCCGGCCCTGGACGAGGCGGCCCGGCTGCTGCTCGACCGCCAGTTGCCGGACGGCGGCTGGAATTACGGCAACACCCGGGTGTTTCAAAACATGCTTCTGCCCATCCCCGAATGCACCGGCCACGCCCTGGCCGCCCTGGCCGGACGGACCGGGCGGGGGGACGTGGCGCGAAGCCTGGCCTACCTGGCCGGTCCTGACTGCGCCGCCGCCACGCCCCTTTGCGCCTCCTGGCGGGCCTTCGGCCTGGGGGCCTGGGACGCGGCCGGGCCGGACATCCTGGATAATCTTGGCGTGGCCCTCGGCAGGCAGCAGCGTTACGGGCCTTACGACACACCGCTTCTGGCCCAGCTCCTGGCCGCCGCCGCCAGCCGGGGCCGGTTCGCGGACATCGTGCGAAGGAGCGCCCATGGCTGAACGATTCCGCGCCGCCGGCGGCATGACCCGCCGGCAGACTCTGCGGCTTCTCGGCGCGGCCGCGCTGACGGCGGCCGTGGGCACGGGCTGCCGCGAGACGGCGGTCCCCGGCCCCGCCTCCCCGGTCTTCGTGGCCAAGGCTTCCGGCTACGACGCGGACCTCGGCGACATCCTGCGCCGGGGGCTGGCGGAGTTGGGCGTTTCCCGCGAGGAGCTGGCCGGCAAGCGGGTGCTGCTCAAGCCCAACCTGGTCGAGCCCCATGCCGGGGCCGGGCACATCAACACCCATCCGCTGGTGGTGCGGGCGGCGGCCGAGGCCTTTCTGGCCGGTGGCGCGGCCTCGGTGCTGGTGGCCGAAGGGGCCGGGCACCGGCGCGACGCCCTGCTCGTGCTCGAGGAGTCCGGGCTGGGCGAAGTGCTGGCCTCCGAAGGCCTGGCCTTCGCCGACCTCAACAGCGGCCCGGTCCACCGGGTCCGAAACCTCGGCGGGATGAGCAAGCTCGGCGACCTGTGGCTTCCCGACGCCCTGGCCAGGGTCGACCTCGTGGTGTCCGTGGCCAAGATGAAGACCCACCACTGGGCCGGGGCCACCCTGTCCATGAAGAACCTCTTCGGCGTCATGCCCGGCGCGGTCTACGGCTGGCCCAAGAACGTCCTGCACTTCGCCGGCATCGAACCGTCGATCCTGGACATCGCGGCCACGGTGCGCCCGGGCTTCGCCATCGTGGACGGCATCGTGGGCATGGAGGGCGACGGCCCCATCATGGGCGACCCCGTGGCCGCCGGCGTGCTGGTCATGGGGCGGTCGTGCCCGGCCGTGGACGCCTCCTGCTGCCGGGTCATGGGCATCGACCCGGCCCGCGTCGGCTATCTGCGCGCGGCCGACGGCCGCCTCGGGACCATCGACGCGGCGCGCATCGAGCAGCGCGGCGAGACGCCGGCCGCCGTGCGCCGGGATTTCGCCCTGCTCGATTTCGTGCCGGCCCAGCGCGGCATCCGCCTCGCCTCCTGACGCGGCCGGGCAGCGCCCTTGCAACGCCCGGGCAGTATGGTAGCCTGCGGCGATGCGTGGTTTTTCCCTTTTCTCCCGCCTGATCCGCACCGTCCTGGCGGCGGCGCTTCTCGCGGCCTGCCTGTGCGCCGCTCCGTGGGCCTGTTCCTCCGGCGGCGGCCTGCGGCTCCTCGACGTGCACGACGGCACGCGTCTGTCCCTGAAGCAGGCGGCCGGGGAACTGGCCCGCTGCCAGGCGGTGGTGGTGGGCGAGAACCATGCCGACCCTGCCCATCACCGCCTGCAAACCGCCCTGATCCGGGCCATGGTCGCGGCCGGGGCCAGGACGGCGGTGGGGCTGGAGATGTTTCCGACCGAGGCCCAGCCGCTCCTGGACGGCTACATCGCCGGGAACGTGGACGAGGCGGCCATGGAGAAGGCGTTTTCCGCCTACTGGGGACACGCCTGGGAGCTGTACCGGGAAGTGTTCGCGGCTTGCCGGGAGGCAGGGGTGCCGCTGGTCGGGCTCAACGTGCCCCGGGAGATTCCGCGCAAGGTGGCGCGCGAAGGCTTCGAGGCGCTCACGCCCGAAGAGCGGGGCGCGCTGCCCATGACTTCCTGCCGGGTGGACCGGGAATACGAGGTGTTCTTGCGCCGGGTGGCCGGGGAGCACGGCGGAGAGCTCGACTTCCGGCGCTTCTGCGAGGCCCAGCTCGTCTGGGACACGGCCATGGCCGTGGCCGCGGCCGAGTATCTCGCCGCCAATCCCGGCCGTACCCTGGTCGTCCTGTGCGGCGCGACCCACGCCTGGAAGCCGGCCCTGCCGCACCAGTTGCGCCAGCTTGCGCCCGGGATCGTGCAGCGCGTGATCCTGCCCGAGGTCCCCGGCCGGCTGGACCCGGCCACGGCCGGTCCCGGCGACTGCGACTACCTGGCCCTTGGCCTGTGACCGCGTCGCCGCGCCAGGCGGCGCGCCGGCATCGCCGCCCGGTTTCGGCTCCCTGAGGGCCTTCCTTGCCGGGAAAGACGTCCGCCTCCCATAACGCCGCGGCTATCAACCGGCAGCGACCGCATGGGCGGTCTTCCAAACCCGTCCCCGATAGGCTAGGCTCCTTGCGACCGTCCGGGAATGCCGACGGCGCCGCTCCTGGACGCCGTGGACAGCCTGGTCATGCAACACCTCGAAGCATCACCGGTGTCATGATCGACTTGACTGAACTTCACTTCGACGCCCTTTGCAGAACGGCTCGCGCCTTGCTTGCCGCCCCTGTCGCTTCCATCTGCATGCACGGGAGCGAAATGCATTGGATCGACCTTGCCGACGGCATGGACAGGGCCGCCTGGGACTTCGCGACGTCGTTCGACGGCTTTCCCGGTTGGGAGAAGCCCTTGTCGGTCATCGCCGATGCCTCGGAAAGCGAGGAATGCTCCGGTTTGCCTTATGTGACCGGGAACCCGAAGGTGCGCTTCCTGGCCAGCGTTTCGCTGAGCTCTGGCGCAGCGGGGCGGCTCGCCGTGTTCGATACCCGCGCGCGCATCGCGTCGCCCGATGCGAGGCGGCTTTTGGAGGACCTCGCCGGGATGGCCGGACAGTGTCTCGACCTCATGCAGGCGGCGCGTGACGCCGCGGAGCGCGAGTCCCTGTTCCGACTGCTCGCCGAGACCTCGACGGATACCATCGTGCGCGGAGACCTCGACGGCAAGAGGCTTTACATATCGCCCTCCATCGGGGAACTGCTGGGGTATGCCCCGGAAGAACTCGTCGGCCGCAAGGCCGTGGACATAACGCACCCCGACGACATGCCGGCCTTCCGGGCGCTCATGCGGGAAGTCCATGACGGGCGCAAGCATAACGCCAGGATCGAATTGCGCCAACGGCACAAGAACGGCGCATGGATCTGGATGGAGGCGGCCATCCGCCTGACGTACGACTTCGTCACGGGCGAGCACAACGGGTATGTCACGTCGGTACGCGAGATCGGCCGGAGAAAGGAGCTGGAAGCGAGGCTGGAGCATCTCGCTTCCCATGACCAGCTCACCGGATTGCCGAATCGAACGCAGTTCTCCCGGCATCTGTCGCGGATGACGGAGCGGATGCGGGACACCGGCCGGCATTTCGCGCTTTTTTATATGGACATGGATGGGTTCAAGCAGGTCAACGACAAGCTGGGGCATCAGGCCGGCGATACGGTATTGCGCGAGGCCGCCGCGCGGTTCCGTTCCCTTTTGCGCGCCGGCGACGTCGTGGCGCGTTTGGGGGGAGACGAATTCGCCGCGATTCTCGAGGTGGACCGGTCGGAAGCGGCTTGTCTGGCGCGGCGGTTGATCGCCGCCATGACAAGGCCTTTCTGGTACGAGGGAGCGGAAGTCTCGGTTGGCCTCAGCATAGGCATCGCTTGCCTGACGGATGCGGCGCTGCGCCCCGATGCGTTGCTGTCCCGCGCCGATCAGGCCCTCTATGCGGCGAAGAGCGCGGGCAAGAACACCTTCCGATTTTTCGAGCAGTCCGCATCGGACTCTTGAGCGTGGTCGAGCGACGGACCTAGCCGGCGGCGGGCGTCTTTCCTCCGCCGCCTTGCACCAAGGGCCGACCGGCCGCCTGCGTCGCCTCCCGCCTGGGGAAAATGGCCAGCCTGGGGCTGCCGGGCACGGGCTGGCCCTTGCAATAGGCCTCCACGCGGTGGGGCCGTCCGTCCTGAAACTGCGGCGGAGCCAGCCAGACGAAGCCGGAGTGGCCGTCGCCGAAGCCGGCCGCGCACACGTCCGGGCGGAACTGGTCGGCGGCAAGGACAAAGTCGTGGCCGTCCACCACCAGCTTGACCTCCTGGCGGACGTGGGCGGCGTTGGAGTCCCGCACCCAGCCGATGACGCGGTCGGGCTGCGGCGGATCGAGATGGCCGAGGACGCCGCCCGGGGCCTCCAGCACGAAGCGCATGCCATACAGGAGCAAGGAAAATTCCACCGGCCCTGGAGGGCCGAAGCTCATGAGGCGGTGGAGCAGCTCGTCCCGACTGACGTCGGCCTCCATCAGGCACATCTTGTTGTAGTCGTCCACGGTCCGCCGCGTGCCGCCCCAGGCCAACCGGGCCTCGGCCGCGATGGGCTCGGGCCGGGTGAGCGCCGGGGCGACGCGGATGAGCAGGAGCGACAGGGCCTGCCTGGCGATGGCGGCGTAGCCGGGTCGGTCCTTGGCCGCGGTCACGGGCAGGACCTCCGCGGCGATGATCTCGCCGGCGTCGACCCGGGGGGACATGACGTGGAAGGTCGCGCCGAAGCGCTTGGCCCGCTCGTAGCAGGCCCAGGCCTCGGGGGCCGTGCCGGGGTAGTCCGGCGAGCCGGGATGGAAATTGTAGGCCCCCAGGGAAAAGGCGTCGAGGCAATCGGCCGGCACGATGACGTGGGAAAGGTAGGAGACCAGGCGCGACTGGGGCCCCAACCTCGTGACGGCCTCCCGCAGGCCGGGAAGATCGATGACGTGGTGGAGGGCGACGCCCATGCCGTGCGCGCCAAGGACTTGGCGCAGGGCGAGGGCGTCCTCGTTGGGGGACAGCAGCACGATGTCGAAGGCCATGTCGTTCCTCCACGCCGGACGCGGATGCGCCCGGCCGGGAATTGCGGAAGATAAAAACTAGGCGAGAGGGGCCCGCCCGGTCAAGACGCGCCGCCGCGAGGAACGGCCGGTTACTTTCCGGCCCGCTCGAACGTGACCTGCCCCGTGCCGCCGGCGGAATACCGCAACGCCGTCACATGTCCGCCGGCGTCGAACACGAGGTCGACGGTGTGGACGTTGCCCGTGGCGTCCGTGCCGTCGTAGACGGCGTAGAGCAGACGGCGCAGGGCGATGTTCTGGTTGTTCTTGGCCAGGATGACGCCGTCGGGTCCTTCGGAGAGGCGCAGGGAGCCGAGCGTCGGGTGCTTGTAGAGGCCTGCCGCCTGCTGTCCGATGCCCTCGGCCCTGCTCGGGCTCGGCGCTTCAGGGGGAGGCGCTGTCTCGACGCCGGTTCCGGTCGGCGTGGCGGCCTTGGCCGCGGGCTGGGCGCGCGAAGCGGCCGGCTTAAGCGGCGCCTCGACGGGCTGGACCGAAGCCGGCTGCGCCTGGGCCGGCTGCGCCTGAGGCGGTTGGGGTTGGGGCGCGGGGGGCGCCTGTTCCTGAGAAGGCTTGACGGCGGGGGGCCTCGGCGAGGTCACGGGCAGCCGCAACACGTGGCCGGCGGTCAGGCGGTCCGGATGGGGCAGGTCGTTGGCGCGCACCAGTGCGTTGGCCGGAATGCCGAACCTGCGGGAGATGCGCGAAAGCGTGTCGCCGCTCTGGACCGTGTAGGTGTCGTCCGCCTCCTTGGAGGCGGCGACGTCGTTGGCTGCGTTTTGCGCCCACGAAGGAGCGGCGAGGACCATTACGGCCCCGAAAAGCAGGGCGCAATACGCGCGTCGGCTCGGCATGGCTGGGAATCCGGACGGAGGTTGCGAATGTCGCAATGCCCCATGCTTGCGACATTTTTTCAGACCATAGAAAAAAGCGCCGGCCGTGACAATGCGAAAACGCGCGGCCACGCCTCCCCGACCGGACCGGCGAAGCGGCGAACGGCGTGATGGGGCTTGCCTTCCGGCCGGTTAACCCTTACCTGAAGACGTGGCTGGGATGTCGTTAGATTGGCGCCCCGGCGGAGTGAAGACGCCGTCTGGATCGGATTGCCCTGGCGTCCCGGTTGGCCTCGGCCCCGGGGCGTCCCTTCATTTCAGGGCAGCGCGGCGCGTCCCGGACACCCTCCGTCGGAGGCGGCCGGGCGGCCGCACGCGCCCGTTCCCATCCCTGTCTTCCCCGAAACCCCGTCCCCGCCGCTTCCGGCGTCCCCCGTCGCCGGCCGGACGCGAAAACCCGATCCGGATGCGGCGGCCCGCGCGCGCGGCAAGGTAGAAGAGATCCTCTATGGAGAACCCGCAAGGCAATGAAGCAACCGAAGCCAAGGGCGGCTCGGCCACCCTGGCCGGCTTCGGCATGTCCCTTTCCGACAAGGAAAAAAAGAACCTTCTGACCTTCCTGTCCATCGGGGTCATCCTGGTGGAATTCGCCGTGACCATCGCCGCCGTCTGCTACGGCATCATCAACTCCCAAAAACTTCCCGACGGCGCCGTCCAGTTCCGCTTCCCCTGGATCCCCTACGGCGTGGCCCTCATCCTCGCCCCCGTGGCCATCATGCTCGTGGTCAACATCATCGGCATGGGATTCACCCGCTTCTTCAAGGGCGACCCGGCCATGGACGAGGAGAACCTGCGCTACATGCCCGAACGGCTGCGCCGGCTCATAAGCCTCTCGCGCGGCCTGCCCACCGTCATCCTGCTCGGCGGCATGATTCTGCTCGGCGTGGCGCTCTACTACCTCGACGCCGTCATTCAGATGCTCCTGCGCATCGGCGACCACGTGGAAGTCGTCGCCCCCTGGGTCATGCTCGGCCTCGTGGCGGCATGGTGCCTCAGCTACCTCGTGCGCATGTGGTTCCTCTACAAAACCCGGCGCATGCAGGAGGAATACGCCTTCCGCCGGGAAGTGCTCGAACGCACCGGCATCGTCATCGTGGACGGAAGCAAGCACATCGCCGCCGACGGCCGCGTCATCGGCGAGCAGCCGTGCCTCCCCGGCCGCGTCATCGACGTGCTGCCGCCCGGCGAATCCGACGCGGACAAGGACACCACCCGATGACCGCCGCCTCCCCCTCGCCCGAAACCCTGCGAGAAACGGCCCGCCAGGCGCTGCTGCGCCGCGTGGCCCGCACCGACGACGCCGGCCGGGCCGAAGCCCTGACCGCCTTCATCGGCCTGTCCCGGCCCGACCTTGGCCCCGAAGCGGCACGGGTCATCGCCGAAAAAACCCCGCGCCTGCTGCCCAAGCTCACGGAAAAGTGGGTCGGCATGTTCGTGGACCGGCTCTTCGAAACCGTGCCCCTCGACCAGATCGCCCTGCTTTGCGACGGCAGCGAGGAAAACGAGGCCGCCCTGGCCCTGGCCTACGTCATGTTCCTTGAATCCGAACGCATGGAGAAGCAGATGGCCGAAGACCTGGCCGCCTGCGACCTGCCGCCGGGCGAGGACGGCAGCGACCTGGCCGCCGACGTCCTGCGCCGCCTGGCCAAGGCCGAGGAAAAACGCCGCCAGGCCGGCCGCGCCAAGGCCGAAGCCTACAAACGCTCCAGACGCGATCTCAACTGATCCCCCTTTACACCGGGGCGCACCGGAGGTATGCACGAAATACCCCCTTCGCCGGGCGACGAGCCGTCGTCCGGTCTTTCCTGTTTTCCAAAGCTCCGAATGCCCGGCCGACGGCAAACAACGCCAACACCCCGGAAAAGGTGCGCCATGCCATACCGCCGACTGCTCCGCTTCCTCGTCGATGAAACCGGAGCCACCGCCGCCGAATACGCCATCATGGCCAGTCTCATCGCCGGCGTGGCCGTGGCCGTCGTCACACAGCTCGGCCTGTCCGTCAGCGACCTGTTCCAACGCACCCAGGACGTCTTTCCCGGCAGCGGCAGCTGAGCGGGGCCGGGTGGGACGGAGGGGAATCGGGGCGTTGCCCCGAACCCCACCGGGGGGCATGATGCCCCCCGGCCCCCCTCGCCGGCGTGGTGCGGCGGGAAGGGCTGCGGTCACCGACATGGCCGGTCGTCGGGCGGAGCGAAGATGGGGGCGGAATTTTCCCTGCCGGTGCCGCCGCTGACGCGGCAGGCTCGGCAGGAAAAATTCCGCCCCCAGGCCGTCGCCCCTTCGGGGCGAGTTCTTGGAATTTTTACTTTGAAAGCCTCTTTTAAAGACAAAAACTTTTTTTCTTAAAATGCGGCGCTTCGCCGCTGGCGCCCGTGGTCGGGGAATCGGCCCGGACGTGCTGGCCGGCTTTGCGGCCTGCGGGGCCGGGCCGATTC
>JAEWCY010000220.1 GCA_023390395.1 Pseudomonadota bacterium | reverse complement strand
CAGAAGCAGAAGAATCCACGTCAATAAAGAAAACCAATTTTACACGTTTCCAATTCCAAGTCCCTATATATTGCTCCAAAGAATCTTCTACAGAAGTACATTCTCCATACTTCTGCTTGAACATATTAAAAACTTGTCCAGGATTGCAGGAAGAAAAAGTCATATTCACTTTGTAAATTCTTCCGTTGAAGCCTTCGTAAGTCAAAGTATCGAGTTTACAGTCACCGATAGCCATCTCGTCACCAGCTTTCTTGAAAACGTCGATCTTCTCATCCCTTGCATATTGCTTGATCATTCCAGGAATCGCAGAGTAATAGGTGTCCCATTCGATACCACGAAAGTTCAGCGGTTCCGTACTTCTTTGAGCAAGACAGGGTAACGGCAACATCAGTAGGATAAGCACGCAAACAACAACCCTGTTCATTTTAGTTCATCCTCCGAACTAGAATCTTCCTTCCGACACCGCTGACGAGCAAATAGTAGTGCCGTCTGTCCTTGATGATCGTACACAGCGGGCTATTTAAATCCTTGTCGTAGCTGAAAGCGCTTCCTAGAGTTTCGAAGACTTCCCCGGTCGCCATTTTGACGATCGTTCCAGTCTGTATCCCATCCTTTTCCTTGAACGTATTCAGGCACTGGCTGTACTTGATGTTGTCGTCAGTCAGTCCCGGAGCGGGGGAGAGGAGGGCAAGCGCGACAACGGCGGCACCGATCAACCTGGTTTTCATGGCAAACCTCCTAGGGTGGCTAATTGCGCGAATGCGCAGTCTTATTATTGTTTGTTGTTAAAATATAAAGTTTATTAGTCTTTGTCGAGTATGATAGCCAGTTTGCTTGCTTATAGATAAGGTGCACTCCCCCTAGACTGTCTGAAAAGGACGGTCAGCATGGGTGAAATCCTTAAGGTTTTTGGAAAACGCCTTCGATCATTGCGACGCGCCAAGGACCTGACCCAGGAGCAGGTTGCCGAACGTGCGGGGTTGTCTCTCCAGAGCGTTGGCGAGATTGAGAGGGGAAGGGGGAATCCAACATTGGTGAACGTCGAACGCCTTTCTGACGCGCTCAATGTCGAATTGACGGAGCTCTTCGACTTAGGGGATACCAAAATGACGATGGCGCAGGCCAAGGAGGAGCTCTTATCCCTTTTGGGGGGAGCAAATGAAGAAGAACTGCGCTCGATCCTGACCATAGCTCGGGTGTTGATCCAGAAATGACGGATGAATCTTGGCCTCGATATTTAGTCATCCTCCGGCAGCATGATCGTCAGGACTGGCTCAGCGGTGTCACCGGGACCGATGTGGGCAATGACTTGGACGGTTTCTGTCCTGCTTGGTGCCATCAGAAACGAGATTTTGAAGTACGCTCGATCGGTCCCTTTGCTGGTCCGGGCAGCGATCATCGCCAGTGTCAGCAGATCATGGAGTCGGCCGGTTGTGCTTTGCCCTTGAGATTTTAATTCTTCAGGAACAAAAGCGACATAGCCGTGGAAGAGGTGATCGGTAATGGCGACAGGGACTTTGAAACCGTGGGCTTTGGCCTCATCCGTGACGTCGACCAGGACGCCGTCAGCGATGGCCTGTGCCCTGGTGTAGCTGAAGATGACGTTTCCAAAAGCTTTATCGTTACTCATCTGAGCTACCTCCGCTTTGCATGTCTAAAAAAGAATCGAGACGTTGACGGAAATTTTTACACAGTGTGATGCCGACTTCTGAGTATGAGCGCATTAACTCTCCATAAAGCTCGACGGAAGTGGAATCCATAATCTGGAAGAGCTGCTCAATAGGACGAAATGCGATAATTATCTCGTCCTTCAACGCGAGCTTATCGGGCTGATTCTGGTCCATAAGGTATCCTTTTGCTGTTTAGGACCAAGGATACCCTGCGACGGGAAAGCGGTCACGGGGACTTGTGGGGTTTTGGAAACAGCCCTATGGAAAAAGGACGTTGGGTGGAGGCTGGGATTTCCTGGGATTTTGGCCCATGGGGAGTCCAATTGGGGGAGCTTTAAGAAAACGTCCCAAGACGGGCCCGGTAGAGGGCAGGGGAGGGGTGTCCGAGAGATTGCCCAACCCCAAATATCCCCCGGGGAGGGCTCCGATTGCTTACTCGGAGAAAGTATTGCTATTTTAGCTAGTTCTGGAGTGCAGGAAGCTGCATCTCCTGATTTTCAGCAGATTGGGCAGTGAAATCAGTCAGTTTTGTGAAGATCAGTAAGACAACGGACAGCTAAGTCTTTCTCTTTAATCTCAGCCAACTAGCTCGATTTTGCTGAAATCAGCAACAAAATGGGGTGCTGGGTCGCAGGACTCCGCGATTTTTTTTGCTCAAAGTACCAACAAAAACCCTTGAAACAGCTTTGCGCCATTATTTGCGTTCTCGAGACAGTATTGGCGTTGATAGTTAATTTCACTTTTGAGGATGGCACGTCATGAATAATGATAATCATGGTCATAGGTTGACGAAGGATCTGGAGTCGCATAGATATTAGACCTATGAAGTTTTATTTGTTGTATAAGCCTGTAAAATAAGAAGAAGGGTGATGGCTGTGCAAGCGAATGGATTCGTTTTAGAAATTTCAGCTGAATCTGAAAAAAAGAAAGCTGCGATTAGCTCAGTATTTGCTGCAATTTTTTTAACTGCGATGAAGATTGTCGTTGGTGTAGCAACAAATAGTATTGGTATTTTGTCTGAAGCAGCACACAGTGGATTGGATCTGATTGCCGCAGCCGTTACATACTTTGCTGTGCGAATGTCCGATGCACCGCCAGATAAAAGACATCATTATGGGCATGGTAAAGTAGAAAATCTTTCGGCATTAATCGAGACAGTGCTTTTATTTGCTACGTGTATCTGGATTGTTTATGAAGCGATCATCCGCCTATTTGTAGCATCTGAACATGTGGAAGCTTCAATATGGAGCTTTATTGTGATGGGTGTGTCAGTTGTGATAGACTTTACTCGGTCACGCATGCTTCTGAAAATGGCAAAGAAACATAATAGTCAAGCATTAGAAGCGGATGCGCTGCACTTTTCGACGGATATATGGTCATCATGTGTTGTAATAGTTGGACTTTTAGCGATACTGATTGGTGAACAGCTTGAGGCTGGGTCTGTGTGGAGGGGATGGCTTTTCAAAGCAGATGCTGTTGCAGCTCTGTTTGTAGCAGCAATTGTTATGCATGTAAGTGTTAAAATGGGTAGAAAAGCAATAGATGCGCTGCTAGATGCAATTCCTGTTGATGTGTCTTCGACGCTACAATTTTCGATAGAAGCACTGCCTGGAGTGTTGTGTTTGCAAAATCTTCGTATACGTCAAAGTGGCCCAGCAACATTCGTAGATATGGTGTTGCAAATTCCAAGGTTAGCAAGCCTTGAAGAAGCACATCTCGTTGCAGATGAAGCGGAAAAATTAGTCAGACTGACAATACCTAATGCCGATACTATTGTCCATATTGAACCTGTCTCGACTAACGACTCCAGTATTATTGAAAATATTCGGGGAGTGGCGGCCAAAAAAGGGATAGCGGTTCATGGAATTAGGGTGCATCAGGTCCGTGAAACACTGTATTTAGAAATGCATGTTGAAGTTCCAGAAAAATTTAACATCGAAGAAGCTCATGACTATGTGACTTCATTTGAACAAGAACTATATTCTTCGATACCCTCAGTAACCTCGGTAGTCACGCACATTGAACCCGTTGGAGATGGTGCGGCATTGCGGTTGAGCGAGCCCATGGATTCCTCTTTTATTCTTAAAGAAGTTAAAGCCGTTTGTGCCGAAGTATCTGATATTATTGACTGTCATGACGTGACTATTTTGGGTGATGGTGATCGACCTTCGATAAGCTTTCATTGCCGTATTAACTCAAAAACTCCAATGATTTATGCGCATAAAGTCACTGCAGCGTTAGAAGCTAATATCCATTTGAGGGTTCCTGGTCTGGACCGAATTGTAATACATCTTGAGCCTGCGGAATGAGCACTTAAGAATTAAAAAGCCCACCTCGGCCATTGTGGAACCGGTGTGGGCTAGCGTCGGTATTGTTCTTGTTGAAAGGAGCCTTGTGAATTTACCTTTTGCCAGGATTAGAAATCAAAGATATCACCTATCCATGATTTCTTCTTGTGAGACTTTTCATATCTTTCGTCGATGTGGTCTTTGTGGCCGTGTTTATTGTGGTCGTTTTCTTTGATTCTGTTGTGACCAACTTGACGCCCTTGCTCCTGTATCGTTTGAATGTTGACCGGTTGACTCGCTCTTTCGATTATCTTGTCAAGTTCACCTCGGTCAAGCCATATGCCCCTGCATTGAGGGCAATAATCAATCTCGACACCGTTTCTATCCGCCATTACAAGTGTAATGTTACAATGTGGACAGTTCATATTGCCTCCAAGTTAAGGTTGCAGGTTTAGAATTTATTCTGAGGGTATTCTGACATTGTCATCGTCGAAATCCCCATTTATTGCGGACGGATGACAGGAAGTACAGTTCGCAAATGATTTGATGCTTTTTCGTGAAAAGATATTTTGTGATATGTCACTGTGCTTGTGACGTATGTATTGAACATCAGTTATTCTGAGTGGTGGTTTGCCAGTAATGCTTTTAACAATTTTACGTCCAATTTTCATGTTTGTTTTGTCGGCTGAATTGGTGAGTAAATACTCTTTGATTTGGGCGAGCTCTTGATCCGTTGCTGGGACTTCGCTTCCGAAATGGTTGCTGAGAGAGCTTAAAATGCTATTCCAAGATTCGGAAGGTAAAAGTTGAGGAATATAAGCCCAATGGCAACTGCCGCAAGTGGAATCATACTGCTTGTTTGTAGCTAATTGCGGTGAGTGTAAGTGCCCGCCTGAGCCATCCCTGTCGTGATTGTTTTTGCCTGATTGTTCATGGTGGTGTTTTTCGTCTGAATCATGATTTGCGTATGCGTACACGCTGAGTGTTAAAATGGTAAATGCTGATAGCGCAAGAATGACTTTGTGTTTATAAGGCATTGCGGACTCCTCCAGTGTGTCGGGTTTATTGGTTAGGTTGTTTACGCTTTCGTTTTGCTGTTAATGTTTTTTTCAATAAATGTGCTAATGAGTGTCGTGGCAAAATGCATAGCCGTTTCATATATGGTTTGGGGTAATCCTTTCACGAAATTAGACAAGGCGCTTGTCCAATTAGTGAAGCCTTTCATTGGAGTATTTTCCTTTAATGACACGCCAGCTGACCAAATATTAAATATAACAATATGGTTGTTTTTGATGTAGCAAAGAGCATTTTTTTCTATAGTCATGGCTAATTTTTTATCGATACACACGGAGACTTCTTGAGACTTGTTTGTAGGTGTGGGAAGTTCGCGGGCTGTCCCGACAACGTTGCCTTTGTAATAAACAGTCAGTGGAACATTTTGTAATTTTTGTTCAAACTGAATAGTAATATTTCTACAGGGCGTTGCAGGCTGCGCTCGCACTTCGTCGGAAAATAATAATATTGCGGTCAATAAGTTAACCATACAAACAGGTATATATTTCATAATTTTTCTCTTGTGGGATTTTGAGATTGCATACTGATGTTGTCGACAATACCCTCCTCTAAAATTTTTGCAATATTATTTTTTTGTTGTAGATGAATATCATTTTCGTTAATGTGGTTGTTGACTGTGAAAATCATTACTAAATTATTTTAGAGCGCGGAAAATGTCGAATAATTCCCAAGTATCCATTGAAAGGTATTAGACTGCAGCCCAAAGATCAGTCGGGGAATGTCCCAATACTTGTGAGAGCACGAGATGGATTCATAGGGAATAGCCCAAGCCCAAATTTCCCCTGGGGAGGGACTTCAGCTGTTTTCTTAGAGAAGCTACTGATATTTTATGTGGTTCTAGAATGCAGCTTCCTACATTTTTTGATTTTCAGCAGATTGGGCAGTGAAATCGGTCTCCTCGGGCAGAATCAGCGGCACAAGGCCAGTTTAGTCTTCTCTTTAAATCTCAGCGAAATAGTTACTTTTTGCTTGAATCATCGCGAAAATGGGATGCTGGATCGCAGGATCCTGCGAATTTTCAGTCCCGATCAGTGCCAATGTCCCTGAAGCAGCCCAGTTCCTGGTCCTGGTGGAGGGTAGGGCAAGGGCATAGCCATATCTGGCTGTAATTCCGTGCTATTCAAAATACGCGTTTTCTCGCGTTTTTGAGCTACCTCTCTTTTTACCCTATTCGAAGGTAACGCATCTTTCGCCGTTAAAAATGATTGATCAGCTTTCACACGACTTCTGTTGACATCCTTTGTTTTTGAGATACGCTCAAACCTGAAACTAAGACATCAAAACCGAAAGGAGTTTTTTACCCATGCCTATCGCATCGAAATTTGACGCGATGAAACTTCGCACCATGATCACCGAAGGAAAGACCGCTCAGCAAATCATGGATGCTTTCGATATCCCCAAAACCACCCTGAAAAACCATCTCACGAAGCTGATGACGCTGGATGAGAAGTTCTACAAGATCGAAGGGATGGATGCTCGTGTGGCATCTGGAAGTGTGAAGTTTTCTGGTACAGGTGTGCGGTTGTCCCCGACGCTCCTGGCCAACTACGGCTTCAAGCAGGGCGACGAGTTCAAGGTCTCCTGCTTGGAAGAGGGGAAGATAGTCTTGGAGAAGAAGTAGCTAGTGAACTGGATTATTTGGGAATAGTTACGAAATAGCCCACGTCGTCCTGTGAAGAGAGGTGGCGTGGGTCTTTATTTTTTTTAAGAAACCACCTAGAATAATTTTGAATTCGCAAACCACGGCAATGAGCTCGGCGGCATCAATTGAATGTAGAGAGAAATATCTATTTGATCCTGATGTTTGTCGTGCTTTGCAAGTAAGGTTTTGCTGAAAACGATTACGGTGGGGGGGGAGAACTTATGCTAAAAAAAATGCGCATAAAAAATTTCAAATGTTGGAATGATACGGGCATGATTTCTTTGGCACCAATTTCGTTGTTCTTTGGTGCTAATAGTTCTGGGAAGTCTAGTATAAGCCAGTTTTTAATGATGTTAAAGCAAACTGTTGAATCTCCAGATCGAAAAGCTGTGTTTTATCCTGGCGGAAAAAATTCTGCAGTATTGCTTGGATCTTACCAAGATATGGTTTTCCACCACGATGTGAAAAATAAGATTTCTTTTGAATATATGTGGTCAAGAAATGAGCAAATCCAATTTAAAGATCCTATTTCAAAAGATGTGTTTTCTGGAAATGAATTGAGCTTTTTTGCAGAAATTGGCTTAAATCGTTCAAAGCAAAATTCACTTAATGTTGAAAAATTGAAGTATAAACTTCTCAATGATGATCAACAAACGCTGGCTGTCGAGTTGCTGAGGAAGAATGAAAAAAATGAGTATATTATTAATTCGGAGCAATATAATCTTGTTAGAAAAAAAATGAGAGCTTGGGCACTTAAAGAAGTTGTTAGGTTTTATGGGTTTCCTGATGAAGCAGTGGCTTACTATCAAAATGCAGAGTTTGTACAAGAACTAAATTTAGAGCAGGAAAAATTGTTCAAATCGATATATTATCTTGGCCCATTGAGGACTAAAGCTGATAGACTCTATACATGGGCAGGTATTACGCCCGAGAGCGTTGGTTTCGCTGGGGAAAATGCGATAGCCGCTGTGCTTGCCGCGCGGAATCGTAGAATCAATTTAGGCTATCGAAAGGTGACAAAGCCTTTGGAAGAAATTATTGCTTTAAAACTTGTAGAGATGGGGCTTATTGAAGATTTTAAAGTCAATCAAATATCCGAGCAACGTCAAGAATATGAAGTCAAAGTTCGGACAAAGGGGTCAAAGGACTGGGTAGACCTTCCAGATGTTGGTTTTGGTATTTCGCAAGTTCTTCCTGTTCTCGTGCAGTGTTTCTATGCTCCCCCTGGATCAATTATTATTATGGAACAGCCAGAGATACATCTCCATCCTAGTGCACAATCGGCCCTCGCTGATGTTATGATTGATGTTGTTAACTCAAGAGAGAACGGGAAATGTAGAAATATTCAATTAATCATTGAGACTCATTCTGAGCATTTTTTGAGGAGATTACAAAGAAGGATTGCAGAGGATAAGGTATCAGACCAACAGGTGTCGGTATATTTTGCAAATGTTTCAAAAACACCAGCCACTTTGGATCCGTTAGTGATCGATACGTATGGAAATATTAAAAATTGGCCAGATGGATTCTTTGGTGATGAGATGGAAGATATTACGGAACAAGCAAAGGCTGGAATGAGAAAACGTATGCAGCAAGTCTCTATAGATTGTGAGGTAGACGAATGAGTAAGCTCCCTAAAAAATGTCTCGTTGATACGAATGTTCCAAAAATTGCCAATCTAGCCACAGATCAGGCTGCGGTGCCGTTAGAATTAATGGAATGTGTTTGCTCGTGCATCGAGGCTATCCAATATGTTATCAAAAACAAGGGATTAGTTCTTGATGCTGGAGACGAAATTTTTACCGAATATCGTCAACAACTTTCAATGAAAGGTCAACCGGGTGTTGGGGACCGATTTATGAAATGGGTTTCTGATCATCGCTGGAGCCTCCCAGATGTTGACAGAGTGGCGATAACGAAAAATGAATGCTCCTATGACCAGTTCCCTGTTCACGATCGTTTAACTAACTTTGATAATTCCGATAGGAAGTTTGTGGCTGTCGCTAATGCCCACCCTAAGAAACCACCTATTTTGCAGGCAACAGATAGCAAATGGTGGGGTTGGAAAGATGCTTTAGCTGAAGTTGGAATCAGTGTCCTTTTTTTGTGTCCAGACTATGTCGCGGAAAAGTTTAAGGAAAAAATTGGAAAGTGAAAGCAGATTTTTTTAAATTTCCATCAACTCCACATCTTGCCGTACTTGGTGATATTGATCTCCGAGGAGATAAGGTCATGTCTGGGCTCGAAATGAATAGCTTTCTTGCTCATGATGTGATAGTTGAAGAAAAAATAGATGGGGCGAATCTTGGTATTTCATTTGATTCTGAAGGAAATATTAAACTGCAAACTAGAGGTGCATATTTATCTTTTCCTCCAGCAGGTCAATGGAAAAAAATTGTTGAGTGGATCGCTCCTAAGTTAGATATTTTTTTTGAGTATTTACTTGATGAATATATTTTGTTTGGCGAGTGGTGTTATGCAAGGCATTCTGTCTTATATGATAGTTTGCCGGATTGGTTTTTGTGTTTTGATATTTTCGACACGATAAATAGGCGATTTCTGTCCTGTAAGAAGAGAGATGCTTTTTTTTCAAAGTTAAATGTAGCGCAAGTTCCAAAGGTCGCACATGGTCGCTTTACTCTTGATGAGTTGACTAATTTGCTTTCACAGTCTCAAGTTAGTAGCCAGCCAGCGGAAGGCCTTTACCTTCGGATTGATCAGGGAGATTGGCTACTGCAAAGAGCAAAACTTGTACGACCTACGTTTATCCAATCAATATCGCTACATTGGCAGAAGTCTAAAATGCAACTAAACCACTTGAAACGTCTTTGATCTGTTGCAGTGCCGATAGGTTGTCGTTCTTGTATTCCGCCATTATTTTTATAATATGCTAAAATAATTAACTATTCTTCTCCTATCCTCCCCAACGTCCTTTTTTCTCCTCCCCCGAGCAAAAACCCCTTGACCTCCCCGTACCAAATCCGTACTTACCCCGAGCCAACGACGCGCCAACGAAGCCAACGGTTTTGGCCCCCAACTTTTTCTTGGGAACGAAAGATTTGGGGTTGACTTCGGGACGAGTTTGGG
>JAEWCY010000218.1 GCA_023390395.1 Pseudomonadota bacterium | reverse complement strand
GCCCGGACGTGCTGGCCGGCTTTGCGGCCTGCGGGTCCGGGCCGATTCCCCGACCACAACGACCGACGCCCCGCCGTTCGCCGTTCCCGACCGCCTCTCCACCCGCACCCGTCGGGGAGGTCCAGGAGGGGGTCACCCCCTCCTGGCCGCCGGAGGCATCTTCTCTTCCCTTCTTCTCGCCTTGCGCCTTACGCCGTCGCGTCGGCGGCTTCGTACTGGGAGACGAGTTCGCGGAACAGTTCCGCCACGGGCATGATGCGGTCCACGCGCCAGGCGTTTTTGCCGGCGAAGGCGAAGCCGTGGCTGAAGCGGCCTTTCTTGGCGTTGGCCAGGGCCAGGGTGATGCAGTAGGGGGCTTTTTGGTAGTCGCAGGTATGGATGCAGCGGTAGGGGCAGCGTGAGGGCGTTTTTTCGCCCTGGGCGGCCTGGTCGAGGAAGGGGTTGTGGATGGCGCGTCCGGGCATGCCGACGGGGCTTTTGATGATGACGACGTCTTCCTTGCCGGCGTCGACGTAGGTCTGTTTGAAGGCCTTGTCGGCGTCGCATTCGTCGGTGGCCACGAAGCGGGTGCCCATTTGCACGCCGGCCGCGCCGAGCTTGATGAAGCGGTGGATGTCCTCGCCGGTGTAGACGCCGCCGGCGGCGATGATCGGAATGGGCTGGCCGTTGGGCGCGGTGTAGGGTTTGACGCCTTCCACCACTTCGCTGACGAGTTTTTCCAGGATGAAATTGGGGTCGTCGATCTGTTCGGCCTTGAATCCCAGGTGTCCGCCGGCCATGGGGCCTTCGACCACGAAGGCGTCCGGGGTGCGGCCGAAGCGCGACAGCCATTTTTTGCAGAGGATGATGGCGGCCCGGGCCGAGGACACGATGGGCACGAGTTTGGTCTTGGACCCTTCCGGCAGGTAGGAGGGCAGGTCCAGGGGGAGGCCGGCGCCTGAGAAGATGGCGTCGACATTTTCCTTGAGGGCGGTCCGGACCAGATCGGCGAAGTTGGCCATGGCCACCATGATGTTGACGCCCAGGGCTCCGGTGGTGGCGGCGCGGGCCTTGCGGATCTCGCCGGCCAGGGCGCGGTTGTTGGCCTCGACGTAGTTGGTGCCGAAATCGGGTTGGTACATGCCGATGCCGGCGGCGGAGATGACGCCGAAGCCCCCGGCGGCGGCCACGGCGGCGGCCAGTCCCGAGAGGGAGATGCCGACGCCCATGCCGCCCTGGATGACGGCCTTGGGGACGGTCAGGTCGCCGATGCGCAAGGATGGAAACGACAAGGGGGCTCCGAAGGTTTGGTCCGTGGCGGGATTGCCGGTCCCGGCCCGGGCCGGGTGCGTGCGACCGCGCTGGTCGGCGCATATTCAAAAAGGGACCCGCCTGGTGGGGCGGGTCCCGATTCCATGAACAACATGGCTGCCCGGGCTGGTCCGCGTCCGAAACGGAAGGCTGCGTCGCGGCGGCGCTTGGGCGGTTTTCGCGTCGGGAGCGAAGGGCGCGGCGTCCCTGGCCGTTGCCCGTCGGGTCCATGGCTATGGCATGAAGGAGCGGTCCAGGGCAAGGGGCTTGGGGGGGAAATCATATTTTTTTCGTGGTCGCGGCGGCGGCGAAGGCGCCTTGTCCACGCCGTCGCGAATTCGTGACTTTCCCAGGCTTGCCAAAGCGGTTTTCTTCCGGAAAAAATTCACAATCCCAGGTTCGTGTTTTCGGTTCTTGTTGCATCATTTCACAAGCGCAATCCTTAAGTCGTGTTTTCCTTCTTTGCGGCAATGCATGGCCCGGCACAAGGTCCGATGGCTTTGCCGGGACATCATTTTTTTTCTGCCTGATTTGTTTCTAAAAATATAGTATGTTTTTACTGTGTTGGCGATGGGGTGCGGGGCCAGGCCGGGTGTGGCGGGCCGCCTTTTCCCGTCGTGATGGGTGGCGGCGGGAAGGGGGATGTGCTACGATTCGATAACTTTTTCCTGCTTGACTGGCGCTGGGAAAGGGGTTTATAAGCTTCCCGCCATCGTGACACGGTTTTTAAAAATAATAGCACGCCAGGCATGGGAATTGGCTGCTTGTTTGAGAGTGATACAAGTTTTAAATGTACTTTTTTGGACAATAACTGCAATTTGTGAAAACAATATCAATATTGACAGTTTTTACTATGTATGAAATGGGCAATATGAAGACTTGGAATGGTCGTGTCGATTTATATGACGATAGCACGGATGTATGGTTGTTGTTTGAATTGGCTTGTTCTGGATATATTTTGATTTCATGTTCTTTGTGACGATATTTTTAGAGAGGTAGTTAATTTTTTTTGAAAAATTTATGGAAGTGTGCGGTCGTTATTTTGTAAAACAGCGTGTTTGATTGTTTTATTTTCATGTTTTGCTGTTGGTAGATGTGCTGGTTGTCGCTGGTGCTGGCGGCGTGCACTGATAGGATGTGAATACTGCCGACGCCGCAGCGTCGATGCAAGGCGATGAGAAGGGGAGTGTGCCATCCATGAATGAAACTTATCTTGGACTCTGCGCCTTCGCGCTCTACGTGCTGCTCGTCCTTGGCGGCGGCATCCTCGCCGTGGGCGCGGCCAACCTCGTGCGGGCCATGCTCGGGCTCGTCGTGGCCCTGTTCGGCGTGGCCGGGCTCTATCTCCTGCTCCTGGCCGAGTTCGTCGCCCTCATGCAGATCCTCATCTACGTCGGGGCCGTCACCGTGCTCATCTTCTTCGCCGTCATGCTCACCCGGGCCGCCGACGGCCTGGAGGCCGAGGGGCCGGGGGACCGGGGCGTCGCCCGGGCCATCCCCGTCTTTCTCGTCCCGGCCGGCATCCTGGTGCCCTTTCTGGCCGTCTACGGCGCGGCCGGCTTCCCCACGCCGAAAAACGTCAGTCCCGAACAGCTCGGCGCGGGCCTGCTCGGCCCCTACACCCTGGCCTTCGAACTGATTTCCGTGGTGCTCCTGGCCGCCATGGCCGGAGCGGTCTTGCTCGCCTTTGAAAAACGGAGGGCCGGATGATGAGTCCGCTCGTGCTCTATCAGGTCGTGGCCGTGCTGCTCCTGTGTCTGGGGCTCTACGCCCTGGTCGCCAGGCGCACGCTCGTCGGCATGCTCATCGGCGTGGAGCTGATGCTCAACGGCGCGGGGCTTTCCATCGTGGCCGCCGCCCAGCTCACGCCCATGGACGCCGTCCTGGGTCAGCTCGGCGCGCTGCTCGTCATGGGACTGGCCGCCGCCGAGGCCACCCTCGTGCTGGCCATCGTCCTGGTCGTCGTCAAACGCTTCGGGGACGCCTCCGCCGCCGGCCCCAGCGAACTCAAGGGGTAGTCCATGGCCGTCGCCCACACCATCGAAAGCGCCCGGGTGCTCGCACCCCTTGTCATCACCTTCGCGGCTCCCTTCGCCCTGTGGCTGCTGCGCAAGAACCAGGACCTGCGCGAGGGCGTCTCCTTCGCCGCCGCGGCCATGGCCTTCGCCGCCGTGGTCTCCATGATCCCGGCCGTGCTCGACGGCGCGGTCTGGACGTACCACCTGGTCACCTTCTTTCCCGGCGTCTCCATCACCTTCGCCGTGGACGGACTTTCGCTCATCTTCGCCATCGTGGCCACGTTTCTCTGGTTTTTCGCCACGAGCTACAACATCGGCTACATGCGCTCGCTCAAGGAGCACGCCCAGACGCGCTATTACTTCTGCTTCGCCGTGGCCATCTTCGGCGCGGTCGGCGTGGCCTTTTCCGGCACCATCGTCACCCTCTACCTCTTCTACGAAGTCATCACCGTCTTCACCTATCCCCTGGTCGCCCACCACCAGGACGCCGAAGGCTACCACGGCGCGCGCAAGTACCTGGTCTACCTCATGGGCACCTCGAAGCTCTTCCTGCTGCCGGCCATGATCCTCACCTACGTCCAGTGCGGCACCCTGGACTTCAACCTGACGGACATCAGCCACGGCATGTTCCCGCCCGGGGCCGACCCGACCCTGGTGCGCATCACCTATTTCCTGTTCCTGTTCGGCCTGGCCAAGGCCGCCATCATGCCGCTGCACAACTGGCTGCCCTCGGCCATGGTCGCGCCCACGCCCGTCTCGGCCCTGCTGCACGCCGTGGCCGTGGTCAAGGCCGGCGTGTTCTCGGTTTCGCGCATCATGCTGTCCTGCTTCGGCGTGGACCTGCTCTCCAACCTGGGCCTGGGGCTGGTGACCGCCTACCTCGCCGCCTTCACCATCGTCGTGGCCTCGATCATCGCGCTCACCAAGGAAGACCTGAAAGCCCGGCTGGCCTATTCCACGGTCAGCCAGCTCTCCTACATCATCATCGGCGTGGCCATGCTCTCGCCCCTGGCCGTCAAGGGCGGACTGTTGCACATCGCCCACCACGCCTTCGCCAAGATCACGCTCTTCTTCGCCGCCGGCGCGATCTACGTGGCCACGCACCTGAAAAAGATCCCGCTCATGGACGGCCTGGGCCGCAAGCTGCCCTTCACCTTCGGGGCCTTCGCCGTGGCTTCGCTGTCCATGATCGGCGTGCCGCCGGTGTGTGGCTTCGTCACCAAATGGTATCTGGCCAACGGCGCGGTGAGCATCCACCAGTACATCCTGCTCCTGGCGCTGCTGGCCTCCACGCTTTTAAACGCCGGCTACTTCGTGCCCGTGGTCTACCGGGCCTTCTTCCGGCCGCCGGCCCCGGGCGTGGACCACTCCCACTTCAAGGAAGCGCCCCTGGTCATGGTGGCCCCCCTGTGCCTGACGGCGCTCATCTCCGTGGCCCTGGGGCTTTATCCGCAAATCTTCGCGTCGTTCGTGGACGCGTTCGGCAAGTTCTGACCGGTTCCGGGCAATACCCGGCGCGCAAGCGAGCGACTGCCGCCCTGGGCGGCGCGAAGCCGGCGGGGAAGAGCCCCTGGCCGGAAAGGATGGAGGAAGGACGCCATGCGGGAACCGCAGAAACTGGGCGACTGGCTGGACAGGGCCAGGGAGAACGCGAACGGCTGGAAAAAGGCCCTGTTCGCCGTGCTCGGACTCTTTGTGCTGCTCAACATCTTCATCACGCCGCACCATCCCCATTTCCCGGGCGAGGGACTGCCCGGGTTCTGGGAGATCTTCGCCCTGGCCGCCGCCGTGGTCATGGTCGTGGTGCTCAAAAAAATCGTCTACCCCATCCTTGCCCGCCCGGAGGACGACAATGGCCGGTCTTGAGCAACTGACGGGCATCCATTTCTGGCATCCCTCCATCGGCTTCCTGGCCCTGGCCCTGGTCATGGCCTTCCTGTCCAACGAGACCTACAAGACCTGGCGCTGGCTGCTCCTCGCCCCGCCGGTCCTGGCCATCGCCTCGGTGGTGGCCCTGACGCTCGGCCCGGACGGCGCGCGAAACCTGGCCTCGGTGCCCTACCTCGGCCAGACCCTGGAACTCGGCCGGGTGGACGCCCTGGCCCTGGTCTTCGCCCACGTCTTCGCCATCCAGTCGCTCATCGGCTTCATCTACGCCCTGCACGTCCCGGACCGGGGCCAGCACATGGCCGCCTGCCTGTACGTGGCCGGCGGCTTCGGCTGCGTCTTCGCCGGCGACTACGTGACGCTTTTCATCTTCTGGGAAATCATGAGCATCGGCTCGGTGTTCCTGGTGTGGCTGCGCGGCACGCCGCAGGCCACGGCCGCGGGCTTCCGCTACTTCCTGTTCCACATCTTCGGCGGGCTGTTTCTGCTCGGCGGGCTGCTCCTGCGCTACAGCGCCATCGGCACCCTCGCCTTCACCGCCGTCGCCCCGGACGCCGCCCGCTACTTCGACTACATCATCCTCGTCGGCTTCCTGGTCAACGCCGCCTTCGTGCCCCTGCACGCCTGGCTGCCCGACGCCTACCCCGAGGCCACGGTCACCGGCGCGGTCTTCATGAGCGCGTTCACCACCAAGACCGCGGTCTACGTCCTGGCGCGCGGCTACGCCGGCTTCGAGGTGCTGGCCATAGGCGGCTGCGTCATGTGTCTCTACGGCGTCTTCTACGCGACCATCGAGAACAACGCCCGGCGCATCCTGTCCTACCACATCGTCTCCCAGGTCGGGTACATGGTCTGCGGCATCGGCATCGGCACGGCCATGACCATCGACGGGGCCTGCGCCCACGCCTACGCCCACATCCTTTACAAGGGCCTGCTCTTCATGGGGACGGGCTGCCTGCTCTACGCCGTGGGCACGGCCAAGCTGACCGAGCTCGGCGGCCTGGCCTCGCGGCTGCCGCTCGTCATGATCGGCTACATGGTCGGCGCGGTCTCCATCTCGGGGATGCCGCTTTTCAACGGCTTCGTGTCCAAGACCATGACCATCGCCGGCGCGGCCGAGGCGCACCGCACGTGGCTGGCGCTCGGCATGGAGCTGGCCGCCGTGGGCACGTTCCTTTCCGTCGGCATCAAGCTCCCGTACTTCGCCTTCTGGGCCAAGCCCAAAAGCACGGTGGAGATAAAGCCCATTCCCTGGAACATGTACCTCGGCATGGGCATCTCCTCGCTGTTGTGCCTGGGCATCGGCCTGTTCCCGCAAACGCTCTATTCGCTGCTGCCGTTCCCCACGGACTACATGCCCTACACGCCCTGGCACGTGCTCCAGGCCTGCTGCATCCTGGGCTTCACCGGCCTTGGCTTCTACCTCATGCGCAAGATCATTCCGCCGCACCCCAGCCGCAACCTGGACTTCGACTTCCTGTACCGGCTCGTCGGCCGGAGCTTCGTGAAGCTCGTCTCCGTGCCGGCGGCGGCCATCGATAACGTCTGGACCGACGTCTACGAGAAGATCGGGCTCAAGGCCCTCATCGAGGCCGGGCTCGGCACCAGCGTCTTCGACGCCAAGGTCATCGACGGCGTGCTCGACGGCTCGGCCCGGGGCGTGCGCGAGGTCGGCGGGGCCTCGGTGGCCCGCGGCCAGACCGGCCGGCTCCAGGACTACCTGGCCGCCGCCGTGACCATCGGCCTGGTCGTCTTCGCCATCGTCTGGTTCATGGGCTAAACGCCAAGGGAAAGGGAGCTTTGCATGACGACGCAATATGGATTTCCGGTGGTGACGGCGCTGATCGTGCTGCCGCTCGTCGCCGCCGTGGCCTTGCTGCTCCTGCGGCCGGGCGAGCGCACGACGCGCCTCGTGACCCTGGTCGCGGGGATCGCGGAGTGCCTGCTGGCCCTGCCGCTGCTGGGCTACGCGCCGGACGGGCCGGCCTTCCAGTTCGTGGAGCACGCGCCCTGGCTGCCGGCGCTCGGCATGTCCTACCACCTGGGCGTGGACGGCCTGAGCCTCTACATGATTCTTCTGACCGCCCTCATGCTGCCGCTTTGCGTGCTCGGGTCCTGGACCTACATCAGTAAGCGCGTGACGGAATTCCACTTCTGTCTGCTGCTCATGACCTCGGCCTGCATCGGCGTGTTCGCGGCGCTCGACTTCGTGCTCTTCTACGTCTTCTGGGAAGCCATGCTCGTGCCCATGTACCTGCTCATCGCGGTCTGGGGCGGGCCCCGGCGGCGCTACGCCTCCATCAAGTTCTTCCTGTACACGCTGGCCGGCTCCACGCTGCTTTTGGCCGCCATCGTGGCCTTCAGGCAGGTGGGCGGCACCTTCGCCATTCCGGAGCTGATGGAGAAATCCTATTCCTTCCGCTTCCAGATGTGGGCGTTCCTGGCCATGGCGCTGGCCTTCGCCATCAAGGTGCCCATGTTCCCGTTCCACACCTGGCTGCCGGCCGCCCACGTCGAGGCCCCGGCCGCGGGCAGCGTGCTCCTGGCCGCCATCCTGCTCAAGATGGGCACCTACGGCTTCCTGCGCTTCTGCCTGCCGCTGACCCCGGCCGCCTCGGTCACGGCCGCGCCGATCATGATCGCCGTGTCCATCGCCTCCATTCTCTACGGCGGCTGCATCGCGCTCGGGCAGTCGGACATCAAGAAGCTCATCGCCTATTCGTCCGTGGGGCACATGGGCTTCGTGACCCTCGGCATCTTCCTTTTCAGCGTCAAGGGCGTCTCCGGGGCCATCCTCCAGATGCTCAACCACGGCATCACCACCGGGGGCCTGTTCATGATGATCGGCCTGCTCTACGAGCGCAGCCACAGCCGCGAGATCGCCGACAACCAGGGCCTGGGCAAGTTCATGCCGGCCTTCATGTTCCTCTTCGGCGTCTTCTCCTTCTCTTCCCTGGCCTTTCCCGGCACCAACAGCTTCGTGGGCGAGGTGCTGGTCCTGATCGGCGCCTTCGCCGGCAACCCCTGGGTGGGCTTCGCCGCCGTGCCGGGGGCCATGCTGGCCGCCGCCTACATGCTGCGCCTGCTCCAGCGCGTGACCTGGGGCGAGCCGACCTCCTTCAAGAAGAGCTGGCATGACCTGGGCGCGCGGGAGTGGGCCACGCTGATTCCCCTGGCGCTGCTCGTCTTCTACATCGGCCTGGCCCCGGCCCTGGCGATCAAGACCATCGAGCCGTCCATCGAGCGGGTGCTTTCCGCCATGCAGGCCAAGAACCAGGCCCTGGGCCTGACATCCGACATGCCCCTTGCCGCGCGCATGGAGCTTGCCGCGCCGCTGACCGTGGCCCAATCCTCCGACGTGGCCGTGAAGGAGCTTCCATGACCATCTACATGCTGTTGCCGGAACTGTGGCTTTTGGGGCTGGTCTGCGCCCTGTTCGTGGCGAGCGTCAAAGGCGCGCGCTCCGTGGCGGGCTGGCTGCCCGCCGCCGCGGCCATCGGCGTGCTGGCCGCCCTGATGGGCCTTCCCGCCCGGGGCGAGTGGCTCCACGCCACCTACAGGCTCGACGCCCTGTCCCAGTTCTTCAAGCTCGTCATCGCCCTGGGATTTGCCGTGGTCACGGGCATCGGCGCGGGCAAAAAGGACGACAAGGACATGACGCCGGACTACTTCATGCTCCTTGGCCTGTCCGCCTGGGGACTCATGCTCCTCGCCTCCTGCGTGGAGCTCGTGACGCTCTACCTGGCCCTGGAGCTTTCCTCCTACAGCCTCTACGCGCTAATCCCCCTTCGCGGCCAGGACCGGCGCGCCGCCGAGGCCGGCATCAAGTACATCCTCTTCGGCGCGGCCGTCACCGCCCTGGCGCTTTTCGGCCTGTCCTACATCATGGCCGCCAAGCACACGACCTATATCGCCGCTTTGGCGACCACGTCCTGGAGCTTCGCCGACGCGCCCCTGGCCGTGCTTGGCCTCACGCTCTTTTTGGCCGGCTTTTTCTACAAGCTGGCGCTCTTCCCGTTCCACTTCTGGTGCCCTGACGTCTACCAGGGGGCGAAAAATGAAACCGCCGCCTACGTGGCCACCATCCCCAAGCTCGGGGCGGTGGTGGTGCTGGTGCGCCTGGCCGCCTTCGTCGCGCCGCACATGGAGGTGACGAACATCCTGGCCATCCTCGGGGCGGTGTCCATGACCGCCGGCAACCTGGCCGCCCTGGTGCAGCGCGACCTCAAGCGCCTGCTCGGCTATTCGTCCGTGGCCCACGCCGGCTACGTGATGCTGGGCCTGGCCGCCGGCTCGGCCGCCGGGCTCTCGGCCGCGGCCTTCTACAGCCTGGCCTACATCCTCATGAACCTGGCCGCCTTCTACGTCGTGTGCACCATGGCCGCCGGCGGCGAGAACCCGAGCCTGGACGACCTCGACGGCCTGTACCGGCGCGCGCCCGGCCTGGCCATGATCCTGGCCGTGGCCGCCTTCGCCCTGGTCGGCCTGCCGCCGACGGCCGGATTCACCGGCAAGCTCTTCCTCCTCTCGGCGGCCTGGGACCAGGGCTACCACTGGCTGGTCATCGTGGCCGTGCTCAATACGGCCATCTCCATCTACTACTACCTAAGCCTGGTGCGCCACGCCTACACCGGCGAGTCCGACGCCCCGGCCCTGGCCGTGCCGCGCGCCTCGCTGGTCTTCGGCGGGGTGCTGGCCGCGCTGGTGCTGCTGCTCGGCATTCTGCCCGCGCCGCTCTACGACCTGGCGGCCCTGGCCGGCACGCAACTGCACCCTTAAGGCAAGGAGGGAAAGACACATGGTCTTTACCTGGTTTCAGGCGGCGATACTGCTCTTCTTCCTGGGCGGGGTGCTTTTCGGGGCCGGGCCGCTGCTTGGGTCGCTCATCCTCGCGCCCAAGGCCCACGGCGGAGCCCTGGCCGACACCTACGAATGCGGCGTGCCCACCCACGGCCGCACCTGGGTCAAGTTTGGCATCAACTACTACTTCTACGCCCTGATCTTTTTGGCCTTCGAGGTGGACATCCTCTACCTCTTCCCGGTCGCGGCGCTCTACGCCACGCCGCAGGGCCTGGAAGCCGCCGTCAAATTGCTGGTCTTCATCGCGGTGCTCGCCGCCGCCATCATTTACTTCATGCGCAAGGGAGTGTTCACATGGCCCCGGAAAATCCAGGTTGCGCCCCGGCCGTAAACACGGTCGATCCGGCCCTTGTGGCCACCCCGGCCGTCCAGAAGCTGGTGGACGTCTGCCGGGCCATGTCCATCTGGCCCATGACCTTCGGCCTGGCCTGCTGCGCCATCGAAATGATGGCCGTGGGCATGGCCCGCTTCGACATCGCCCGATTCGGCGCGGAAGTGTTCCGCCCCTCGCCGCGCCAGTCGGACCTCATGATCGTGGCCGGCACGGTGAATAAAAAGATCGCCCCGGCCGTGGTGCGGCTCTACGAGCAGATGCCGGCCCCGCGCTACGTCATGGCGCTCGGCAACTGCGCCATCTCCGGCGGCCCCTTCAACATCGAGGGCCAGTACGGCGTCATCCAGGGCGTGGACACCCTCATCCCGGTGGACGTCTACGTGCCCGGCTGCCCACCCCGGCCCGAGGGGCTTCTGGAAGGGCTTTTCGCGCTCCAGCAGAAGATCACCGGCAAGCGCTGGTGGCAGGTTCCCCAGGGAGGCCTTAAATGATTCCCGAATTCGTGGCCAAGCTCGGCGCGGCCTGCTCCGCGCCCCTCAGCCATGCCGCCACCGGCTGCGTGGCCTCCGTGACGCTGACCCCGGAGACCATCCACGACGCCGTGGTCCTCATGGACAAGGAGGGCTACCTCCTGGAGGACGTCATGGCCTCGGACCTGGAGGAGGGCTTCGAGGTGGCCTACCACTTAAGCCTTCTCGACGGGGCCAACCGTGTGGTCCTGCGCCTGACCGTGCCCCATGACGCGCCGAACGTGCCGACCATAAGCGACATCTATCCCGGCGCGGACTGGCACGAGCGGGAATGCTTCGACTTCTACGGCATCGACTTCGTCGGCCACCCGAACCTGCACTATCTGCTCCTGCCCGAGGATTTCGAGGGCCATCCCCTCGTCAAGGCCCCCAAGGCGCGCAAGTCCCTGGCCGACCTCGTGCCCCTGGCCTACTTGGTGGACTGCGGCCTGGCCGCGCCGGAACCCGAGCCGACGGCCGAACCCAAGCCGGCGGCCAAGGCCGCCCCGGCCGCGTCCAAGGACGCGTAGGGCCGAGGAGGAACCATGCAAGCCTTCGATCCCACGGCCCTTCGGGGCGATCTGGCCTCGGCCCGCTTCGAGCCGGGGCCCACCGACGACAAGCTCATCCTCAGCATGGGCCCCCAGCACCCGTCCACCCACGGCGTGCTGCGCATCATGCTCGAGCTCGACGGCGAGTACATCCTGCGCGCCGAGCCCGTGCTCGGTTACATCCACCGCATGCACGAGTGGATGGCCGAACAGAAGACCTACATGCAGTTCATGCCCAACATGGGCCGGGTGGACTACCTGCACGCCATGGCCTGGAACTGGGCCTACGCCGGCGCGGTGGAGCGGCTTATGGGCGTGGAGGTTCCCGAGCGGGCCGAGTACGTCCGCGTGGCCGTCACGGAGCTCAACCGCATCAGCTCCCACCTGCTCTGGTGGGGGGCTTATCTCCTCGACCTCGGGGCGTTTACCCCCATCATGTACGCCTTCGACGACCGCGAGATCATCCTCGACCTCCTGCAAGCCGTCACCGGTTCGCGCCTGACTTATTCCTACTTCACCATAGGCGGCGTCTACGGCGACGTGCCGGCCGACTTCGCCTCGCGCTGCCTGGCGTTCACCCGCCACCTGCGCTCGCGCCTGCCCATGTACCGCGACCTGGTCACGGACAACGTGATCCTGCGCGGCCGCTGCGAGGGCATCGGCGTCATGGACGTGGACCTGGCCCGGCGCTACGGCGCCACGGGGCCGTGCATCCGGGGCTCGGGCGCGCCCGTGGACACCCGCCGGGCCGAGCCCTACGGCGTCTACAACCGCTTCGACTTCCGCATCCCGACCTACCGCGAGGGCGACGCCATGGCCCGCTACATGGTGCGCCTGGACGAGCTCGTCACCAGCTGCGACATCATCGACCAGGCCGTTTCGGCCCTGCCCGAGGGGCCCGTCCAGGCCAAGGTCGGCAAGACCGTCAAGCCCCCCAAGGGTGAGGCCTGCTTCGCCGTGGAAGGCGCGCGCGGCAAGATCCTCGTCCACGTGCGCTCCGACGGCGGGCCCAAGCCCTACCGGGTCAAGCTGCGCGCCCCGGGCTTTTCCAACCTGAGCGTCTTTTGCGAACTGGCGCGCGGCACGCTGCTGGCCGACGCCGTGTCCATCCTGGGCAGCCTGGACCTCGTCATCCCGGAGATCGACCGATGAACCTGGAACAGCTTTTGAGCCTGGATCATCCGCTCACGCGCCTGGTGATCGGACTCCTTTGCATCTTCGCCTTCGTGGGCCTCAACGGCCTGGTGCTGGTCTGGGTCGAGCGCAAGGTGGCCGGCCATTGCCAACTGCGCCCGGGCCCCCTGCACGTCGGCCCCCACGGCCTGCTCCAGCCCCTGGTCGACGCGGTCAAGCTCATCGGCAAGCAGCTCGTGGCTCCGGCCGGCAGCGACAAGATCCTCTATTGGACCGCGCCGCTTTTGGCCTTCGCCCCGGTGACGGTGTGCTTCCTGCCGCTGCCCTGGGCGCCGGAGCTGTCCATGATCCCCATGAATCTGGGGCTGGTGCTCATCCTGGCCTTTTCCGGGCTCGGCGTCCTGTCGCTGATCCTGGCCGGCTGGGGATCCAACAACAAATGGGGCCTGCTCGGGGCCGCCCGTTCCGTGGCCCAGTCCGTGGCCTACGAGGTGCCGCTGCTCCTTTCCGTCATGGCCGTGGCCATCACGGCCGGGTCGCTGGACCTGTACCAGATCTCCGCCCAGCAGGGCGGCTGGCCGTGGCAGTGGTACGGCGTGAAAAACCCCCTGGCCTTCTTCATCTTCCTGGTCTGCGCCGTGGCCGAGACCAACCGCGCCCCCTTCGACCTGCCCGAGGCCGAGTCGGAACTCACGGCCGGCTTCCACACCGAATATTCGGGCATGGGCTTCGGCCTCTTTTTCCTGGCCGAATACGCCAACATGATCATCGTCTCGGGCGTGGCGGCGGCGCTGTTCCTCGGCGGCTGGCAGGGGCCTTTCCTGCCCGGCGTGTGGTGGTTCCTGGTCAAGATCTACTGCATCCTCTTCTTCATCATCTGGCTGCGCTGGACGTATCCGCGCGTGCGCTTCGACCAGCTGCTCAACCTCAGCTGGAAGTGGCTCACGCCCCTGGCGCTTCTCGACCTTGCCCTGGCCGTGATCGTGGCCGGATTCGGAGGCTGACATGTCGGTTTCGCAGCTCATCGAGGAAGCCTACACGGGGCTCAAAAGCCTCGTCATCGGCCTTGGCGTCACGGGCAAGGCCTTTCTGCAGCCGGGCGTGACCGTGATTTATCCCATGGAGGAAGTGGCGCGCGACGCCCTCGTGACCTATCGCGGCCATGTGGAGCTCATCGGCAAGGAAGACGACCCGGCCGTGCCGCGCTGCGTGGCCTGCGGCGCGTGCGTGAAGGCCTGTCCGTCGAGCTGCATCACCATCCTGTGCCCCGTGGCCCCCAAGGAAGGCGAGGAGGGCGGTCCGGCCAAGATGGCCCCGCCCCCCCAGAAGGGCTGCAAGACGCCCGGCGCGTTCATCGTGGATTTCTCGCTGTGCAGCCTGTGCGGCCAGTGCGCCAAGACCTGCCCGGTGGATTCGCTCCAGTTCTCGGACAACCCCTACATGGTGAGCTTCGACCGCAAGGACTTCCAGATCGACCTGCTGGCGCGGCTCAAGAGAACGGCGGGCGAGGAAGCGGAAGCGGGAGAATAGAAAGAGAAGAAACGCCTCCGGCGGCCAGGAGGGGCGACGGCCCCTCCTGGACCTCCCGCAAGGGGAATGACGAACGCCCCCGGTTTCGACCGGGGGCGTTCGTCATTGGGAAAGGGGGGTCAGGGGAGAACCTTGCCAGGGTTCATCACCCCGTTCGGGTCGAACAGCGCCTTCAGCCCTCGTTGCAACTCCAAGGACCGGGGCGAGAGCTCCATGTCGATGAACGGCTGCTTGGTCACGCCCACGCCGTGTTCGCCGGACATGGTGCCGCCCAGGCGCAGCACCTCGGCGACCAGGGCGCGCACCAGGTCGTGGCCGCGCGCGCGGCTGCCTTCCGGGCCGGTGACGTTGACGTGGATGTTGCCGTCGCCGGCGTGGCCGAAGGCGTAGACCGTCATGGCGAAGCGCGCCGCCAGCCCCGGCAGGGTCTCGATGAGGTCCGGGATGCGCGCGATGGGCACCACCGTGTCCTCGGACAGGTACACCGGCGCGCTCTCGTGGATGCGCGTGGAGGTCTGGCGGCGGATGTCCCAGAGCTGCTCCCGCCGGTCCGCGTCGTCGGCCGGCAGCACGGCCAACGCCCCGGCGTCGCGGCAGATGCAGGCCACGCGGCAGACGTCCCGGTCCGTGGTGTCCGCGTCGCCGTCCACCTCGAGCAGGAGCAGGGCCGCGTCCCGGCCCGGCAGCTCGAAGGGCAACAGCTCCTCCACCAGCCCCAGGCAGGCCCGGTCCATGAATTCCACGGCCGACGGGCAGATGCCCGAGGTCATGACCGACGACACGGCCGCGACGGCCGCCCAGGCGTCGGAAAAAAGCGCCACCATGGTGCGCACGGCGCGCGGATGCGGGATGAGCTTGACCGTCAGCTCGGTGATGACCCCGAGCGTGCCTTCGCTGCCCACGAAAAGTCCGGCCAGGTCGTAGCCCACCACGCCCTTGCGCGTGGCCACGCCCGCCTTGAGGAGCTCCCCGTCCGGCAGCACGGCGGTAAGCCCCAGCACGTAGTCGCGGGTGACGCCGTACTTGACGCAGGCCGGGCCGCCGGCGTTGGTGGCGGCGTTGCCGCCGATGGTGCAGGTGGCCAGGCTCGCCGGATCGGGCGGATAGAACAGGCCGCTGGCGGCGGCCGCTTCGCGCAGGGTCTTGGTGACCACCCCGGGCTCGACCACGGCCACGCCGTTGACCGTGTCGATGGAAAGGATGCGGTCCATGGCCGCCGTGGACACGACCACGCCGCCGCGCAGCGGCAGGCAGCCGCCGCAAAGGCCGGTGCCGGCCCCGCGCGGGGTGACGGGGAAGCCGTGGGCCTTGGCCAGGCGCAGGAGCCGGCCGACCTCGTCGGCGTTTTTGGGGAAAAAGACGGCGTCCGGCCGGGCGACGAGGCCCGAATCGTCGGTGGCGGCCGCTTCGCGGCTGGCTTCGTCGATGCGCAGGCCCGGTCCCAGCTCCCGGGACAGGGCGGCAAGGAGGCTTGCGTCCACGGTTGGCTAGTCCTTTTTCGTTTCGAACCCCGGCAGCTCCAGCCGCTTTTCCACCGCGCGCAGGACGAAGGTGGCCACGGTCACCAGGGCCAGGTAGTAAAGCCCCACGACGATGAAGACCTCCGTGTTGCGGAAGGTGGATTTGGCCAGGCTGCGCCCCATGCCCGTCAGGTCGCTCACGGTGATGATGGAGGCCAGGGACGAATACTTGATGAGGTAGATGATCTCGTTGCCGCAGCCCGGAAGCGCCCGGCGGAAGGCTTGGGGCAGGACCACGGAAGTGATGGTGGTCAGCGGCGTCATGCCGAGCGCCTGGGCGGCGCGCAGCTGGCCGCGCTTGATGGAGAGAAGCCCCCCTCGGATGTACTCGGACTGGTAGGCCCCGCTGCACAGCGCGAAGCCGATGATGGAGGCCCACATGGGCGAAAGCACCAGGCTCACGCCGCCGATGGAGACGTAAGGCAGGGCGAAGTACCAGAAATAAAGCTGCACCACCAGCGGCGTGCCCCGGAACAGGGAGACGTACCAGTCCAGGGCCTTGCCCACGGGGCGCGGGGCGTAGACCCGGGCCGTGCCCACGGTGACGCCGATGGCGACGCCGAGCAGCGAGGCCGGGACGATGAGCAGGACGCTCGTCCAGAGCCCGGCGTCCAGGGCCGGGATGATGCGGCTTACGGCGAAGTCGAGGAAGCCTTCCATGATGCGCCGGCCCTAGGAGGCGATCTCGCAGGAGGCGTCGCCGGCCAGTTCGCTCAGCTTGGCGCAAAACGACTGGGTGCGGCTGCCGGAGTTGCGGGAAAGCAGCACGGCCGGCGCGCCGCGCTCCACGATGCGCCCCTGTTCCATGAACAGGAACTCGTCGGCCAGCGACGCGGAAAAGCTGATCTGGTGCGTGGCCATGACCATGGTCATGCCCTCGTCGGCCAGGTCGCGGATGACGGTGAGCACCTCGCCGATGAGTTCGGGGTCCAGCGCCGAGGTGGGCTCGTCGAGGAGCAGCACCTTGGGGTCGAGCGCCAGCGCCCGGGCGACGGACACCCGCTGCTTCTGGCCGCCGGAAAGCTGGGCCGGGTACAGGCTCGGCTTGTCGGCCAGGCCCACGCGGGCGAGCTCTTCCATGGCCCGGTTGGTGGCGGCGCGCTTGTCCAGGCCCTTGACCTTGATCAGGGCCACGCGCACGTTCTCCATGGCGGAAAGGTGGTCGAAGAGGTTGAAATCCTGAAAGATCATGCCGACCTGCTGGCGCAGGGCCAAAAGCTCCTTCTTGCTCTTGCCGTTGACGGGCTTGCCGTCCAGGGAAACCGTGCCGGAATCGGGCGGCGAAAGGAAGTTGATGCAGGAAAGCAGGGTGGACTTGCCGGCGCCGGACGGGCCGATGAGCACCTTGAGCCCGCCTTTTTTGACGGAAAAGGAGACGTCGTCGAGAATGCGCTGCCCGCCGATGGTCTTGACGATGTTCTCGACGCGCAAAATGGCCGGCTGGTCCATGCTACAGCGTTCCCTGGTGCGCGTATCCGGGGATGCGCACCTTGGCTTCCAGGCGTTTGAGGGTTTTGATGCCGGCCCAGGTGAGAAAGAAGAAGAGCGCCCCGGCCAGGATGGAAAGCGGCAGCGGCTGGTGGGTGACGGCGGCCACCGAACGCGTGCGCGCCATGACTTCGAGGACGCCGATGGTGAAGGCCAGGGCGGAGTCCTTGAGCAGGATGGAATACTCGTTGGACCAGGCCGGAATGGACAGGCGCAGGGCCTGGGGCAGGATGATCGTCCGGATGGCCTGGCCGTCGGAAAGGCCCAGGGCCCGGGCGGCCTTGAGCTGCCCGGCGGGCAGGCTCTGCATGGCCCCGCGAAAGATCTGCGACTGGTAGGCGGCGCTGGTGAGACCGAGGACCACCACGGCGGAAAAAAATCCCGAGGAGAGCGGCAGGAAGGACAGGGCCGGCAGTTCGCTCAAGTAGGCCATGATGCCGAAATAGAAGAGGTAGAGCTGCACCAGGATGGGCACGCCGCGAAAGAGCCAGACGTAGCCCGTGACGAGCCGCCTGGTCAGGCGGCCGCCGTAGACGTGGGCCACGGCCAGGGGCACGCCCAGGGCGAGGCCCAGGGCCATGGCCCCGAGGATGAGCCCGGCCGTCCACCACAGCCCGCCCAGAATGTAGGGCAGGGCTTCCCAGGAAGCCAGGGCGGCCTTGAGGAATCCTTCCATGAAATGCACGTCCGGGAAGTCGCCCCGCCCGGGCCGCGTCGCGGCGGTCCGGGCGGGACGGCGAGAGGGCTACAGGCCGTACTTGGCCTTGAGTTCCTTCCAGTAGGGATCGGCCATGAGGAGCTTTAAGCCCTTGTTGACCTTGTCCTGGAATTCCTTGTCTTCCTTGCGCATGGCGTAGCCGTACTTCTCGGGCGCGGCGTCGAAGGTGCCGGCGATCTTCATGCCGGGGTTCTTCATGACTTCGTTGGCGATGGTGCTGTCCATGCCGGAGCCGGCGATGCGGCCGATCTTCACGTCCTCCATGGACAGGTCCGTGGAGTCGTAGGGCACGAGCTCGAACTTGTAGCCGGGCTTGGCGACGAGCTCCTCGAGCAGCTTGGCCGTGACCGTGCCGCGCTGGACGCCGAGCTTCTTGCCGGACTTGAGCAGGTCGGCCAGGGAGGCGGTTTCCTTCTCCGGCACCACCAGCACCTGGGTGACTTCATAGTAGGGGATGGAGAAGTCGACCTTCTGGGCGCGCTCGGCCGTGGCGCTCATGCCCGAGGCGATGATGTCGATCTTCTTGGCCAGAAGGGCGGGGATGATGCCGTCCCAGTCCATGGGCTGGTGCTTGACCGTAAAACCCATCTTCTTGGCGATCCAGTCGAGGGACTCGACGTCGAAGCCCGTGGGTTTGCCGTCCTTGTCCACGAAGCCGAAGGGCGGAAAGCCGAAGTCGATGCCGTTGACGTAGACTTTTTCCTCGGCCGCGGCCACGCCGCCGCAGGCGAGGACAAAGACGGCCAGGGCGGCCAGAAGAAGGCCAAGACGCTTGCGCATGGTACGCTCCCGGGGTTTGAGTTGGACGGTGCGGGGCCAAGGTCGTAGCCGACGACGCCGGAGTCTCCGGCGCGGGGTTCGCCAGGGCGCTGTGGAACCGTAACCGGATAGCAGAGTTGTCGCGGCCGATCAAGGCCGCGCGGCTGGGCCCGGCCGGGCGGGGGGCGACGTCGCGTTGCCGGGGCCTCTCCCGGCGGAATGCGGACAGCGAGGCGGCAATGCGCGCTTTTCCGGGAAATGGCCCGCCTCCCGATGCGGCGGGCTAGCAGGCCAGGGGCAGGCAGTCGGCCACGACCCTGTCGCGGCCGGCCAGTTTGGCCTGGTAGAGCATGCGGTCGGCGGCGAGCAGAAGCGATTCCGGCAAAAGCCCGCCCACGGGCACGGCCGAGGCCACGCCGAGGCTTACCGTGACGACCGGAGCGGCCCGGGAGCCGACGTGCTCCATGCCGAGCGCCCTGACGGTCAGGCGCATGGCCTCGGCCACGTGCTGTGCGCCGGCAAGGTCGGTGTCCTCGAGCACGATGGCGAATTCCTCGCCGCCGAAGCGCGCCGCCAGGTCGCCGGGCCGGCGCAGGGCTCCGGTCAGGGCCGTGGCCACGCTGCGCAGGCAGGCGTCGCCGGCCATGTGGCCGTAGGCGTCGTTGTAGGCCTTGAAATCGTCGATGTCGGCCATGATCACGGACAGCGGCGTGGCGCAGCGCATGCTGTGCCGCCAAGCCCGCTGCAGGCACTCGTCGAAGCGCCGGCGGTTGGGGATGCCGGTCAGGCCGTCGCGCATGGACAGCGTTTCGAGCAGGTCGCCCCGGCGCTTGAGCTCCACGTGGGCCCGCACCCGGGCCTGGACCACGGGCACGGTCACGGGCTTGGTGATGTAGTCCACCGCGCCGAGCGCCAACCCCAACGTCTCGTCGGACACTTCGTTTTTGGCGGTGAGGAAGATGATCGGGATGTTCTTGGTGGCGTGGTCCGTCTTGAGGCGGCGGCAGACCTCATAGCCGTCCATGTCCGGCATGAGGATGTCGAGCAGGATCAGGTCCGGCGGGGAGGCGTCCACCAGACGCAAGGCTTCCGGGCCGCTGGTGGCGATGCGCACGTCGAATTCGCCGCGAAGCGTCTCGGTCAGGATGGCCAAGTTCGACGGCGCGTCATCGACGATCAGCACGGTCGCCGGGCTAGCGGGCATCTCCATCAACGGACTCCAGGCGGGAAATTGCTGTCTCATCTAGCCTCAAGACGGCCCAAGCGCAAGACCGTTATCGGCTTTCCAAAGACCTTGGACGCCGGTTGGTGAGCCAAACCCCGGCCAGCACGCACATTCCTCCCCGGATCAAATCCGCGGACAGGGGTTCGCCAAGCAGCAGCCAGCCGAGGAGCACGGCCGTGACGGGCACGAGGTTGATGAAGACCCCGGCCCGGGTCGGACCGATGGCTTTCACTCCTTCGTAGTACCAGGAAAACCCGAACCCCGTGGCCAGCACGCCGAAAAAGAGCAGGCAGGCCCAGGCCGCCGGGCCGGCCGCGGCCGCCTCCCGGACGAGGCCCGTGGCCAGGGCCGGGGGCAGGAGCATGGCCGCGCCCAGGATGCACGACCAGGCCACCGCGCCGTAGGGGGCCACGCGCTCCATGGCCTTCTTGCCGACCAGGGTGTAGGCCGCCCAGGCGAGCACGCAGCCGAAGATGTACAGATCGCCCGTGGAGAGGCGTTGGGACAGGAGACGTCCCGGGTCGCCGTCGCCGACGATGAGCACCACGCCGAAAAAGGACAGGGCGACGCCCCCGGCCTTGAGGAGGCCGAAGCGTTCCCGGAAGATCGCGGCGGAACAAAGGGCCACCACGGCCGGGATGGCCGCCGCGATGAGCGCCGCCCGGCCGGCCGGGACCGTGCGCAGGCCGGCGAAGAAAAGCGCGTTGTAGGCGAAGATGCCGGTGGCGGCCAAAGCGAAAAGCCAGGGGAAGTTGGCCCGGGTCAGGCGCGGCAGGCCGCCTTCCAGGCGGGCCGTGAGGAAGACCAGAAAGGCCGAGGCCAGGGCGAAGCGCGCGAACGCCGCCGGGAAAGGGCTCATGGTCCGGCCGAGGTACCGTCCGGCCACCCAGGTGCCGCCCCAGAGCGCGGCCGAAGCGATCAGCTTGAGATAGATGCCCGTCATGCTGCCGTCCTTCTCGCGGGGCACGGTGGTGGCACAAAGCCGGGGGAAAGTCATCCGGCCCGTTGAGTCGGCCCGGGCTTTGGCGTAGGCTCGGGCCAAACCGGAGGTCGCCATGGAGGCCATGAATTTCAATTTCCTGTGCGACGAGCCGCCGCCGCCGAGCGGCGCGTCCGTGGGCATCGTCGGGGCGGGGCCGTCGGGGCTCGCCGCCGCCGGCTACCTGTCGTGCCTGGGGCACGCCGTGGAGGTCTACGACAAGATGCCCAAGCCCGGCGGGCTCATGCTCTTCGGCATTCCCGGACACCGCATCCCGAGCGCGCGCATCGAGGCCGGCACGTTGCGCATGGCCCGCCGGTACGGCGTGGTCTTCCACACCCATACCAAGATCTGTTGCAGCGCACCGCTGTTCGAGGAAGAGGGCGACCATTTCTGCACCGACGTCAAGGGCCTGGGCGACATGGTCAAAAAGCACGACGCCATCATGATCGCCACCGGCTCCTGGCGCTCGCGCCGGCTGGAGGTACCGGGCGAGGACCTGGCCGGGGTGTGTTCGGGCCTGGAATTCCTCTTCCCCATCCGGGCGGCCCGCTACTGCGCTCCGGGGGTCAAGGCCCCGGACGTGGCCGGCAAGCGGGTGGTGGTCGTCGGGGCCGGACACTCGGCCGTGGACGTGGCCCACGGGGCGGTGGCCCTTGGCGCGGCGGGCGTGGACATGCTCTACCGGCGCACCCGGGCCGAGGCTCCCTGCGGGAGCCTGGAGATCGAGCGGCTGGAGGCTTCGGGCGTTCGCTGGCACGAGGGCTGCGCGCCCACGCGCGTCCTGGGCGAGGACAGGGCCGTGGGCGTCGAGTTTCGCCGCCGCGCGCCCCAGGGCGAGGCGGTCGAAACGCTTCCCGCCGACGTGGTGGTCACGGCCATCGGCGAGGTGGCCACGCCGCCCTTCGCCAAGGAGCTCGGGCTCGAATCCGTGCGCAAGGGCGAGGTGCGCTGGCTCAACATGACGGCCATCGAGAATGTGTTCGTGGCCGGAGACGCGCTCACCGGCCCGAGCAAGATCGGCAAGGCCATCTATTCCGGGCTTCGCGCCGCGCGCTCGCTCGGCAACTGGCTCGAGCTCAAGGCGCAGAACCGCCAGACGGAGTTTTCCGGCGACGAGTTCATCAGCCGCGAGGCCGACCGGTTTCCCGGCGGCCCATTCAAGGACGCTCCCCGGGTGCGGGGGTTGTAGGTCGTATCCTGGGGAGACGTGCCCGCCATGGACAAGCAAAAGACGCTTTGCATCGACTATTCCAAGTGCATCGGCTGCGAGACCTGCGAATACGTGTGCCGGTTCGTCCACGACGTGCCGCGCATCCACATGATCCGGGCCGCCTCGGGGCTCATGGCCCCGCTGTATTGCCGCCACTGCGAGCAGGCCAACTGCGCCAAGGTCTGCAAGCGCGGGGCCATTCGCCGCGACGTGGACGGGGCCATGGTGCTCCTGCCCATGTTGTGCCGGGGCTGCGAGTCGCGCCAGTGCATGCTGGCCTGTCCGTACATGGCCATCTTCGAGACGGACAAGGGGGTCATGATCGTCAAGTGCGACCTGTGCGCCGCCCGCCGGCAGGTGGGTCAGGAGCCGGCCTGCGCCGCCATGTGCCCCTGCGGGGCCATCCACTACGTGGAGCGCGAGACCGTGGCCGGGCTGGCGGACGAGGCCTTTCGCGAGGCCGAGCAGCGCGTGCTGGACTGCCTGCGGCCGGTCAAGGAGGCCGCCAAGGAGCCCGAAAAGCCTTGACCGGGAGGCGAAACCGCGTCACCCAAGCCGTGCGGCGTGAGACAACGTCAACCGGCCGTCGGCGCGTCGCGTCCGAGAGAGGCCACCGGAGGAATTCATGGATACCCCGAATCACGACGACGCGGCCCTGACCCAGGCCGAGGCCCTGCACCAGGCCGCCCTGGAGGCCCTGGAGCGCAAGGAGCTCGACGCCGCCCGGGAGGGCTTCGAAAAGGCGCTGGACGCTTTCGCCAAGGCCGGCGACGCCGTGGGCCAGGCCATGACCCGGCACAACCTGGGACTGGCCGCCCAGGAGGCCGGCGACCTCGCCGCGGCCCGGCAGTGGCTGGAGGCGTCCCTGGCCGCGAGCGAAAAGGAAGGCCTCGACGGCGGCATGACCGTCACCAGCCACCAGCTCGGCGTCGTGGCCCAGCTGGCCGGGGACTACGCCACGGCCAAATCCTGGTACGAGCGCGCCCTGGCCCTGGAGGAAAAGCACGGCAACGTCGTGGGCGAGGCCAAGACCACGCACCAGTTGGGCCTGACCGCCAACATCGAGGGCGACCTGGAGGGGGCCAAGGTCTGGTATGCCCGGGCCATCGCCCTGTTCGAGGAGGTCGGCGACGAGGCCAGCGCGGCCAAGACGAAGAAACTCCTGGACTTCCTGACGGACTACGAGCGCACCGGCAGCCACGAGGGCCACGCCGGCCCCTGCGGCCATGGCAAGACCCCGGTTTGAGCCGTTCACGACGACACGTCGGCGGACTGCGAAATAAAATCAATCTTCCGGCATGAAACCTTTGACCCCGCATACGCGGACATCGAGGGCAAGTCCCTAGGTCCGCGCCGCGCCCCGGCCGTCACGGTCCGGGGCGCGAGGATGGACGGTCCGTTTTCGCCGCGCCATGCTGCTCTACATCCACGTTCCCTTCTGCCGGGGCAAGTGCCGGTACTGCAACTTCGTGTCCCGGCCCTTCGACATGGCCGAGGTCGAGACCTATGTGGCCTCGCTTTGCGCCGAGATGCGGCTTTGGGGCAAGAAGCTCGGCCGGCCGAAGCTCGAGACGGTCTACTTCGGCGGCGGCACGCCGAGTCTTTTGCCGCCCTGGGCCTTGTCGCGGCTCATGCCCGAGCTGCGCCGCCAGTTCGACATCGACCCGGCCGTGGAATGGACCTTCGAGGCCAATCCCGATTCCGCTCTGGACGGGCAATACTTAAAGCTTCTCTTGAAGTATGGCGTCAATCGCCTGAGCCTCGGCGTGCAGAGCCTGTCCGACGCCGATTTGCAATTCCTCGGCCGGCCCCACGACGTGGCCCAGGCCGTGACCGCCTACACCCTGGCCCGGCAGGTCGGGTTCGCCAACATCAGCCTGGACTTCATCTGGGGCCTGCCCGGCCAGCGCGAGGGGCACTGGCTGGAGACGCTCAAGCTGGCCGTGCGCATGCGGCCCGAGCACCTCTCCTGCTACGGCCTGACCGTGGAGGAGGGCACGCCCCTGGCCGAGGAGGTGGCCGCCGGCGGCGTGGCCCTGCCGGGCGAAAGCGAGCAGGGGCGCATGTACGTGCGCGGGGCCGAGTTCCTGGAGGAAATGGGCTACCTGCAATACGAGGTGTCGAACTTCGCCCGCATGGGCTTTGTCAGCCGCCACAATTCCGGCTACTGGGAGGGCAGGGACTACCTGGGCCTGGGGCCGGCGGCGGTCTCGACCCTGGCCGGGGCGCGCTTCGCCAATCCCTCGGACCTGGGGGAGTGGATCGCCGCGGTGCGATCGGGCAAGGTCGGCCAGGGCGGCGAGGTCCTCGGCCAGGCCGAAAAGGCGCGCGAGATGGTGATGCTCTCCCTGCGCACGGCCAAGGGCCTGCGCCTGGCCGCCTACCGCCAGGCCACGGGCCGCGATTTCATCAAGGACAACGAGGGGCTGGTCACGGCGCTGCGCCAAAACGACCTCATCCGCATCAGCGCCGGCCATCTGCGCCTGACCAAAAACGGCTTCCTGGTCAGCAACGTCATCCTGGAACGCCTGAACTACTGAAGCCGGCCCGAGGCGACGGGTTCGCGGTCGGCCACGTCCCTCGCCCGGTCCTTGCCGTCCATGAGCGCGGCCAGGCGCGCCGCCTCGCGCCGGAAGCGGGCCAGGGCGGCGGCGGGCAGGGGATCGGCGGCCATTTGCGGATTGTCCAGGGCGTTGACCGGCTTGCCGTCCTTGTAGATGCGGAAATCCAAGTGCGGCCCGGTGGCGTAGCCGGTCTGCCCCACGTAGCCGACGACCTGCCCCTGGTCCACCTTGGTTCCCTTGGCCAGCCCCTTGGCGAAGCGGCTCAGGTGGTTGTAGCGCGTGGCCCAGGTTTGGCCGTGGCGCACGGTGACGTAGTTGCCGGCGGCCGGGTTGCGGCCGCGTTCCACGACCACGCCCGCGCCCACGCTCCACACCGGCGTGCCGGTCGGCGCGGCGTAGTCCACGCCGAAATGGGGCTTTCGCACCTTGAGGATGGGGTGCAGGCGCGAGCCGGAGTAGCGCGAGGTGATGCGCAGAAAGGACAGCGGGGCGCGCAGGAAGGTCTTGCGCAGGGGCCGGCCGTCGGCGTCGAAATAGCGGTCCCCGCCCTTGCCGTCGGTCAGGGCGAAGCCTTCGTGGACCTTGCCCTGGTTGACGAAGCGCGCCGCCAGCACCCGGCCGGTTCCGACGTATTTCCCTTCCGCGTAGCGCCGTTCGATCACCGCCTTGAAGCTGTCGCCGGGCTGCATGTCGCGGCAGAAGTCGATGTCCGAGGCGAAGACGTCGGCCAGGGCCACGGCCGTCTCGGCGCTGCCTCCGGCCTCCTCCACGGCCCGAAACAGGCTCGAATCCACTGTGCCGGCCATGACCTCCCGCCGGACCTCGCTTTCCCTGGTCTCGACACGGGCGGCCAGTTCGCCGTCCCTGCCGTCGATGACCAACGTCTCGGTGGGGCTCACGTCGTACTCGAAGGCCACGAATTCCCGGTCGCGCAGGGTCATCCGGTAGGCCTGGCCCGGGCGCAGGCTCTCGAAGGCGAAGTCGTCGGGCGCGGCCAGGGCCCCCAGGGCGGCCGGGTCCACATGGCCGCCGAGGAGGTCGCCGAGGGTCTGGCCGGACCTGACCGCGCCGACGAGCACTTCTTCGGACGGGTCCTCGGCCGCCTCCCCGACGGCGGCGCGGTCGAAGAGGTTGGCGCGCGGCTCGCAAAGCCCCTCGGCCCAGGGCGGGCAGCCGGCGTGGGGCAGGGCGGCCGGGGGCAGCGCGACGTTGCGGTCCGGCCGGGGATACGACACGGCGGCCACGGCCAGAAGCAGGACTCCGGCCGCGACGAGCCAGTTGCGAGGGCGTTTGGGTCGTGCGAAAATCCGGATACTGCCTTTCCGTGCGAAAAACGTCATGGGTCTCCTTGGGGGCGACGGCCCGCCGGCTTGGATTTGCGGGGCGAAGCGCCGTCGCCGGCCCGTTTCCGGGCTTGACGCCCTCGGCGCGGTGGTTGGTGCATGGCGGCTGGGCTGTCGGTGGCTTTCCGGCAAGGGGGCGGGCCCGCCCGCCGTTCCCGGACCCGGTTTTCCCGGGCCTCGCCGCGCGTCCCGGCGGCGCGGACCGTGCGGAACGGCGCTTGGGCTTGCGCCGCTTGGAGTGTCGGCCGCGCCGGCCTGGGGGGCTCCGGCAGGCGGAAGCCCGGAGGCTTGTCGCCGGGAATCGTTATGAATTTTTGTATGAGGATGCCGGCCGCAGCTGCTTCTCGTCCGGTTTGAAACGGTCAAGCGGCAACCAGTATGTAGATGAAAATACCATATTGAATGAAGCTGTCAAGCCGGCGCGTTGCGTAGGATGTCCAGAGAATGTTCATGCATTGTATTGCGATGCAAAAATGAAAAAGAATTTAGGAAAAAATTGAATAATATTTTGTCGTGTTGTGCGAGATGCTGCGTTTGAATCTTGCTGCCAAAGGCTGGGGAAAGCGATGCTGCATGTAAAATTCTTATTCACATCGGCTGGACTTCTCGGCGGCGGCGACGCCAGGGCACGGCAAGAGGCCCACGGGCCGGGGATTCCCGCCCCCGGGCGGGAGACGCCGGCAGCGCGCAGGGGGCGTCGGCAGCATGCCGGGCGGTTCGTCGCGGTCCTGGTCCTGGCGGTGCTCGCCGGCTGCTCGCGCGCTCCGGAGCCGGTGACGGGGGTCGGCGGCCTGCGTTTCGGCCAGGTCCGCCCGGCCGACTGCGCCGCCCTGGCCGTGCCCCTGCCCCGGGGGCTGGCCGAAAAGCTGGCCTACTGCGCGCCGCCGGGGGGCGGCGGGGAATTCGCCGGCGCGGCCCTGGCCGAGACGACGCTCGGTTTTTTCGAGGGGCGCTTCTTCGCCGCTGCCGCCGTCCTGGCCGAGCCGGCCGAGGCGGACGCCCTGGGGCGACGCTTGACCGAACGCCTCGGCCGGCCCTATTGCCGCGACGGGGCCGGGCTGGCAGTGTGCCTGTGGCGCGGGGGCGAGGCCGACGTCGTGCTGGAGACCCCGGCCGCCGGGCCGCCCCGGCTCCTGGTGCGCCATCGCCCCCTGGCCGAGAAGGTCGCCGCCTTGGGCGGCGAGGTCGCCGCGCCGGGCCTCGCGGACGCGCCCGCCGGCGGCGACGCCGCGACCCCGAACTAACCCGCGGCCCGCCCCGGGCGAGCGCCGCCAACCACGACGAAGGCTTGTGCATGGATTTGCTTGGCAACGAGAAGCGGCCCCTGGCCGAGCGCAGCCGTCCGGCGGCGCTTTCGGATTTCGTCGGCCAGACCCACGTCATCTCCCGGCTGACCGCCATCCTGTCCGGCCCGCGCCTGCCGAGCCTGCTCTTTTTCGGTCCGCCGGGCTGCGGCAAGTCCACCCTGGCCCTGATCCTGGCCCGGGCCAAGGGTCGGCCCTATGTGCGGGTGAGCGCGCCCGAGGCCGGGCTTTCCGCCCTGCGCGACCTCATCAAGGGCAAGGAAATCCTCATCCTCGACGAGCTGCACCGGTTTTCCAAGGCCCAGCAGGACTTCTTCCTGCCGCTGCTCGAAACCGGCGAAATCACGCTTTTGGCCACTACCACGGAAAACCCGTCCTTTTCCGTGACGCGCCAGCTCCTCTCCCGGCTGCATGTCTTTCGGCTGCGGCCGCTCTCCCACGCCGAACTGCTGGTCCTGGCCGAGCGCGGGGCCAAGGAGGCCGGCCTCGACCTCTCGCCCGAAAGCCTCGAGGTCATGGCCATGCTGTCCTCGGGCGACGGCCGCACGCTTTTAAACCTCGTGGAATTCGCCGCCGCCCTGCCCAAGGACAAGCTCTCGGCCGAGGAGCTCAAAAAGCAGCTTCCCGAGGCCCTGGCCCGGGGCGACCGGGACGGCGACTCGCACTACGAGCTGGCCTCGGCCATGATCAAGTCCATCCGGGGCAGCGACCCGGACGCCGCCCTCTACTACCTGGCCTGCCTGCTGGAATCCGGCGAGGACCCACGTTTCTGCTGCCGCCGGCTCATGATCGCCGCTTCCGAGGACATCGGCCTGGCCGATCCCATGGCCCTGCCCCTGGCCGTCTCGGCGGCCGAGGCAGTGGAGAGGATCGGCATGCCCGAGGGATTTATCCCCCTGGCCCAGACCGTCGTCTATCTGGCGCTGGCGCCCAAAAGCAACAGCACCTACGCCGCCTACCTGGCTGCCAAAAAGGACATCATGCAGTTCGGGGTCAAGCCCGTGCCCCTGCACCTGCGCAATCCCTCCACGCGCCTCCAGCGGGAATGGGGCTTCGGCAAGGGCTACAAATACCCCCATGCCTACCCCGACGCCTGGGTGGACCAGGACTACCTGCCTGAGGACCTGGTCGGCCGCGGCTACTACGCGGCCAAGGACCAGGGCCTGGAGCCGCGCCTGGCCGCGAGGCTGGAGCGGCTGCGCAAACGCCGGTCGTAAGTTCCGCCAGGGAATTTTGACCGCTTCGCGGCCGTGCGCCGGGTCAATATGACACGTCCCCCCGGCCCAGGCGCGACGCCCCTCGGGGCCGTGCCGCCCGGTCGCCTCTCCGGGACGACGGACAAAAGTTCCCAGCCCCTCCCGCTTGCCGCGACCCGGCAAAAAAGCTATTTTTTCCAACGCGGCTCGGCGCATCGCCAGGCCGCGCCGTTCGGAAAGCGCCCCGGCGCGTCCCGCCGCCCGTCTTTCCCTCACCGGCCCCGGCCCGGACGCCCGGCGTTTCCGGTCCCGGCCTCATACCCGGACGCGTGCAGCCATGACCGACTCCCGCTTCGAGGCCTTTTTCATCGGTCCCGCCCGGGACTTTTTGCTGCGGGCCATCGACCTGGCCCTGGACGAGGACGGGCCGGACCTGACCTCCCTGGCCGTTTTCAGCCCCGAGGACCGGCTGGCCGCGCGCATCGTGGCCAAGCAGGACACCCTCGTCGCCGGGCTGCCCATCCTGCCGCTGGTTCTCGACCGCATGGGCGAGGCGGCGCGCTGCCAGGTCGTTTTTTTCGTCGCCGACGGCGACGCCGTGCCCGACCGCACCGTGGTCGCGGCCATCGACGGCCCGGCCGTGACGCTGCTCAAGGCCGAACGGGTCATGCTCAATTTCCTGTGCCATCTCTCCGGGATCGCCAACCGCGTCGCCCAGGCCGCCGCCGCCCTGGCCGGCTCCAAGACGCGCCTGCTCGACACCCGCAAGACCCTGCCCGGCCTGCGCTATCCCGAGAAATACGCCGTGACCGTCGGCGGCGGCGTCAACCACCGCAAGAACCTGGCCGAAATGCTCATGTTCAAGGACAACCATATCGACCGCGCCGGCGGCATCCCGCAGGCCATGGCCGCCCTGCGCCGGGCCTACCAGGGCCGGAGGGAGGAAATGCCGCCGGTGGAGATCGAATGCCGGACCCTGGAGGAGGTCGGCCAGGCCGTGGCCGAGGGGCCGGCACGGATCATGCTCGACAACATGGACGCGCCGGCCATGCGCCAGGCCCTGGCCATGGTGCCGCCGGGCATCGAGACCGAGGTCAGCGGCGGGGTGGACCTGCCGGCCCTGGCCGCCATCGCCGCCCTGGGCCCGGACTTCGTGTCCGTGGGGCGCATCACCCATTCCGCGCCGAGCGCCGACTTCAGCATGCTGCTCAAGGAGACCACCGCCTCATGAACGCATCCCCCACGCAGCGCATCACGGACATCCGCCATCAGCGCGGCGACTCCCTGGCCATCCTCGCCCACCACTACCAGCGCGACGCGGTGGTGGCCCACGCCGACATCCTGGGCGATTCCCTGGAGCTTTCCCGCAAGGTGGCCGGCCTGGCCGCCCGGGACATCGTTTTCTGCGGCGTGTTCTTCATGGCCGAGACCGCGGCCATGCTGGCCAAGCCCGGCCAGCGCGTGCACATCCCCACGCCCGACGCCGCCTGCGTCATGTCGGAGATGGCCCCGGCCGGGCTGGTCGAGACGGTGCTCGATCGCCTGGCCGCCGCCGGCCGCGACCTGCTGCCGCTGACCTACGTCAACTCCTCGGCCGCGGTGAAGGCCGTTGTGGGGGCGCGGGGCGGTTCGGTGTGCACTTCGGCCAACGCCGGCAAGATGCTCCGCTGGGCCCTGGACCAGGGGCGCGGCGTGCTTTTCTTGCCCGACAAGATGCTCGGCCAGAATACCTGCGACGCCCTGGGCGTGGCCCCGGAAAAGCGGCACATCCTGGACGTGCGCGGCGGCGGCTCGCGCCTGGACCTCGAGGCCGCCTCCCGGGCCGAGGTGCTCCTGTGGCCCGGCCAGTGCGTCATCCACTCGCGGTTCAAGGCCCGGGACATCGCCGCCGTGCGCGCCGCCCATCCCGGGGCCAAGGTGGTGGTCCATCCCGAGTGCGCCCCGGAGACGGTCAAGGCCGCGGACGCCGCCGGCTCCACCTCGTTCATCATCAAGTACGTAACCGAGGCCCCGGCCGGGGCCGAGATCGTGATCGGCACGGAAATCAATCTCGTTTCCCGGCTCGCCCGGCGCTGGCAGGGCGAAAAGACCATCCGGCCGCTGTGCGTCTCCGGCTGCTCCAACATGGCCAGGGGCAGCGAGGAGAATCTGCTGGCCTTGCTTGACTCCCTGGACGCCGCCACGCCCGTGACCGTGCCCGAGGACGTGCGCGGGCCGGCCACGGCGGCGGTGGCCAAGATGCTGGAAATCTCGGCCTGATCAAGCGGGCCGCAAAGAGGGAGTGCGCGCGATGGTCTACCGCATGCATGCGAACGCCCTGGTGGTGGGGTCGGGACTGGCCGGGCTCACGGCCGCCTTGACGCTCGCCGACCACGGTCTGGAAGTGATCCTGCTCACCTCGGGCGAGGATCTCGACGACGGCAACAGCGCCCTGGCCCAGGGAGGCATCGTCTTTCGCGGCACGGACGACTCGCCCCAGCTCCTGGAGCGCGACATGTTCACCTGCGGCTGGCGGCACAACTCGCCCCGGGCCGTCAAGTACCTGGCCAAGCGCGGCCCACAGGTGGTCCAGGAGATGCTCATCGACCGCCTGAAGCTGCCCTTCGACCGCAAGGGCGACGGCTCCGGCTGGCACATGGGCAAGGAGGGCGGCCACAGCGTGGCCCGCATCCTCCACATGGCCGACCGCACCGGGCGCGGCATCATGGAAGGGCTCATGGCCGCGGTCAAGGCCCATCCCGCCATCAAGGTCCTGGCCCGGCGCACGGCCGTGGACCTGCTCACCTCCCACCACCACGCCACGCTGCTGGAATTCAAGTACCAGCTGCTCAACCAGTGCCTGGGGGCCTACGTCTTAAACGAAGTCTCGGGACAGGTGGAAACCATCCTGGCCGACTTCACGGTCCTGGCAACGGGCGGCTGCGGCCGGCTGTTCCTGCACACCTCCAACACCCGCTCCTCCATCGGCTCGGCCCTGGCCATGGCCTCGCGCGCCTTCGCCAAGGTCATGAACGCGGAGTACGTGCAGTTCCACCCGACCACGCTTTTCCACCGGGCCGAGCGCCGGCTGCTCGTGACCGAAGCCCTGCGCGGCGAAGGGGCGCGGCTGGTCAACGACCGGGGCGAGCCCTTCATGCAGCGCTACGACCCCCGGGCGGACCTGGCCCCGCGCGACATCGTGACCCGGGCCATCCTGGCCGAGATGCTCAAGACCGACCACGACTGCGTCTACCTCGATGTGGCCAACTACGTGAAGAATCTGGAAGAGCATTTCCCCACCGTCTACAAGGGTTGCCTGCAGCTCGGCATCGACATCTCCAAGCAGCCCATCCCGGTGGTGCCGGCGGCCCACTACTTCTGCGGCGGCGTGCTCACCGACAACACCGGCCGCACCACCCTGGAGCGGCTCTACGCCGCGGGCGAGTGCGCCTGCACCGGCATCCACGGGGCCAACCGCCTGGCCAGCACCTCGCTTCTGGAGTGCCTGCTGTGGGGCTACAGCGTGGGCCAGGACATCGGCAAGCGGGCCGGGCACAAGGCGGCGCTCGGCCGCCGGCTCGTGGACAGCATCCCGGACTGGGTAAGCCCGGGGTCCAACCGCAACGAGGACCCGGCGCTGATCGCCCAGGACTGGGCCACCATCCGCAACACCATGTGGAACTACGTGGGCATCAACCGCTCGGGCTCGCGCCTCAAGCGCGCCTTCGAGGATCTGCGCGAGCTCAACAAGCACCTGCACGACTTCTACCGCGAAACGCCGCTTTCCAAGGCCATCGTGGACCTCTTCCACGGCTGCCAGGCCGCCTACACCATCACCATCGCGGCCATGCAGAACCGCCGGTCGCTGGGCTGCCACTACCGCGTGGACTGATCGCCGTTTCGCCGTCCCTCGCCGTTCTCCCGCCCGGACCGGGGCGTCGTGCGCCGCATGACGCCCCGGTCCGGCGGCATGGTCAGTTCGTCGTCAGGCCGCCGTCCACGTGGAAGACCTGCCCCGTGATCCAGCCCGCCGCCGGCGAGGCCAGGAAGACGGCCATGGGCGCGACGTCCTCCGGCCGGCCGATGCGCCCCAACGGATAGATGGTGCGGATCATGTCCTGGAACCGTTCACGCCCTTCCGGGGTCAGGCGCTCCAGGTTGCGGCGCACTTGCGGCGTCTCCACGGTGCCGGGCGCGATGGCGTTGACGCGCACGCCGACCGGGCCGAGTTCGAAGGCCAGGGCCTTGGTGAAGGAGTCGATCCCTCCCTTGGTCATGGAGTAGAGGGCCGAGAGCCGGCCGGGCAGCATCCTGTCCGCGAAATAGGAAGAGATGTTGATGATCGCGCCCCTTTTTTTCGTCAGGGTCGGGAGAAGCGCCCGGGACAGGAAAAAAGGCGTGCGGAGGTTGAGCGTCATGTGCGTGGCGTAGTTTTCCTCGGTGACCTCGGCGAGGGGATCGAAGAGGCCGATGCCGGCGTTGTTGACCAGGACGTCCAGGCCGCGCCCCAGGGCGAGGATCGCCGCCGCCAGGGTTTCGGCCGCGCCTTCCCTGGACAGGTCGGCGGCGATGCCGGTCGATGCCTCCCCCAGGCTTTCCCTGGCCCTTTCGAGCTTGTCCCTGTCCCGGCCGGTGACGACGACATGCGCGCCGCAGGCCGCGAACGCTTGGGACAAGCCCAGGCCGATGCCGTCGCTGCCGCCCGTGACCACCACCGTCTTTCCCGTGAAGTCGCATCGCAGTGCTTCCATAGCGTCCTCCATAAGTTTCCGTAAAATTTGGTTCCTAAATAAAAAGGCGCGTTCTTCCCCGTCTCCCTCGCGCCCGCCCTCAGGCCAGGCGGGCGAGACCCCGGGAAACCTTGGCCAGAAGCGCCGCCAGCATGTCGCGTTCCTGCGGCGAAAGGCCGCCCATGGCCAGGGCCACCCGGTCGTAATGGCCAGGCAGCACGGCATCGAGAAGGGCCATGCCCTTGGCCGCCGGCAAAACGGTCACGGCGCGCCTGTCGCCCGCGGCGTGTTCCCGGACGACGCAGCCGTCGCGCTCCAGGGTGTCGAGGACGCCGGTCATGGTGGCGCAGGACACCCCCGTGCCGGCGGCAAGCTGGGACGGGGAGAGCCCGTCCGGGTTCCTGGCCAGCAGGATCAGCACGCTGAAGCGGCGCACGGACAGCCCGTGCCCGGCCAGATGCCGGGACATGGCGGCAAAGGCGTCCTCGCCCGTGCGCGCCAGCCGCAGGAAGGCGTCCACCGCGTCGACCTCCAGGTTCGGGTAGCGCTCGCGCAGTTTCTCCAGGGCCTCCCGGCTGGGCAGATCGCGCAGGTCGAACATTTTTGCCTCCGTATATTTAGCTTCCGAATAACAGGCTGCTTCCCCCCGGGCAATAAAAAAAGCCCGGCACAACCGGGCTTTTTATGATGGGGTGGTCCAAGAGGGGCCGAGGGCCCCTCCTGGCCGCCGGAGGCATTCTTCCTCTTTCCCCTACATCACCAAACTTCCCGCACCTTCACGCCGCGCGCGGCCATGCGGTCCTTGCAGTCCTTGATGCTGTATTCGCCGTAGTGGACGATGGAGGCGATGAGCGCCGCCGAGGCCTTGCCCTCGGTCACGGCGTCGGCCATGTGGTCGGGGTTGCCCGCGCCGCCCGAGGCGATGACCGGGATGGTGACGGCCTCGCTGATAAGCCGCGTGAGCGTCAGTTCGTAGCCGGTCTTGGCCCCGTCGGCGTCGATGGAGTTGCAGCAGATTTCGCCCGCCCCCAGCGCCTCCACGGTCCTGGCCCATTCCACGGCGTCCAGGCCCATGGGCTTGCGCCCGCCGTGGATGACGATCTCGTAGCCGGAGGGGATTTTTTCGCTTTTCGCCACCTGCTTGACGTCCATGCCGACCACCACGCACTGGGAGCCGAAGGCGGCCGCGCCCTGGCTGATGATGTCCGGGTTTTTGACGGCCGCGGAGTTGACCGAGATTTTTTCCGCACCGGCCAGGAGCACCGCGCGCATGTCCTCCACGGTGGAAATGCCGCCGCCCACGGAGAAGGGGATGAAGATCTGGCTCGCCACCTTGTCAACCACGTCGAGCATGATGCCCCGGCCTTCGCTGGAGGCCGTGATGTCGTAGAAGACCAGTTCGTCGGCCCCGGCCTCGTAGTAGAGGCGGGCGGTCTCCACCGGGTCGCCGATGTCCACGTTGCCCTTGAACTTGATGCCCTTGGTGAGCTTGCCGTCGCGAACGTCCAGGCAGGGAATGACGCGTTTGGAGAGCATGGTTACCGGGCCTCCTTGCAGTAGGCGGCGAAGTTGGCCAGAAGCGCCAGGCCCGGGCGGCCGCTTTTCTCGGGGTGGAACTGCACCGCCCACAACCCCTTGCGGCCGTGGATGGAGCAGAACGGCAGGCCGTATTCCGTGACGCCGAGGACGTACTGCGGCGCGGGGACCGGGTAGTAGCTGTGGACGAAATAGAATTCCGAGGCCTTGTCGATGCCGTCGAAAAGTTCGCAGGGCGCCTTGAGCGCCACGCGGTTCCAGCCCATGTGCGGAATGCGGATGGGCTCGCCGTTCTCGTCCGTGAGCGCCGGGGAGAACATGGCGCACTGGCCGGGAATGACGCCAAGGGCGGTGGTGTCGTTTTCCGCGCTGTATTCGAGGAGTATCTGGCAGCCGACGCAGATGCCGAGCAGCGGCTTGCCGGCGGCCACCTGGCCGGTGAGAAGCTTGTCCAGGCCCGTGGAGGTCAGCTCGTGCATGGCCTGGCCGGCCGCGCCCACGCCCGGAAAAATGATGCCGGCCGCGTCGGCGATGACGGCCGGATCGGCGGTGATCCGGCAGGGGATGCCGAGGTGGTCCAGCGCCCGGCGCACGCTCGTCTGATTGCCGGCCTTGTAATCCAATATGGCAAGCATGGCTTCGTCTCCTTGCCTCCGGCGGCCAGGAGAGGCGCTGCCTCTCCTGGACCTCTCCGGCAGGGGCTCTGCCCCTGCACCCCGCCGGGGGGAATGATTCCCCCCGGACCCCCCCGAAGGGGAAAATAGGGGAGGCCTTCATGGATTGGTCGCGACGCGACAAACGCCGCTCTTTTGCAGGCACCGGTTGTGAACATTTTTGGCCGGTTTGGCAAGGCGGGGGCGCGGGCGGCGCGGCGTCTACTTCTTGCGTTTGAACATCTTTTCCATTTCGCGAATGGAGAAGCGCATGGCCACCGGCCGGCCGTGGGGGCAGTAGTCGCGGTCCGGGGCCCCCGCCCACTGGGCAAGCAGCGCCACGGCCTCGTCGTCGGCCAGGCGTGTGTTCGCCTTGACGGCGGTCTTGCAGCTCATGAGGATCCAGAGGTCCTGCAAGGACTTGGACTGCCCGGACAGGGCGGCGGACAGGTATTCCCGGGCCTGGCCCAGGGACAGCCCCGGCGGCGCGCCGGTGATGGCCACCACCCCGGGCCGGGGGGATTCCAGGATGAAGCCGATGGCCCGCAGTTCGTTGTGCAGCTCGCGCAGCTTGGCCTGCTCGCTGGGGTGCAGCGTCGTCTCCACGGGGATGCCCACCGGCCGGCTGTCGCCCCGCGAGCCCGAAGCCTCCATGGCGGCGTAGATGACGCGCTCGTGGGCGGCGTGCTGGTCCACCAGCACCAGTTCGCGGCCGAGGTCCACGATGAGGTAGGTGTCGGCGAACTGCCCTAGGTAGCGCAGCCCCGGCGGCAAGGCCGGCTCCAGCTCCTCTGGCGCGCGGGCACGCAGGGGCTCGGGCGCTGTGGCGAACGGCGGCTCGTCGGCCGTGGCCGGGGGAGGCGCGGCGCGGAAAGAAGGCGAAGGGGCGGCCTCGCCGCGTTCGCGGCGTTCCACGGCCGGGGGCTCGAAGTGGCGCACTGGCGCGGGCTGGCCCTGGCGGCGGTTGTCGGCGGCGGCCCGGGCCGGCGTGGGCGCGCCCGGGCTGCGGTCCGGACGCGGGGAGTAGGCCGGCGGCGCGGCCGGCGCTTCGCGCACCGCCTCGCCCATGGGCACGGTCTGGGAGGGGGCCGGGGCGTCGGAGCGGACGAGTTCGTCCAGGAAGTCGCGACGCGCCGGGAACTTGGGCGGCTCGCCGTCCTTTCTCACCCAGGGCTCGGGCGCGGGCACGGTGCGCAGGACCAGGGCCTTGTCCAGCGCCTGCCCAACGGCCCGGCGGAGGTTGACGAACACCGCCTGCTCGTCGCGAAACCGCACCTCGGTCTTGGCCGGATGGACGTTGACGTCCACGTCCTCGGCCGGCACCTCCAGGAAGATGACGCACTGCGGGTATTCCCGGGCCAGCAGCCGCCCCTTGTAGGCCTCGCGCACGGCCGAGAGCAGCACCCGGTCGAGCACGGCCCGGCCGTTGACGTAGAAAAGCATGCGGTCGGCCCGGGCCTGGGCCTTGAGGGGCTTGCCGAGCACGCCGCCGATGCGGATGGGCCCCAGGGCGTATTCCATTTCGAAGAGTTCGTCCGTGACGGCCGGCGGCCACATGCCGGCCAGGCGCGCGGTCAGGTTCTGGCCGGCCGGGAAGCGCAGGGCGGTGCGGCCGCCGATGGTCAGCTTCATGGCCACGTCCAGGCGGGCCAGGGCGACGCGGCTGAAAAGCTCGGTGGCCCGCTTGGTCTCCACGGCCTCGGACTTGAGGAACTTGAGCCGGGCCGGCACGGCGGCGAAGAGGTCGCGCACCTCCACCCGCGTGCCGCGCGGCATGGCCGCCGGGCCGCGCTCCACGATGCGTCCGCTTTCCACGCGCAGGAAAGCCCCCTCGTCGAAGGCCTCGTGGCGCGAGGTGATGGTGCAGGTGGACACCGAGGCGATGCTCGGCAGCGCCTCGCCGCGAAACCCGAAGCTCTCGATGCCGGAAAGCTCCTCCATGGAGGCGATCTTGCTCGTGGCGTGGCGCGTGACGGCCAGCGGCAGCTCCTCGGGCGTCATGCCCCAGCCGTCGTCGGCCACGGCCAACAGCGTGCGGCCGCCGCCGTCGAGGCTCACCTCGACCCGCGTCGCCCCGGCGTCGAGGCTGTTTTCCACCAGCTCCTTGAGGACGCTGGCCGGGCGTTCGACCACCTCGCCGGCGGCGATCTGGTTTTGCAGTTCCGGGGGCAGGACACGGATGGTGCGGTGCTTGACGGAGGGAGTCATGAACCCAAGCATACGCCAACTCCCCCCCGGAGGCCAGAAGGCGCAAACGGCTGGAAAACCGGGAGCGACAGGCGTAGGGACTTTCCTGTCCCACGCAAAGGAGGCCCGTCATGGCCATCGAGCACAACTATCTGCGCACCCGGGTGCGCCTGTCCCATATCGTCGCCAACTACAAGCATCTTCGCGGCTTTGGCGGCCACGTCCTGGCCGTGGTCAAGGCCGACGCCTACGGCCACGGGCTGGTGGAAACGGCCGCCGCCCTGGACGGGGCCGGCTGCGACGCCTTCGCCATCGGCTCCGTGGCCGAGGGCGCGGCCCTGCGCGACGCCGGGTCGCGGGCGGCCGTCATCTCGCTCCTGGGTCCCGTCCTGCCCGAGGACGACGCCCTGGCCCTGGAAAAGGACGTGGTGCCCTTCATCCACGATTTCGGCCAGCTGGAACGCCTGGCCGGGGTCGCGGCCAAGGCCGGCAAAAAGGCCAGGGTGGCGCTCAAGTTCGACACGGGCATGGCCCGGCTGGGATTCGCCGAGGAGGACGTGCCGCGCCTGCTCGCCCGCCTTGCCGGCCTGCCGTCCATCGAGCCGGTCATGGTCAGTTCCCACCTGGCCACGGCCGACGATCCCATGGCCTTCGACTACGTGAGCGCCCAGGGCGGGCGCTTCGCCCGCATCTGCCAGGCCCTGCGCCACGGCGGACTGACCTTCGAGGCCTCGCTTTGCAACAGCGCCGGCATCCTGGCCCATGCCGGGGATTTCGGCTTCGACGCCCGCCGGGCCGGCATCGCGCTTTACGGCATCAACCCTTTCGCCGGCACGGACCAGGAGCACCTGGGCCGGGGGCTCTTGCCGGCCATGGAGACCGTGACCCGCATCGTCTCGGTGCACGACCTGCCGCGCGGGGCTTCCATCAGCTACGGCCGGACGTTCATCGCCGAGCGCGACATGCGCGTGGCCATCGTGGCCGCCGGCTACGCCGACGCCTACAGCCGGGGGCTTTCCAACAAGGGCTTCATGTGCCTGTCCGGCCGGCGCGTGCCCATCCTCGGCCGGGTGTGCATGCAGCTCACGGCCGTGGACGTTTCGGGGCTCGACCCCGCCCCGGGCGATCCCGTCCACCTGCTCGGCGGCGACGGCCCGGGCGCGGTCGGCGCCGACGATCTGGCCCTGTGGTGGGACACCATCCCCTATGAAGTCTTCTGCCTCTTCGGCCTCAATCCCCGGGAATACGTCTAGCGCCGCGTCCGCTTCGAGGGGACGCCGCACGCGGGGCATGCCCACGAACGGGCGGTCCGTCCGCAGGCGATGCGCCGCGTCGTCCGGTTTTCCGAACCCCTCTTCGCCTGTTCCCGGCGGGCATGCCGGAGCGTCGCGTCCGCCCCTGGCCGGAGGCTTTTTCTATTTAAGACTAAAAATATCTGATTTATCCCTGGTCACGACGAGAGGGCGGCCTTATCCTGAGGGCAGGATTCGGGCCCTGCAAGCCGGCTCGCCCGGAGGGCCGGCGCATCGACGGATCTCCTTTTTTCAGAAATTCTTGCAGGAGACAGCGTCAATGGAAACCCCAAGCGCCAGGAAGCACGCCATACGCGGCATGTTCTTCGATCTGCTCGACGACCCCTGGAAGCATGCCGACAAGGAACAGGAGGCGGCCCGTTTCGTTGCGGACGGCCTCCTCGTCGTGGAAAACGGAAAGATCGTGGACTTCGGCCCGGCGGGCGAGGTCGCCTCGCGCCATGAAGGCGTCGAGACCACCCACATCAAGGACCGGCTCATTCTGCCGGGATTCATAGACGGCCACATCCACTTCCCCCAGGTGCGCGTGCTCGGCGCCTACGGCAACCAGTTGCTGGACTGGCTGCAAAAGTGGATCTTCCCCGAGGAGATCAAGTACAGCGACCGTGCCTATGCCAAGGAAGCGGCGGGAAAGTTCTTCGACGCGCTTCTGGCCGGCGGCACCACCACCTGTCAGGCGTTTACCACCAGCTCGCCGGTGTCGACCGAGGAGTTTTTCGACGAGGCCACGCGCCGCAACATGCGGGTCATCGCGGGACTCACCGGCGTGGACCGTTTCGCGCCCAAGGAATTCCTGATCAGTCCCGACGACTTCTACACCGAGTCCAAGCGGCTCATCGAGCGCTACCACCGCAAGGGCCGCAACCTCTACGCCATCACCCCCCGCTTCGCCGTGGGCTGCACCGCGGAAATGATGGAGCGCAGCCGGCAGCTCAAGGAGGAATGTCCCGACTGCTGGGTCAACACCCACATCTCGGAAAATCCCTCGGAAATCCGTACGGCCAAGGAGCACTTCCCCGAGTGCTCGGACTACACCCAGGTCCACGAGGAGCACGGGCTTCTCGGGCCGAAGTTCACGGCCGGGCACGGCATCTGGCTCTCGAACGACGAGATGCGGCGGTTTTCCAAGGCCGGCGCGGCCATATCCTTCTGTCCGCTGTCCAACCTTTTTCTCGGCAGCGGGCTTTTCCGCCTGGGCCGGGCCAAGGACCCCGAGCATCCGGTGCGGCTGTCGGTCGGCAGCGACATGGGAGGCGGCAATGCGTTCAGCCTCGTGCGCGTGCTGGAGGAGGCCTACAAGGTCGGCATGTGCAACAACACCATGCTCGACGGCTCCGTGAACCCGCGCGAGCAGGATATGGCCGAGGCCGACCGCAACAAGCTCTCGCCGTATCGCGCCTACTACCTGGCCACCCTCGGCGGCGCGCAGGCCCTGTACCTCGACGACCTCCTCGGCAATTTCCAGCCGGGCAAGGAGGCCGATTT
>JAEWCY010000205.1 GCA_023390395.1 Pseudomonadota bacterium | reverse complement strand
CCCCGGCCGTCGCGCCCCTGCCCGCGCCCCAGGCCCCTGCCGCGGCGCAAGCCCGGCAAGCGCCGCCACCGGTCGCCGCTGCCGGGAGCGACGGTGGATCGGCCCTGGACAAGGCCGCCGCGACGCTCAAGGACAACGCGGCCGCCGCCGTGCCCATGGCCGTGGACAGGGTGGGGGACCGCACCCGGTTCGCCGTGGGCGGACAGACCTTCTTCGCCGACCAGATCGTGCCCTGGGCGTTTTCCCTCGGCAGCCGTCTGTTTTCGGGCCTGCTGCTCTTCGTCGCGGGGGTGTGGATTTCCGGCCGGCTGGCGGCCGTGCTGGCGCGGCTTCTGCGCCGGAGAAACGTGCCGCCGGAGATCGTTTCCTTCGCGGCGAGCCTGGTGCGCTACGGCCTGTACCTGGTGGTGCTCATCGCCGCTCTGGGGCAGCTGGGGCTTAACGTCAGCTCGCTTTTGGCCCTTTTCGGCGCGGCCGGCCTGGCCGTCAGCCTGGCGCTCAAGGACACGCTGTCCAACTTCGCCTCGGGCGTGATGCTGCTGCTGTTCCGCTTCTTCCGGGTGGGCGACCGGGTCAACGTGCCGAGCGCGGCCGGGGCCTCGGGCGTGGTCGCGTCCATGGACGTGTTCAACACCGTCATCCGCTCCGACACGGGCGACGTCATCATCGTGCCCAACGCCAAGATCGTGGGCAACGTGATCGTGGTCACGGCCGAGGACGAAACACCGCCGGACGGAAAACGCTGAGCGCAACGATTCCGCCGTCCGAACCCTCGTCGTTTCGGAATAGGAAATTATCCATCGGGGAGGTCCAGGAGGGGCCCCGCCCCTCCTGGCCGCCGGAGGCTTCCCCCCTGCTACAGTAAGCGCAGCCGGCCGCCTTCCAGGCGGCGAACATCCTCGATTTCCGGGATAACGTCGCCGCGCCGGTGCACGGCCGCCACGACCGTGACGCCGCTTCGGGCCGCGGCCGAGACCGCCGCCATGGCCGTGCGCCGCGACGGGCCGTCAAGGCCCGAGAAGGGCTCGTCGAGCAGAAGCAGGCGCGGCTCGCCGACCATGGCCCGGGCCAGGAACAGCCGCCGCGTCTGGCCGGCCGAGAGCCGGCCCAGCCGACGCTCGGCCAGGTCGGCCACGCCGAAGAATTCCATCCAGCGCCTGGCCGCCGCGTAATCGGCGGCGGAAGGTTCGGCGTAGAGGCCCATGGTGGCGGCGATGCCCGACGTCACCAGGTCCAGGGCCGAAAGTTCCTTGTCGTAATCCGCCTCCAGCTCGAAGGAGACCAGGCCGATGCGCCTGCGGATGTCGCGCAGGTCGGTGAACCCCTCGGGCGCGGCCAGCCCGGGCCGCAGCGCCCGGCCGCCCAGGGCCGGATGCAGCTCGCCGGCGATGAGCCGCAGCAGCGTGGACTTGCCCGCGCCGTTGGCTCCGAACACGGCCAGATGCCCGCCCGGGGCGATGGTGAGGCAGATGTCCCTGAGGATTTCACGGCGCGAAAGATAGACCGTGGCGTGCTCCAGCACGACCAGCGGCGGCCCGTCGCCGGCGAAGGCGGCTGGCGGCGGTGCGGCGGCCGGCTCCCGGGCCGGGCCGTCCATGGCCTTGCGGTAGCGCTTAAGCACCGCCTCGGCCGGGCCGGCGTCGATGACGCGCCCGCCGGAAAGCGTCAGCCCCTGGGCCGGGCCGGGCGGCAGGGACGCACCCTGGTGGCTGGTGAGCAGCACGGCCGCGCCGGCCTCGGCGACCCGCGAAACGGCGTTCTCGGCCGCTTCACGGGCCGTGTCGTCCAGGCCGTCCAGGAATTCGTCCAGGAAAAGGACCAGCGGCCGGGTCCCCAGGGCCCGGGCCAGGAGCACGGCGCGCAGCTGGCCGTTGGACAGGGCGGCCACCGGCGTGTCCAGGAGGTGGGCGATGCCGAGCAGGACAGTCACCTCTTCCAGGCGGGAGAGCTCCTCGCCCTTGGGCCGGCCCTGGAGGTAGACCGCGTCGCGCATGCCGGCCAGGATCACGGCGCGGGCCGGCAGGTGGGGGCACAGCCGCTTGGTGGCGCGCTGGATTTCCGGGGAGACGATGCCACAGCGTTCGCGCGCGCCGATGGGCGAGGCCCGGCCCGGGCCGCCGTCGGCGACGTAGGCCCGCGAGCCCCGGCCGTCGTCGTCGGGCCAGATGTCGCCGCGCAGAAGCCGCAGCAGGGTGGACTTGCCCGAGCCGTTGCCGCCGAGGATGAGCCAGCGCTGGCCGGGCTCGACGGCGAGGCTCACGCCGGACAGGGCCGGCCGGCCGGACAGGGTGACGCTGGCCCGGTCGAGCACGATGCGAAGGGTGGATATGGTCATGATGCTTGAAATAAAAACGGGCCTTCCGGCGGAAGGCCCGTCATGCATGTCGGAAGTTGCGCGCCTCAGACCAGTCCGGCATTGGCCAGGGCGGTCTTGAGCTTTTCCTTGTTCTGGGGGGACAGCGGCACCATGGGCAGGCGCACCTCGAAGGGGAAGCGGCCCATCATGGCCAGGGCTTCCTTGGCCGGGGCCGGGTTGGTCTCGAGGAAGGCGGCCCGGTACAGGGGGCTCATGGCGAAGTGCAGCTTCCTGGCCTTGGGGTAGTCGCCGGCCAGGGCCGCCTCGCACATCTCGGACATCATCTTCGGCACGAAGTTGGAGACCACCGAGATGACGCCGCAACCGCCGATGGCCATGGTGGGCAGGGCCGTGAAGTCGTCGCCGGACAGGATCTGGAAGTCTTCGCCGCAGAACTCCGCCACCCGCGACACCTGGTTGAGGTCGCCCGTGGCCTCCTTGACGCCGACCACGTGGGGAACGGCGTTTTTGATCTCGGCGATGGTCTCGGGCAGCAGGTTGACGGCCGTGCGGCTCGGCACGTTGTAAAGGATCAGCGGCAGTTCCACCCGTTCGCCGATGGCCTTGAAGTGGGCCGCCAGACCCGCCTGGGTCGGTTTGTTGTAGTAGGGAGTGATCAGAAGCGCGCCGTCGGCCTTGGCGTCCTTGGCGTCCTTGGTCAGCTCGATGGCCTCGCGGGTGTTGTTGGAGCCCGCGCCGGCCAGGACCGGCACCCGGCCTTTGACCTGGTCCACGCAGATGCGGATCACCCGTTTGTGTTCCGCGTGGGAGAGCGTGGCCGACTCGCCCGTGGTGCCGCAGGGGACAAGCCCGTGGATGCCCTGCTCGATCTGCCATTCGATGAAGGCGCGGTAGGCGTCCTCATCAACCTCGCCGTTTCGAAAGGGCGTCACCAATGCCGTGATTGCGCCTCGAAACTCCATACGGTCCTCCTTGGAAGAATAAACCCCGTCATTCCCTAGAATGTTTTCGTTCTCCAGGCAAGTGCGGCGCGCGAAGAAATGTGCGGGAAAATCAAGGGCAAGGAGCTGCGTCGGCCGCGGCGGGCCGGCGGCCTTGCCCGGGGCGGGGTGATGGAGTAGGTTTCCTTTCGGAAAGCAGCGTCACGCCGGGGCTTCGTCCGGGCGCGGCGGTCAAAGGAACGCCCATGGCCAAGACCACCCGGGCGACCCAGGCCCTGGCCAAGGCCGGCGTCGCCTTCACCGTCATCGAATACGCCTACGAGGCCGGGGCGCAGCACATCGGCCTGCATGCGGCCGCCGCCGTCGGCGAGCCGCCCTCGCGGGTGCTCAAGACGCTCATGGTCAGCGTGGACGGCAAGCCCGCCTGCGCCGTGGTCCCGTCCGACGGCGAGCTGTCCATGAAGCGCGTGGCCGCGGCCTTCGGCGGCAAGACGGCGGCCATGTTGCCCCCGGATACGGCCGAGAAGGTCACGGGCTACCACGTCGGCGGCATCAGTCCCTTCGGCCAGCGCAAGGCCGTGCCCACGGCCATGGAGGCGGCGGCCCTGGCCGAGCCGCACGTGATCATCAACGCCGGCCAGCGCGGGGTGATGGTGCGCCTGTCCCCGGCCGAGGCCAGGCGCGTGCTCGGGGCCGTGGCCGCGCCGCTTCTGGCCTGACGGCCCCGGTTCTCGCGATATCCGCCAAGGAGCGCGCCATGATGCGCCGCACGTTTCATCTGCTCGTCTGCGCCGGCTTGGCCGTTTTTCCGACTGCGGCCCGCGCCGCCGGAGGCATCGGCCCGGCCGACGTCTGGACCCTGCCCGAGGCGGCCTGGACGGACTGCCTCAAGGGCCACGCCGACGCCACGGGCTGCCTGGGCGCGCTCATGCGCCAGGGCGGGGCCTCGGCCGAGGCTCTGGAAATCAACAAACGCCTGGACGGCGAAGGGTACATGGCCGCTTTTCGCGAGACCGGCCGGGTGGACGTGGCCGGCATGGTCTTTCCGCTGCGGGCCAATTCCAACGAGGTGGCCTACTTGGTCAACGGCGAGCCGGAACTGGTTTCGAGCGAGATCGACGAAGACGCCCTGCAGCTCGCCGCCAATCCCCAGTACGCCGCCCTGGCCAAGGCCCATCCCGACGTCATGTTCTGGCCCGTGGGCGACGGCCCGCGCGCCGTGGAGGCCCTGGACGGCGGCGGGCAGGGCTTCGTGTTTTCCTATGCGCTCCTTAACGGCTGCCACGCCTGCGAGGTGCTCGGCCACGCCGTGGTCTCCCTCGACTTCGGCCCGGACGGGCGCTACCGCGGCCCGCGCCTCGCCGCCGTGGAGCCCGCGCCCTAGCCGGTCGCGACCGTTCCCATGACCACGCCCGAAACACCCCGGGACGTCCTCAAACGGGTCTTCGGCTACGACGGCTTTCGCGGCCCCCAGCAGGCGGTCATCGACCACGTGCGCGGGGGCGGCGACGCCCTGGTCGTCATGCCGACAGGCGGCGGCAAGTCGCTGTGCTACCAGATTCCGGCCCTGCTGTTGCCGGGCACGGCCGTGGTGGTCTCGCCGCTGATCGCGCTCATGCGCGACCAGGTGCGCTCGCTCGAGGCCCTGGGCGTGGCCGCCGCCGCGCTCCATTCGGGACTGGCCCCGGCCGAGGCCCGGGAGGTGACCTCGCGCCTGGCCTCGGGGCGGCTCGACATCCTCTACGCCGCGCCCGAGCGGGTCATGACCCCGGCCTTCGCCGCGCTGCTCGATGCCGTTCCGCTGAGCCTTTTCGCCATCGACGAGGCGCATTGCGTGTCCCAGTGGGGCCACGAGTTCCGGCCGGAATACCTGCAGCTGGCCGCGCTCGCCGCCAGGTTCCCGGGCACGCCGCGCCTGGCGCTGACGGCCACGGCCGACGGCCCGACCCGCGACGACATCCTGGAGCGGCTGGAGCTTCGCCGGGCGAAGGTCTTCGCCACGGGCTTCGACCGGCCCAACATCCGCTACCTCGTCGAGCCCAAGGAGGAGCCGCGCCGCCGGCTCCTGCGCTTCATCCGCGAGGACCACCCCGGCCAGTCGGGCATCGTCTACCGGCTTTCGCGCCAGAAGGTCGAGGATCTGGCCGCCTGGCTCGCGGAAAACGGCGTGCCGGCCCTGGCCTACCACGCCGGCCTGGCCTCGGCCGAGCGCGACGCGCGCCAGGACCGGTTCATGCGCGAGGAAGGGTTGGTCATGGTGGCGACGGTCGCCTTCGGCATGGGCGTGGACAAGCCCGACGTGCGCTTCGTGGCCCACCTCGACCCGCCCAAGAGCATCGAGGCCTACCACCAGGAAACGGGCCGGGCCGGGCGCGACGGCGAGCCGGCCGAGGCGTTGCTTCTTTATGCGCCGGCCGATTTCGGGGCGCTTCGCCGCCTCATCGACCCCGAGGGCACGGGCGAGGGCCGCCGCCGGGTGGAGCTTTCCAAGCTCGAGGCCATGGCCGGCTACTGCGAGTCCGACGCCTGCCGCCGCCGCACCCTGCTCGGCTACTTCGGCCAGGTCCTGGACGCGCCCTGCGGCAACTGCGACGCCTGCCTCGACCCGCGCCCGACGCAGGACGCCACCGTGCCGGCGCAAAAGGCCCTGTCGTGCGTCTTTCGCACGGGCCAGCGCTTCGGGGCCGGGCACATCGTGGACGTGCTGCTCGGCAAGCCCACCACCCGGGCCGTGACCCTCGGGCACACCGAGCTTTCCACCTTCGGCATCGGCGCGGAACTGACGCGCGAGCAGTGGAAGGCGCTCATGCGCCGGCTCGCGGCCATGGGCGCGCTGTCCCCGCATCCCGAGGGCCACGGCGGCCTGGTGCTCACCCCGGCGGCCTGGGACATCCTCAAGGGCCGGCGGGAATTCGCCATGCGCCTGCCCGAGGCGGTCGCCAAGGCCGCCGGCGGCCGGCGCGGGAAAAGGGAAGGGCCGCGCCAGGACTGGATCCGCGAGGCGCTCCCCGCGCCGGACGACGTCGCCCTGTGGGACAAGCTGCGGGCCTGGCGGGCGCAAACGGCCCAGGAGGCGGGCGTACCTCCCTACGTGGTCTTCCAGGACCGCACCCTGGTGGCCGTGGCCGCGGCCAAGCCCGAAAGCGTCCAGGCCCTGGCCGACCTGCCGGGCATGGGCCGGGTGAAGCTGGAGAAATACGGCGCGGCGCTGCTGGCGATCCTGGACGAGCACTGCGCCGCCAACGGCCGCCGGGTGTCCGAGGCGGTGATCGAGCCGGCGGAACAGTCCGCCCGCCGCGAGGCCCGGGAGAAGGCCCCCAGCGCCACGGCCCGGGAGAGCTTGGCCCTTTTCCGCGAACTCGCTTCGGCCGAGGCCGTGGCCGAGGCGCGCGGGCTGTCCGCGGCCACGGTGCACGGGCACCTGCTTTTCTTCGTGCGCCGGGGCGAGCTGGCCGCGCGCGAGGCAGCCGGCTGCGACGCGGTCGCGGCCGCGCGGGCCGAAGACGCCATTCTGGAAGCCCGCCGGGCCGGAGTCGTCGGGCTGACCGCCGTGTACGACGCCCTGGCCGGGGAGGTCCCCTACGAGGCCCTGCGCCACCTGGAAGCCGGCTTGTGGGCCGACGGCCGCCTGGGCGCGTCCTGATCTCCCCCCGCCGCCAAACGAAGACGCCGGCCCGGACGAACTTCCGGGCCGGCGTTTCCTTTCGTGCGGGGGCTCGCGCCGTCGCAGCGATCGCGGCGGCGGCGGCCTTCCCTGGGCCAAGCAGTGGTTGTTAAAAAGTACGAGCGTACTTTTTACGGGACACGGGGCTAGCCGAAGAGCTTCTTCTTGCCTTCGATGAGCTCCGTCACCACGCTCGGATCGGCGAGCGTCGAGGTGTCGCCCAGGCTCTCCACCTCGTTGGAGGCGATTTTTCTCAGGATGCGCCGCATGATCTTGCCGCTTCGGGTCTTGGGCAGCCCCGGCGCGAACTGGATGACCTCGGGCGCGGCGATGGGCCCGATCTCCTTGCGCACGTGGAGCTTGAGGGCCTTGAGCAGGTCCTCGTTCTCCTCGTAGCCGGCTTTGAGGGTCACGTAGGCGTAGATGCTTTGGCCCTTGACGTCGTGGGGCATGCCGACCACGGCCGCCTCGGCCACGGTGGGGTGGGAGACCAGGGCCGACTCGATCTCGGCCGTGCCCATGCGGTGGCCGGAGACGTTTATGACGTCGTCCACCCGGCCCATGATCCAGAAATAGCCGTCCGCGTCGCGCCGCGCGCCGTCGCCGGATTCGTAGCGGCCCTTGAACCCGGAGAAGTACTGCTGCTTGAAGCGCTCGGGCGCGCCCCAGACGCCGCGCAGCATGCCCGGCCAGGGCTTGCGGATGACCAGGAAGCCGCCCTGGCCCGCCGGCACCTCGTTGTTGTCCTTGTCCACGATGATGGGATCGACGCCGGGCAGGGGCAGGGAGGCAGAGCCGGGCTTGAGGGTGGTGGCGTAGGGCAGGGGGGAGATCATGAGCCCGCCGGTCTCGGTCTGCCACCAGGTGTCCACGATGGGCAGTTTTCCGTGGCCGATGTGCTCGTGGTACCACATCCAGGCCTCGGGGTTTATCGGCTCGCCCACGGAGCCGAGGATGCGAAGCGACGACAGGTCGTGCTTCTGGGTCCAGGCCGGCCCGGAGCGCATGAGCGAGCGGATGACCGTGGGCGCGGTGTAGAAGATGTTGACCTTGAACTTCTCGCAGATCTGCCAGAAGCGGTCCGGGGCCGGATAGGTGGGCACGCTCTCGAACATGAGCGAAGTCGCGCCCAGGGCCAGGGGGCCGTAGACGATGTAGGAATGCCCGGTGATCCAGCCGATGTCGGCCGTGCACCAATGGATGTCGTCGTCGTGCAGGTCGAAGACGAGTTGGCTGGTGTGGGCGGCGTAGGTCAGGTAGCCGCCGGTGGTGTGGTACACGCCCTTGGGCTTGCCCGTGGAGCCGGAGGTGTAGAGGATGAACAGCACGTCCTCGGCGTCCATGGGCTCGGGCTCGCAGCAGCCCTGGACGTCGTGGTCGCTCATCACGTCGTGCCACCACAGGTCGCGGCCGGGCAGCATCTCGACCGCGTTGCCGGCGTGGCGCACCACCACGACCTTCTCCACGCTGGCGCTTTCCTTGAGGGCCTCGTCGGCGTTGGGCTTGAGGGAGATGGTCTTGCCCGAGCGGACGACGGCGTCGCTGACCACGAGCACCTTGGACTGACAGTCGTTGAGGCGGTCGCGCAGGCTGTTGGACGAAAAGCCGGCGAAGATGATGCTGTGGGGCGCGCCGATGCGGGCGCAGGCCAGCATGGCGATGGCGAGCTCGGGAATCATGGGCAGGTACAGGCTCACCCGGTCGCCCTTTTTGACGCCCATCTTGCGCAGCACGTTGGCGAAGCGGCAGACCTCGTCGTGGAGCATCTGGTAGGTGTAGGTACGCACCTGGCTGTCGTCCTCGCCCTGCCAGATGAGCGCCGCCTTGTTGCGCCGGCCGTCGGTCAGGTGGCGGTCCAGACAGTTGTAGGTCGCGTTGAGCTTGCCGCCGGCGAACCATTTGATCTCCGGCTTGTCGAAATCGTATTCGAGCACCGTGTCCCAGGGCGAAAACCAGGTGAGCAGCTCGGCGGCGCGCTCGCCCCAGTAGCCTTCCGGGTCCTCGATGGAACGCTTGTAGATGGCTTCGTATTCCTCGATGCTCTTGATGTGGGCGCGCTCGCGGCCCTCGCTGGGCGGGGCGTAGCGGCGGTCTTCCTGCATGAGGCTTTCGATGTTGTCGGTTGTCATGATTCCCCCCGGTGTTGGGATGTTGGGTCGATTTCAGGCGGACCATGCCGGAATCGGGCCGGCCCGGCCAGAATTTTTCGGTAAATGGCGGCCCGAAATCCATAAACCCATCGGGGAGGATGGCAAAGGCCGTTTATCGAGGATTTGACGCCGTTCATCGAATGCGCCGCACGTGTGCGCGGCGGCGCTCAAGATCGGACTTTCTCCATGGGGGGTGGTCCAGGAGGGGCCCCCGGCCCCTCCTGGCCGCCGGAGGCTTGTCCCCGGCCCTAATCCAGCCGGCCGGGGCCGAGGATGCGGGAGATGATCTCGCGGGAGTTGGCTTCGGCGCGCAGGTATTCCTCGTGGGTAAGTCCCGCGCCCAGCGCCACCTTCTTGCGCCGGTCCTGGGAGACGAGGTCGTCCGGGGCGTGGGCGTCGTTGTCGATGACGAGCCTGGCCCCGAAGCGCCGGGCCAGGGCGGCCACGTGGCCGTTGGTCAGGCTGTGGCCCTTGCGGGTGGTGATCTCCAGCGCCACGCCGCGCTCGGCGGCGAGTTCGGCCTCTTCCGGGGTGATGAGCCCCGGGTGGGCCAGGATGTCCACCCCGGCCTCGATGGCGGCCAGGTTGGTGCCGGTCTCCACGGGTTCGACGATGGTTTCGCCGTGCACCACCACGATCTGCGCCCCGCGCTCCCGGGCCATGTCCACCATGTGGGGAATCAGCGGCGGCGGCACGTGGGTGATCTCCACGCCCGTGACCACGGTCACGCCGAGGAAGGGGCCGGCCTCGGCCACGAACCGGCCGATGTTGGTCAGGATCAGGTCCAGGTTGGAGAAGTCGGCGTGGTCGGTCATGGCCATGGCCCGGTAGCCGGCCTTGGCCGCCCGCCGGGCGAGCTCCGCCGGGATGAGTTCGCCGTCGGAGAAGGTGGTGTGGGTATGGAGGTCGATCATGCCCTACATCTTGTATTTGGCGTCGTTGGAGTCGAACTGTTCGAGGAGTTCCGTCCACTTGTCCGAATCGTCGGTGGCGAAGGCCACGACGCTGGCGTCCTTGCCCTCGCTGGCCACCTGTTCCAGGACCGACTCGGCCACCAGGATGGGGGCCTTGGCGCGCAGGGCCAGGGCGATGGCGTCCGAGGGGCGGCTGTCGATGCGGCGGATGCCGCCTTCGACCTCCACCTCGATGTCGGCGTAGTAGGTGCCTTCGGTCAGCTCCGTGACGTGGATGGCCACCACGTGGGCGTCGAGCTTGAGGATCATATTGAGCAGCAGGTCGTGGGTCATGGGCCGGGGCAGCTCCACGTCGTTTAAGGCCAGGGAGATGGCCATGGCCTCCATGGCCCCGATCCAGATGGGCAGCACGGCCTTTTCTTCCATGTCCTTGAGGATGAGCACGGGCACTTGCGACTCTTCGTCGAGGGCCAGCCCGAACACTTTCATTTCAATCATGGTCGGCCTCCGCCTCCCCGATGAGGGAGTGCTTTTTGGCTTGGCGGATGCGTGCCCGCACGAGGGTTCCGGCGGCCTGCGCCGCCTCGGGCAGAGTCATGTTGACGATGCGGCCGCCGGGGTCGCGCCCTTGCCAGGACGGGCCGTGCGGGCCGTTCCTGCGACTTTGGCCCTCGATGAGGACCTCCGCCGTCCGCCCGACCTGGGCGGCCAGGGACGCCGTCAGCCGTTCGTCCAAAAGCGCCTGCAACTCGGCCAGACGGGCCGATTTCGTCTCCTGGTCGATCTTGGGCTCCATGCGCTCGGACGCGGTTCCCGGCCTGTCACCGTACATGAAGGAAAAACCGCTATCAAATCCTACATCACGGACCAGATCGAGGGTCAAGCGGAAGTCGGCCTCGGTCTCCCCGGGAAAGCCGACGATGAAGTCCGTGGTCAGGACGATGTCGGATCTGGCCCGGCGCAGCTTTTCCACCAGCCGCATATAGGCGGCCCTGTCGTAGCCCCGGCCCATGCGGGCAAGCACCGCGTCGGAGCCGGACTGCACCGGCAGGTGCAGGGCCGGGCACAGCTCGGGCAGGGAGGCGAAGCGGGCGATGACGTCGTCGCTCAGGTCCTTGGGGTGGGAGGTGGTGAAGCGGATGCGGTCGATGCCGGGCACGGCGGCCACGGCGTCGAGCAGCGCGGCGAAGCTCGTGCCGTCGCCGGCCGCGTCCAGGCCGTAGCTGTTGACGTTTTGCCCCAGGAGCGTGACCTCGCGCACGCCGCGCGCCGCCAGGGCCTCGACCTCGGCCAGCACGGCCGGCAGGGCGCGGGATTTCTGGCGGCCGCGCACGAAGGGCACGATGCAGTAGGCGCAGAAGTTGTCGCAGCCCTGCATGATGGAAACGAAAGCCTTGGCCGGGAGCTTGTCCTCGGGCCAGGTTTGGTCGCGTTCGGGATAGGCCTCGGTGAAGTCGAGCAGCGACAAGCGAAGCCCGGGCTCGTCCACGAGGCGGGCCAGGGCGTGCGGCGCGGCGGCCAGGCCGTCCGTGCCGAACACCAGGCGCACCATGGGAAAACGCCGCCACAGCGCCGTGCCGATCTGCTGGGCCGTGCAGCCGCCCACGGCCACGAAGGCGTCGGGCCTGCCGCCGTGGCGGTCGGCGATGCGCCCCAGTTCGCTGGCCACTTTCTGCTCGGGCTTCTCGCGCACCGAGCAGGTGAAAAGGATGAAGATGTCCGCCTGATCTTCGCAAGCCGGCGTGAACCCCTGGGAAACGAGGGAGCGGGTCAGCCAGTCGCCGTCGCCGACGTTCATCTGGCAGCCCATGGTCGTGATGTGAAATTTCATGGCTCGAGTGAGAATAATGCAGGACCGGTCGGGGGTAAAGGGCGGGGCGGCGGCCCTCCAGACGCCGTTTCGATCCCGAGCGGCGGGAACCATTGCCACATGGCCGTCGGTTTGGCATATCGGATATGGCGTCTCTTTTCGGAGCCGGCGTTGCGCGAGCGGGGCCCAACGGTCGGCTCGCCTGGCCGCTGTCCGCCATGGAGCGCGCAACGCCGGCCTTCCGGGCCGTTTCCACGGCCGAAGGAGGAACGACATGTCCATTTCCGGCTCCGTCGCGGGCCGCTACGATGCCGTCTGGAAGACGATCCACTGGCTGACCGTCGCCATCGTGCTCGCCCTGTTCGTCCTGGGCGGTCTGATGTCCCGGCAGACGCCTTCCCTTGTCATGTGGCACGAATCCTTGGGGATCTGTGTCCTCCTGTTGACGTTGGCGCGCCTGGCCTGGCGGTTTGGGCACACGCCGCCGCCGCTGCCTGGCGGGTTGCGCCCATGGGAGGCCTTCGCCGCCGTGGCCGTGCACAGGCTGTTTTACGTGTGCCTGCTCCTCCAGCCGCTCGTCGGCTGGAGCCTGTATTCGCTCTCCCCCGCGCCGCGGCTTTTTTTCGGGCTTTTCCCCATCCCCAGGCTGCCCCTGGGCGGCCTGGCGGGCGGGGCGCGCGAGGTGCTTGCCGGCGCGCACGGGGCCGTGGCCGCGCTTCTCGCGCTGCTCTTTTTCCTGCACGTCGGCGCGGCCATGAAGCACCATTTCGTGCTGCGCGATCACGTGCTGCTGCGCATGGCCCCGGCCTGGCTTGCGCCGTTGCTCGATCGCCTGCGGGGAAACGCCCGCTGAGGCGGGCCGTCGCGCGTGCGGCGTTTTCGTCCACGGCGTGCACCGCACGATCGACCTTGCCCTGGGGGGCGACGGTCGGCGCGCATCTCTCCAACCACATCAAGGGGCGTTGGATTCTTACGAGTCTGGCCGTGGCCCTGGTCTTCGTCGGCGCGCGCATCCTGGCCCAGGCGTTTTGACGAGGAGGCGGCAAGGTTTCCTTTTGCCTTGCCGCCTCCTGTCCGATGCGGTACCGCAGAAGCGTGGATTCAGGCTTCTGCCGCGCCGTGGGCGGGGGGAGGCGTCCCCGAGACCGCGCGGCCGCGATTGCGGCCGCCAAACCGGTTCCCGGAGACCGGGGAAGGAGGGCTTGATGGACGAGCGCATCGAAACGGACAGCCTGGGCGAAGTGAAGGTCCCGGCGGACAGGCTCTGGGGGGCGCAGACCCAGCGGTCCCTCGAGCACTTCAGCATCGGCGACGACCTCATGCCTCGGGAGATGATCGCCGCCTACGCCTACCTCAAAAAAGGCGCGGCCGAGGCCAACGCCGCCCAGGGGCGGCTGCCGAGGGAACTGGCCGACGCCGTCGTCGCCGTGTGCGACGAGATCCTCGACCACAAGCACGACGACATGTTCCCCCTGCACGTCTGGATGACCGGCAGCGGCACGCAGTTCAACATGAACGTCAACGAGGTGGTCTCCAACCGCTGCTGCCAGCTCGCCGGAGCGCCGCTCGGGTCCAAAAAGCCCGTGCACCCCAACGACCACGTCAACATGTCCCAGTCGTCCAACGACAATTTCCCCTCGGCCATGTACATGGCCGCGGCCCTCGGCGTGGCCCGCGACCTGCTGCCTTCCCTGGCCGCCCTGCACGACGCCCTGGCCGCCAAGGCCGAGGCCTGGAAGGACATCGTGAAGATCGGCCGCACCCATCTCCAGGACGCCGTGCCGCTGACGCTTGGCCAGGAATTTTCCGGCTACGCCGGACTTCTGGCCGACGACGCCGCGCGCCTGACCGGGAGCCTGACCGACGTCTACAAGCTGCCCCTCGGCGGCACGGCCGTGGGCACGGGCATCAACGCTGCGCCGGGCTTCGCCGAGGCGGCCATCGCCGATATCGCCCGGCTGACGGGCCTGCCCTTCGTGCCCGCGCCCAACAAGTTCACGGTCCAGGGCTCCCACGACGCTTTGGTGCAGCTTTCCGGGACCCTGCGCACCCTGGCCGTGTCGCTCTACAAGATCGCCTGCGACATCAGGCTTCTCGCCTGCGGCCCGCGCGCCGGATTCTACGAGCTCGTCATCCCCTCCAACGAGCCCGGCTCCTCCATCATGCCCGGCAAGGTCAACCCGACCCAGTGCGAAGCCCTGACCATGGCGGCGGCCCAGGTCATGGCCTGCGACGTGGCCGTGGGGTTCGGCGGCGCGGGCGGCATTCTGGAGATGAACGTCTACAAGCCGCTCATGATCTTCAACATCATGAAATCCATAAGAATCCTCACCGATTCCATGCGCAACTTCCGGGCCTTCCTGGTCGAAGGCATGGAGCCCAACCGCAAGCGTATCGCCGAGTTCGTGGGCCGCTCGCTCATGCTCGTCACGGCCCTGTCCCCGGTCATCGGCTACGACAAGGCCTCGCGGATCGCCCACCACGCCATGGACAACGACCTGACGCTTCGCGAGGCGGCCCTGGACCTGGGTTATGTGGACGCGGCCGAATACGACCGCATCGTGGTTCCCGCCAACATGACCGAGCCTTTCGTGGCCAAGGACTGATCCGCGACGCCGCGCGCACGCGGCCAGGATGCAACAGGACGCAACCATTCGCAAAGGTGGCGACATATGACGCAATGGATGAAACGCGGCAAGGAAGTGCTTCTCGACCCCGCCCTCAACCGCTCCACGGGATTCACCGAGGCCCAGAAGGAGGCCCTCGGCATCGTGGGACTTGTGCCGGACGCGACCGAGACCCTGGACCTGCAACTCAAGCGCGTGCTGGAACAGCTCGCCCACAAGGCCACGGACCTCGACCGCTACGTCTACCTGGTCAACCTTCTCGACCACAACGAGACGCTTTTCTTCAAGACCGTCATGTCCGACCCGGCCCGGTTCCTGCCCATCGTCTACGACCCGACCATCGGCGAGGCCTGCCTCAAGTTCGGGCACATCTACCGCCAGCCGCGCGGGCTCTACCTGTCCATCGAACGCAAGGGCAGGGTGCGCGAGGTGCTGGGCAACTGGCCGGAGAAGGACGTGCGGGTCATCTGCGTGACCAACGGCGGCCGCATTCTGGGCCTGGGCGACCTCGGGGCCAACGGCATGGGCATCCCCATCGGCAAGCTCCAGCTCTACACCGCCGCGGCCGGCGTCTCGCCGCGCGGGCTTTTGCCCATGTACCTGGACGCCGGCACCAACAACGAATCCCTGCTGGCCGATCCGCTCTACCTGGGACTGCGGCGGAAACGCCCGCCCACCGAGGAGCTCTATGCTTTCGTGGACGAGTTCGTGGCGGCGGTCCAGGAGGTGTTCCCGGGCTGCTGCATCCACTTCGAGGACTGGACCGGCGTGGACGCCGTGCACCTGCTTGCGCGCTACCGCGACAAGGTCTGCTGCTACAACGACGACGTCCAGGGCACGGCCGGCATCACCCTGGCCGGCATGGTCAACGCTTGCCGGGCCAAGGGCACGAAGCTTGTGGACGAATCCTTCCTCTTTCTGGGGGCGGGCTCGGCCGGCATCGGCCTGGCCGACCTGCTGTGCTCGGCCCTGACGGAGGAGGGGCTCACGCTTGAGGCCGCCCGGGCCCGGGTCCACATGTTCGACGTGGTCGGCCTGCTCGAATCCACGCGCACGGACCTTGTCGACTTCCAGAAGCCCTACGCCCATTCCCATGCGCCCATGGCCCGCAGCGACTTCGCCAAGGCCGTCGCGGACCTGCGCCCGACCACGATCATCGGCGTCAGCACCACCGGCGGGGCCTTCGACCAGTCGGTGGTCGAAGCCATGTGCGCCGTCAACGACCGGCCGGTCATCATGGCGCTGTCCAACCCCACGGAAAAGGCCGAGTGCACGGCCGCACAGGCCTACGCCTGGAGCAAGGGCAAGGCGCTCTACGCCGCCGGCGTGCAGTTCGACCCCGTCGTCTGCGAAGGCCGCACCTTCCTGCCGGGCCAGGCCAACAACTTCTACATCTTCCCGGCCGTGGGCATGGCCATCGTGGCCACCAAGGCCAGGCGCGTGACCGACGCCATGTTTATCCGCGCCGCCCGGGCCGTGGCCGCGCAAGTCACGGAGGCGCAGCTCGGCCAGGGGCTTCTCTATCCGCTCCAGGCCGACATCCTCGAAACCGAGATCGTCACCGCCGCCAAGGTGGCCGAGCTGGTCTTCGACGACGGCCTGGCCGGCGTGAACCGGCCCAAGGACATCGAGGCCTTCATTCGGGCCCAGGTCTACGTGCCGCAATACGCCTGAGAAAGCCCGCGCGGGGGAGGCGGCAGGCCGTCAGGCCAGGCCTCCCCCGCCCGGCGTCTTCCGCTCCGGCGCCCGCCAGCGCGACGCCGCCCGCCGGGTGGGGGCGGCATTGCGCCGGATCACGCGGGCAGGAATGGTCTGGCGATGCAGTAGGCGCCAAACAGCGCGACGAGGATGCCGGCGCTTTTGCGAAACCAGGAGCCGCCGTGGCGCAGTGCCCCGCTTTCCAGCCAGCGCCGCACGAGCGCGGCGGAACTCCCGGCGGCCATGATGGGCAGGCAATGCCCCGCGGCGAACAAAATGATGAGCAGGAGCCCGGTCAGGATTTTTTCTTGAAGGGTGATGATGGCCCAAATGGGGGCGATGAAGCCGAACGTGCACGAGCCCGAAAGGAGGCCGTAGGCCAGCCCGAGAAGAAACGCGCCGGGCACCCCCTTTGCCTTGATTTTTTGCGGCATGCCGCCGGAAAACGAACAGGCGACCACCCCCAGCATGTCCAGGGCGACCCAGAGAAGCACGACGCCGACGAGAATCGTCCAGTACGGCCCGATGTCGCCGAGCATGCGGCCAAGCAGGCCGCAGATCGTTCCGACGGCGGCGATGGTCGCGAACAGGCCGGCCGAGAACGCCAGGGCGTATTTGGCGGCTTCCCGGCCCTCAATGATCCTGCCTTGTCCGGCGACATAGCCCACGATGAGGGGAATGGACGCCAGATGGCACGGGCTGAAAAGGACGCTGACGACTCCCCACAGAAAGCAGCCGAGGGCGGCAGGCGCAAGGCTCCCTGTCATCCAGGCGTTGATGGCGAGAAACAGCTGGTCGAGCACGGCGGACCGCTTCAGTGCGCCAGCAGCTTGTCCAGCATGGCGGCGAACGGCTTTTCATCCAGAAAACCTTCGTGGCGCGAAACCTCTTTCCCTTCCTTGTCGAAAAAAATCTGCGTCGGAATGGCCCGGACCCCGAATTTCTCGGCCTGTTCCGATTGTTCCCAGACGTCGATGAACACGACGGCCGCTTTCCCGGCGTATCGTTTTTCGATGGCCTCCAGGACCGGAATCATCATCTTGCAGGGAATGCAGGCCTTGGAGCCGAGCTCGACCACGGTCGCCATGCCCTTGACGGGAACGTCCGGCGTCGCGGCGGCATGGGCGCACGGGGAGCAGGCAAGCAGGGCCGCAAGCAGCAAGGGAAGGCATTTCATGAGCATGTCTCCTCGGTTCATCATCGTGGTGCAGGGCGTGGCCAAACGCATCGACCGCATTGCAAGAGAAAACGCCGTGCCCTCCCAGGGGCCGCATGGTCGCTGCCGTCGTAGCGCCCCACAGGATAGGCTGGCGCGGCTGGCATCGTGAAGTCCAATTTTTTGACTAGTTGGCAAATCAGCCAATAATAGCGTTTTGTCAAGCCGATGCAGGCACCGGAGGCAAGCGGCCTGCTTCGCCCGATTGGCCCCGCCACGTCTTTGCGCTACCTTGGGTCATGGACGCCGCACTTCCAGCCGCGCTGCGCGCGAGCACCCCGGTTTTTTGGCCCAACCCCGGCCGTCTGCCCCTGGCCGAGACCCGGCCGCGCCTTGCCGTCTCCCCGGCCGACATCGAGGCTGCCGCCGGTCGGCTCGCAAGGTTCGCGCCGCTTCTGGTCCGGCTTTTCCCCGAAGAACTGGCCGCCACGGGCGGCATCATCGAATCCGACCTGCTCCCTTTGGGCGCGTGGGCGAGCGCCGGGCTGCCGGCCGGGGACGCGGTCTGGCTCAAGGCCGACCACCTGCTGCCCGTGGCCGGTTCGGTCAAGGCGCGCGGCGGCTTCCACGCCGTCCTGCGCCTGGCCGAATCCTTGGCCCTGGAGGCCGGGTTGCTGCCCTGGCCGGACGCCGACGCCACGGCGCTGACCGCGCCCGGGCCCCGGGCTTTTTTCGCCGGCCACACCCTGTCCGTGGGCTCCACCGGCAACCTGGGCCTGTCCATCGGCATCCTCGGCCGGGCCCTGGGGTTTGCCGTCACGGTGCACATGTCCGCCGAGGCCAAGGCCTGGAAAAAGGAAAAGCTGCGCCGTGCCGGCGCGACGGTGGTGGAGCACGCCGGCGACTACGCCGCCGCCTGCGCCGTGGCCCGAGAGCAGGCCGCGTCCGACCCGGCGAACCATTTCATCGACGATGAGAATTCCCTGGACCTCTTCCTGGGCTACGCCGTGGCCGGCCTGCGCCTGCCGGCCCAGCTCGCCGCCAAGGGGCTGGCGGTTTCCGCCGACCGGCCCCTGTGCCTGCATCTGCCCTGCGGCGTGGGCGGCGCGCCGGGCGGCATCGCGCTCGGGGCGCGCTGTTTCCTGGGCGACGCGGCCGCGAGCGTCTTCATCGAGCCGACGCAAGCCCCGTGCATGCTCTGGGGACTGGCCAGCGGCCGCCACGACGGCGCGGACATCAGCGAACTGGGGCTTTCCGGCCGCACCCTGGCCGACGGTCTGGCCGTACCCCGGCCGTCGCGCTTCGTCGGGCGGCTCATGGAACCCGTGGTCGACGGCCTGGCCACCGTGGCCGAGGACGACCTGCCGCGCCTGGTCGCCCGGGCCTGGCGCGAAGGAGGGCTGCGCCTGGAGCCTTCGGCCGCCGCCGCCCTGGCCGGGCCGGCCATGGCCCGCGCCGCCGGGCTTGCCGCCCTGGCCGGCCGCCCGGCCGTCCATATCGTCTGGGCCACGGGCGGCGGCATGCTGCCCGAGGCCGATTTCGCCGCCGTCCTGGCCCTGGCCGGGGAGCGCCCATGCTCATAAGCGCCAGCCGGCGCACGGACATTCCGGCCTTTTACGGCCGCTGGCTCATGGCCCGCCTGCGCGCCGGCTTCTGCGAGGTGTCCAACCCCTTCAACGCCGCCCAGGTGAGCCGGGTGTCCCTTGCCCCGGCGGACGTGGAGGCCATCGTCTTCTGGACCCGCGACCCCCGGCCGCTCCTGCCGCATCTCCCCGAAATGCGGGCCATGGGCCACGAGCCGTTTTTCCTCTTCACCCTCATGGACAATCCCCGGGAGCTGGACCCCAGGTGCCCGGGGCCGGACGTCTCGGTCCCGGCCTTCGCCGCCCTGGCCGAGGCTTTGCCGGGGCGCGTCGCCTGGCGCTACGATCCCCTGGTCCTGACCGAAAAGACGCCCCCGGACTGGCACCGGGCCGTGTTCGAGCGCCTGTGCGCGCGCCTTGCCGGCCTCACGGAGCGGGTGATCGTGAGCTTCGTCGAGCCCTACCGCAAGATCGCCGGCCGCATGCGGGCCGTGGCCGCTGCCGGTTTCCCCGCCCTGCCCGTGGACGAAGCCCAAACTGTGTCGCTTCTCGCCGACCTTCGTGACATGGCCGCCGCGCGCGGCCTGTGTCTGTCCACATGCTGCCAGCCCGAATCCTTCGAAGCGGCCGGCATCGCCGCCTCCCGCTGCATCGACCCGGACTGGATCGCCGCCCGGACCGGCCGACGCCTGGCCGCCGCCAAGGACCCGCACCAGCGGCCGCGCTGCGGCTGCGCGCCGAGCAAGGACATCGGCGCGTACGACCGCTGCCTCTTCGGCTGCCGCTACTGCTACGCCACCTCGAACTTCGAACGCGCGCGCGCCAACTACGGGCGTCATGATCCCGACGCTACGGCGTTGTGAGTGAGGGAGGGAGGAGGGAGGAGGGAGGAGGGAGGAGAAGAGGAAGATGCCTCCGGCGGGGGGGGGGGGGGGGGGGGGGGGGGGGGGGGGGGGGGGGGGGGGGGGGGGGGGGGGGGGGGGGGGGGGGGGGGGGGGGGGGGGGGGGGGGGGGGGG
>JAEWCY010000200.1 GCA_023390395.1 Pseudomonadota bacterium | reverse complement strand
CTACCGCGTGCTGGCCGGCCGTTTCGGCGATCGCCGGGCGGCCGGGGCCTCCGTGGCCGAGGTGCGCGCCGTGGTCGGCGCGTCGCCGCTGGTCTTCGAGGTCGGGCCGGGGGTGGCCGCGGGCCTGCGCTGCCGCTGAGGGCATGCTTGCAACACGCTTGGTCGCCTGGATTCCCGAGAGATCGGGAAACGCGGTTCAGCGCAACTGGCTGTCCTTGTTGCCCCGGCGGTTGTAGGGGCTGGCCGCGGTCTGGTCCTTTTCGCGCTCCCGCTGGCAGGCCACGCACAGGCGTACGCCCGGCAAGGCCTTGCGCCGCGCCGGGGGAATTTCCTCCCCGCATTCCTCGCACACGGCAAGGCTTTCGCCCCGGGGCAGCAGGCTTCGGGCCCGGGCCACCTCGTCTTCGATGGAATGGGCGATCTGGTCCTGCACCGCGCCGTCGCCGGCCCAGCCGTTGGCCATGGGGCGTCCCTCCTTGCCCATGCGCTTGGCGCACGGGACGGATTCCCGCAAAAGGTAACGAGGGGTTTTCGCCTGTCAAGCCGCCGCGGCCTGCCGGCGGCCGGGATCTACTTGTGGAAGCGGGCCAGGTGCTTGTTGAGCTCGTAGAGCAGGGTGGTCAGGCGCACCAGGTAGCTTTCGTAGAGCTGCTGCACGTCCACGGACGGGGACAGCTCCATCTCCTGGTTGCGGGCGGTCAGGAAGTAGACCATGTTGTTGAGGAAGGTGATGATGTTCTTGCAACGGTTGTAGAGGTAGGTGTTGAGTTCCTGGTCCTCGTAGTTGCCGTGCTTGAGCGAGATGTACAGGACGTCGATGAGGTTGTTGAGGCTGGTCGTGACCTTCTGGTGCGTGTCGAACAGGAAGCGCAGCTTCTTGTATTCCTGGCTGTCCTTGTTCTTCTCGTAGGCCGGCAGCAACTCCAGGATGCGGCCTTGCGACGGCCGGGTCTCGTCGTAGTATTTGACGACGTCGTCCATCATGGCCACGAGCGTGGCCTCGTCGATCTCCTGGCCGTCCTGGCGCGCCTGCTCCTCGGCCGCAGCCGGAGCGGGCAGGGACAGGACGGGGACCGTCGCGAGGAGGGCCGCAAGGGCCAAGGCGCGCAGCATGGCGGACATGGGAATCGATCTTGGCGTCGCCTGAAGCGGCGTTACGGCTTCTTCTTGTTGCAGGTGTCGCAGGGGGCTTCCTGGCCGCCGCCCCGGGACACCTGGCGCAGGACGTCCTCGAATTCGCCGATGGGGGCCGCGCCGCGCACGGAAACGCCGTTTATGATGAACGTCGGCGTGCCCTCGATGCCGAAGGCGCGGGCCTCGGCCACGTCGTCGTCGATGCGTTTGGCCAGGGCCGGGTTCTTGAGGTCCTTTTTCAGCCGCGCCACGTCGGCCCCGAGCTTGATGGCCAGGGCGTAGAGCGCCGGCTCGCCGGCCTGCTCGATCTCGCGCTGGGCCTCGAACACCGCGTCGTGGAAGGCGAAGGCCAGCTTGGGGTCCTGGATGGCCAGGGCCTCGTAGACCAGGGCCGCCTGGCGGGACAGGTCGTCGGTGGCGTAGTGCTTGAAGAGCACGCGCACGGAATCCGGGTGCCGGCCCATGAATTCCTTGAGGGTCTTGGCTCCCTGGGCGCAGTAGGGGCACAGGAAGTCGGAGTAGACCACCACCAGGGTCTCGGCCCCGGCCGGCCCGCGCATGGCGCGCTGGGGATCGACGGCCGGCGCCAGGGGCTTTTTGAGTTCCTCGGCCTGCTTGGCCTGGCGGGCGGCGTCCTGGGCTTCCTGCTGTCCCTGGACCACCAGGGCGAACAGCTCGGGCTTGCGCTGGCTCAGGGCGTCGACGACCATCTCGGGGTGTTCGCGCAGGGCCTCGCGCACGGCCTTGTCCGAGGAGGCGGGGGCGCAGGCGGAAAGGATCAGGGCGGCGGCGACGGCCAGGAGGAGACGGGACGGCATTGCGGTGTTCCTTTTGCGAAAGCGGATGTCCTCGGATGAAGAGGGTACCTTGGGTTGGGTGAATTGCAACAAAAATTTCTGAAACGCAAGGGAACCAGACCGGGAGGATTGCGTTTTTTTCGTCGTGGCGTATGCATGTAGCCTGGCTCCGCCGCCAGGGGGCGGTGGGATGGACCCTGAGGCCAAGGAGACGACATGAAACGTATCGGTACGGTTTTCTTCGCGCTCATCCTGTGCGCCGTGGCCGCCGCCGCCATGGCCGCCGGCGACGCGGCCAAGGGCGAGGCCCTGGCCAAGGGCTGCGCCTGCCACAAGAGCAAGGGCGACCTCAACGGCGTGGACGCCGCCGCGCTGACCGCGAAAATGCTGGCCTACAAGGACGGCAAGGGCGAGAACAAGGCCATGATCGCCATCATGCAGAAGCAGTCCCCGGAAAACATTGATGATCTGGCGGCGTATTACGCCTCCCTGCCCAAGCCGTGATCCTTTCTTGATTCGCGCCCGGAAAAAGGCCATGGGAACCCGTTCCCATGGCCTTTTTCCTTGGCGGAGACCCATGAGCAAGCATCTTTCCCTGGCCGTGCGCTTCCTTCTGGTCGGCGGCTGTCTGACCTATGCCCTGTGGGGCGTGGACCTGGCCGGGCTGGGGCGCGCCCTGGCCGAGTTCCGGCCGCTGCCCGTGGCGCTCTATGTGCTGGCCGTCCCGGCCATAGTGATCACCCCCGGCCTGCGGCTGCGTTTTCTCATGGCCGGGACCATCCGCCCCCTGACCGGTCTTTGGGCCTGCTTCATCGGCCTTGCCCTCAACAACGTGCTGCCGGCGCGCCTGGGCGAGATGGCCAAGGCGCTGTACCTGCGCCGGGAAAGCGGCCTCTCCCTGGGGCGGGGGCTGGAGGCGGTCTTCTGGGAGCGGTTTTTCGACCTCAACGCCCTGCTGGTCCTTGGCGCGGCGGTGGCGGCCATGCTCGGGCAGGGGCTCGTGCTCTACCCGCTTCTGGCCCTGGTCGGCGGGGTGTGGTGCTTCCTGGCCCTCTTGCGGCTGCGCCCGGGCGCGGCCCACGCCTTGCTGCGCCTGGCGCCCGGGGAGCGCCTGCGCCTTTTCGCGGCCGAGATGCTGGGCCTGTTGCAGGCCAACCTCCGCCTGGGCTTCCTCGCGGTCCTCGGGCTTTGGACCCTGGCCGCCTGGGCAGGCTATGTGGCCCTTTACGCCCTGGGGCTTTGCTCCATGGCCGGGCTGCCTTTTTCCTGGCCCATGGTGCTGACGGCCTTCGCCGTGGCCACGCTCGGCTTCGCCATACCGGGCGCGCCGGGCGGCATGGGGGTGTTCGAGGCCTCCATGGTGCTGGCTTTGGGCTGGTTCGGCGTGGACCGGGACCGGGCCTTCGCCGCGGCCCTGGCCATCCATCTGCTGCAATACCTGCCCGTGACCGTGCTCGGGCTGTGGCGCGTGGCGGCCAGCGGCATGACGCTGCGGGAGCTCAGGGCCGGGGGGCGGTAGCGGCGCGTCCGTGAATAGGGGCGGACATATTCACGGACGACATGGTTGAACGGTGCTGTTCTTGGCGGGAATCCGGCTTGGCGGCGATCAGGCCAGCTTGCGCCGCCGCCGTTCCAGGTCCCACTGGTGGAAGATGTCCATGAGCCCCGGGATGGCGTGGTCCTCCACGGGCTGCCAGCGGATCTTGCCGGCCTTGGGGTCGAGGTCGCCGCTGGCCAGAAACTCCAGGCCGAAGGCGGCTTCGCCGCCGGGACAGTCCGGCGAGGCGTGGCGTACCCGGGCCACGATCCAGAATTCGTTCTGTCCGGTCTCGCGCGTTTCGTCGAACTGCAGGTGCACCACCACCCTTTGCCCCTGGGGCAGGTCCAGGCAGCGCTCCCGCAAGAGGTTCCCGCGCACGGCCAGGCGCATGCCCCCGGCCGAGATGTCCGCGATGCGGGCATGCCCGGCCAGGAAGTCGCCGCGCTTGAGCGACGGCGCGTCCAGGGCGAAGCCCGCCCGCTTGTCGTAGCGCCACAGAAACGCCGAAAGGACCCGCTCGATCTCCGGCTCCACACGCAGGCTCTTGCGGCGCTGGCCGAAGACCAGATTGTCGGGTTCGTCGAGGAGCAGCCGGGCGATGCCCGTGCGGCCGTTGGCCGCCGCCTTGATGCGGCTGTCGAAGGTGTAGAACGTTTCTTCTATGCCGCTGCGGCGAAGCGTCACCCGGAAATAGCCCGTCACTTCGAGCCCCGTCCAATGGGGGCCGCAGGCGGCCTTGCCCTGGGTTTCCAGGAGCAGGCCCCGGGTGGAGGACTCCAGCATGGCGCAACTGAGTTCACGGATGCCGGTGACGGATTCGGGCATGGTGAGATAGCAGCGTGCCCGTTGCGCCATGGCTTCTTCGATGAGCTGGCGGGACGTTTTGGCTTGCGCGCTCATGAGGACTCGCGGCGGCCGACCGGCGCGCTTTCGCGGGGGTGATCGGCGGCGGTTTTGGGGGTTGACGTTAAGCTGGCACGACGCTCGGCGTCTTCTCCGACGGCTGGGGAGGCCCCGCCAAAACTTTCGGCAAAGCCTATACCGTCCGCGGAGCCTTTTCAATCGGTTCCGGCCATGTTATCCCGCTGCCGTGCTCGCGGGAGGCGCGGGATCGTATCCGTATGTGCAAGGAGAGGGGAGAAATGGTTTCCGCATGGTTTCGGGTCGGCGTCGTTTCGGCGGCGCTTCTTTTTTTGGGGGCGACGGCGGCGCTGGCCAAGACGGTCTTCCTGGGGGGGAGCCAGACGGCGGGCTGGAAGTACGTGGGCGGCTTTCCCGAGGTGGTCAACAAGGGCGCGGTGAGCAACACCACGGCCAAAATCCTCAAGGGGCTCAATCCCGTCGTGGCCATGAAGCCCGAGAAGGTGTTCATTCTCGAGGGCATAAACGAGATTTGGAGCCCCAACGCCAGCATCCTGTCCCGCTACCGGGAGATCCTGCGGCGCATCCACCAGGGCTCGCCCAAGACCGTGGTCTTCGTGCAAAGCGTGCTGCCCGTGGTCAACAGGCCCGACCTGTCCAACGACAAGATCCGCGACCTCAACGCCGGCCTGCAGGCCCTTTGCGCCGAGATGCCGGGCTGCGTCTACATCGACCTCTACAGCCACTTCATGGTGGCCGGCGCGCTCAACGAGTCCCTGACCACCGACGGCGTGCACCTGCGCCCCGACGGCTACAAGCTCTGGCAGGCGCTGATCGAGAAGTACGTGGCCATGCCCAACGACCAGATCCAGCGGCCCGAGGTCCTGGCCGGCCTGGCCGGGCAGCAGCCCCAGACGCCCACGGCCAACTGAGGCTTCGCCGAAAGCGGTTCGAGGCGGGCTTCGGCCCGCCTTTTTTGTTCCGGGTCGACTCGGGGCCGGCGCTTGGCTCGAACGCGACGTGAAAAACAGGGCATGGCTCTCCGTCGACGGCGTCTATTCGCCATCCGGCGGCGCTTTCCGTGCCCCGAACGCGCCTGCCGCGACGGGCGCGGGAGCGTCTCCAATTCCTCCAACCAGCAACCGGGAGAGCTTGGATGCATTCCAGCGCACGCAATGGCGACGTCAAGCTGATCGAGTGCGTCGAGGCCGAGCATGCCGCGGCCATCCTGGAGATCTTCAACGAGGCCATCATCCATTCGACGGCACTGTACGACTACGCGCCTCGCCCTCCCCAGGCCATGGCGGCCTGGTTCGCCGGGAAACGGGAAGGCGGCTTTCCCGTCGTGGGAGCGGTCGACGCGTCGGGCCGATTGCTGGGCTTTGCCAGTTGGGGCACGTTTCGCGCCTTTCCTGCCTACAAATATACGGTGGAGCACAGCGTGTACGTGCACCGCGAACATCGCGGCCGAGGACTCGGCAGGCTCCTGCTCGACGAGCTGATCCGACGCGCGCGCCAGGCGCAGCTGCACGTTCTCGTGGGCTGCATCGACGCCGCCAATGCCGCCAGCATCGGGCTGCATGTCCGGCTGGGATTCGTCCATGCCGGCACCTTCAGGCAGGTCGGCTTCAAGTTCGGCCGCTGGTTGGACGCGGCGTTCTACCAGCTCAATCTGGAAACGCCCGGCCAACCGCAGGACGGTTGATCGGGCCGGGAACCGCGCCGGGGAGCGGCCGGGACACGCCCGGCGGGGGCGCTGCGCCGCCCTTTTCGGACGCGCCCTTGACAGGCCGCCGGCCGATGGTCATTGCACGGGCAGGGCCGGCGCGAACCCGTCGGCGGCTTGCGGAGGCAATCCTTGGGCAACGTGCTCATCATCGACGACGACCAGACCATACGCGACGCCCTGGCCAGGGTGGTCACGCGCCTGGGCCACGCCCCGGACATGGCCGCGACCCTGTCCGAGGGCCTGCGCCGGGCCGGCGAGGCCGACGTGGACGTGGTCTTCCTGGACGTGCGCATGCCCGACGGCAACGGCCTCGACGCCATCGGCGAGATAAAGCGCGCCCCCTCCAATCCGGAAGTCATCGTCATCACCGGCTGGGGCGATCCGGACGGGGCCGAGCGGGCCATGCGGCAAGGGGCCTGGGACTACATCGAGAAGCCGCCCACGGTCAAAACCATGACCGCGCCCCTGGTCAGCGCCATGGAGCACCGGCGGCAGGCCCGGTCCGAGCGGGGCGAGGGCGGGCTGTTCCATTTTTCCGGCATCGTCGGCGGCAACCCCAAGCGGGCCCAATGCCTGGAACAGGCGGCCAAGGCGGCGCCCAGCGACGTCAACGTCCTGCTCACCGGCCCCACGGGCGTGGGCAAGGAACTCTTCGCCCAGGCCATCCACGACAACAGCCCGCGCCGGGCCAAGTCCTTCGTGGTGGTGGACTGCGCCGCCCTGCCGCCGGGCATCGTGGAAAGCGTGCTCTTCGGTTCGGAAAAGGGCGTGTACACCGGCGCGGACCGCCGTCGCGAGGGCGTGCTGCTGCGGGCCCACGAGGGCACGCTGTTTCTGGACGAGGTGGGGGAGATGCCCCTTTCGGTGCAGAAGGCCTTTTTGCGGGTGCTGCAGGAACGGCGGGTGCGCCCGGTGGGCGGGCTCGAGGAAGCGCCCTGCCATTTCCGCCTGGTGGCGGCCACCAACCAGAACCTGGAAGCCATGGCCGCGGAAGGGCTTTTCCGCGAGGACCTGCTTTTCCGCCTCCAGGGCGTGGGCATCGAACTGCCGCCCCTGGCCGGCCATCCCGACGACATCCTGGACTTCGCCGCCCACTTCGCGGCCGAGGGCGCGGCCAGGCTCGGCATCGCCGCCAGGGCGTTCTCCGACGATTTCTCCCGGGCGCTTCTGGCCTATCCCTGGCCGGGCAATGTGCGGGAACTCAAAAACACCGTCGAAGGCGCGCTGGCCCTGGCCCGGGGCGACGAGGCCCTGCTGCCCGTGCACCTGCCCCTGCACATCCGGGTGTGCGCGGCGCGAAACCGCGTGGCCGGGCGCGGCCCGGGCGCGGCGGCGGAGGAGGGGCCGGGGGGCGAGCCGGGGCTCGCCGTCGGGGTCCTGCCGCGCTTCCGCGACTTCCGCGACCAGGGCGAGGCCCGCTACCTGCGGGCGCTCACCGGACGCTTCGCCGGCGACGTCGGCCGCATGCTCGACGTCTCGGGGCTTTCGCGCTCGCGGCTCTACGCGCTGCTGAAAAAGCACGGCATCCCGGCCGTGCGCTCTTCCTGAATCCGGCCGATTTTCCGCCGGGCTAAAGATGGCCCAGGCGGATGTCGAAAGGGTAAGGGAAAGGGACGCGGCGCGTAACCGGCACACCGTCGGCGCGTCTGCGGCCCCGCGGGCGGCGCGGTGAAATACCTCATCATCATGGTTGGCATCATCGGCCTCGTGGTCTACATCTTCCTGGGCGGCCCCAAGGCCGTGCGGGGAAACGAGCCGCCCGTGGACCGCCGCGAGATGGTCTGGGAGCGCATCGCCATGCTCGAAACCCAGCGCCGCGACATGCTCGTCCGATCCGAGGGGCGGCTTGGGGCCTATACGCCCGTGGCTTCCATGACCCGGCGCGGGGCCTACTCGGCCGGCTACCGCCAGGGCTTCAGCCAGGGGTATTTCGAGGGCAGCTTCCTGGCCCGGGACCGCAGGCCCAATCCCCTCTTCTTCGCCGTTCCCAATCCCTGAAGGCCGGGCCGCCGACGGCTGCGGGCGCGCGCGGGGCGTCTGCGCCGCCGCTTCCCGAGGCCGCGGTCGCGGCCTACAGCTGGGCCTTGATGCGCTCGGCCACGGTCAGCACGGCCAGCACGTACAGGTCGCTGTGGTTGTAGGCGTAGACCACGTCGTGGGCCTCCTGCGGGGTCATGCCGGGCTTCCAGCCGTGGCCGCGCAGGTAGCTGGCCACGCTCACGATGGCGTCGGCCGGACAGAAGAGGTCCACCACGCCGTCGCCGTCGGCGTCCACGCCGAAGCGCAGGGCGTTGGAGGGCATGAACTGGCAGATGCCGATGGCCCCGTAGATGGAGCCCGGGATGCTGGCCGGGGGCTGCTTTTTGGCGGCGGCGTAGCGCAAAAGCGCCGCCAGTTCCCGGTAGGCCCACTGGGCCCGGTCGGCGGCGGCCGCGGCGGCGAAGTCGCGGCGGGAGGGATCGCCCGCGAGGGTCTTCATGTAGGGCGCGATCTGCTCCAGGCTCGAGGCCCGGGCCAGGCTCGCCAGCACGCTCAGGGCGTCGCGGTCGCCCAGGTAGGAGCCGAGCTTGGTCTCGACCATGAGGAAGGCGGCGATCAGTTCCGGCGGCGGGCCGTACTCGCGCCTGGCCTTGTCGAAGGCGGCCCGGTTCTGCCGCACGAAGCCCACCGCCTCGGCGATGGAAGCCGGGGTCAGGAAATGGCGGTAATTGCTCTTCTCCAGCGTCTTGGGGCTGGGCTTGGGCCTGGGCTCGAACTCCTTTTTCACCATGGCGTCCACCTTGCGGGCCATGATCTCCGGGGAATACTCCACCGCGCCGCCGGCGAAGAGGCGGTCCAGGGCGGCCCTGTCCAGGCCGTCGGCGGCCAGCCGGTCCACCAGGGGCTTCCAGCCCGGGTCCGGGGCGGCGACGGGGCGGGCGGATTGGGCCGTGCTCCGGGAGGGGAGCAGGGCGCAGCACGATAGGGCCAGGACGAAGAGGAGCAGGGCTCCGCGAGGGGCGTTCATGCCGCCGTCCTTGTGTCAGGTTCTTGGAAAAATTGTTTTTGGGAAAAGAGGCATGACCGGCCGCGCATGCCGCGTCGGCCCGGACATGCGGGAAAGGGCCGCGAAAGACCCTAGCGCCAACGTCCGGGCGAGGCAAGACGCGTCGCGCCGCCCCCTTGCGGCGTCGCGCCCATGCGGGTATGACGTGGGAGGCTGCGTCTGTTCGCGTTTTTTCGCTTCAATCGCCTTTCAAGGATGCGTTTCCATGCCCCAGGGCTCCGGTCACAAGGTCAGGCTGCTGTTGCTGGCCCTTGCCGCGTCGGCCCTGTTCGTGACGCCGGCCCTGTGGTTCTTGTGGCGTCTGGAAGCCGGCCGTTACGACGCGGCCCGCCGGGCCGCGGTGGCCGACCACCTCGACGAGACGCGTCTGTCCCTGCGCGCCGCCCTGGACGCCCGTCTGGCCTTTCTGAAGGCCATAGCCGCCTGCGCCGCCAGCAACCCGGAGATCACGCCCGAGCAGTTCGAATCCTTCGCCGCCGCCCTGGCCAGGGACGTGCCGGCCGTGCGCTCGCTGCAACTGGCCCGGGACGCCGTGGTCAGCCACGTCTATCCGCGGCCCGCCAACCCCGGCATCCTCGGCCTCGACCTCGTGCGCAACCTGCCCCTGCCCCAGCGGGCCGCCCTGGTGGCGGTGCTGGAACACGGCGGCGTCGTCGTTTCCGGCCCGGCCGACCTGCTCCAGGGGGGGCGAGGCCTCCTCGCCCGCACGGCGGTCCACGCCGAGCAGGCCCCCGGCCTTGCCCCCCGCCTGTGGGGAGTGGCCACGGTCATCGTCGACGTCGAAGCGTTCTTCCGGGAGGCCGGGCTCGAGAGAGACGCCGACATCCGGGTGGCCGTGCGCGAGCAGGGCGGCGACGACGCGCCCATGGTCTTCGGCGACCCGGCCGTGTTCGCCGGCGATCCGGTGACCACCTCCATGGAGGTGCCTGGCGGCGGCTGGCTGCTTGGGGCGACGCCCCGGGGCGGCTGGACGGCCATGCCGCCGCCGCCGGGGCTGATGGCCGCCGGGGCCGGCGCCTGGCTGGCCCTGGCCGCGGCCTTTTTCCTGCTCGCCTCCTGGCCGGCGCGGCTGTCCCGGGCCGTGGCCCAGGCCACCCGGGCCCTGGACGCGGCCAACGCCGACCTGGAACGCACCGTGGCCGCGCGCACGGCCGAACTGACGCGCCTCAACGAAGCCCTGCGCCAGGGCGAGGCCCGCTACCGGGCCTTCATCGACGCCACCGGCGATATGGCTTTTTTAAAAGACGCCTCCCTGCGCCATCTCGTGGCCAACAGGCCCCTGGCCGCCTTTGTCGGGAAGAGGCCCGAGGAGGTCATCGGGCTTACGGACTACGAACTCATGCCGCCGGAACTCGCCGCCCGCTGCCACGCCTCGGACGTGGCGGCCCGGGACGGCCGCGAGGTGGTGGCCACTTTCGAGAGCGTGGACGAGCGCACCTTCGAGGCGCGCAAGTTCCCGGTGCCCCTTGGCGAGGGCGTCACGGGCGTGGGCGGCTACATCCGCGACATCTCGGACCGGCTGCGGGCCGAGCTGGCCCTGCGCCGCAGCGAGGAGGCCCTGCGCGACCTCTATGCCAACGCGCCCGTGGGCATCTTCACCTCCACCCCGGCCGGCCGCTACCTCAAGGCCAACGACCACCTGGCCAGGATGTACGGCTACGAGGACGCCAAGGCCCTGCTCGGCGCGGTCACGGACATCCGGGCCCAGGTCTATCCCGACCCGGACGAGCGCGCCGCCCTGCTCGAGGCCCTGCGGACCCGCGACCATCTCGCCAATTACGAAGTCCGCCGCCTGACCCGGGCCGGAGAGGTCATCCGGGTCTCGCTCAACATCCGGGCCGTGCGCGACCCTTCCGGGGAGATCAGGCAGCTGGAGGGCTTTTGCACGGACATCACCAAGCGCAAGCTGGCCGAGGAGAACCTGGCCCGGCGGGAGCGCCAGCTGCGGATCATCTTCGACAATTCGCCGCTGGGGCTGGTCTTTTTCGACGAGACGGGCGTGGTGGTCAACTGCAACGGCCGGTTGCTGGACCTCCTGGGCCTGGCCCCGGAGCAGATGATCGGCCACAACGTCCTCGGCCGGATGCCGGCCTACGTGCGCGAGGCCCTGCAACGGGCCCTCGGCGGCCAGGCCGCCGCCACGGAAGGGCTCTACACCAGCACGATCAGCGGCAAAAGCTGCCACGTGCGGGCCATCTTCAATCCCGTGGAAGCCGGCCGGGCTCCCACGCCCGTCATCGCCTCGGTGGAGGACATCAGCGCCATGCGGGACAAGGATGCCTCGTTGCGGCTGCTGTGGGCCGCCGTGGAGCAGTCGCCGGCCTCCATCGTCATCACCGACCTCCAGGGCGTGATCGAGTACGTCAACCCGCATTTCTCCATCCTCACCGGCTACACCCCCGAGGAGGCTCGGGGCGAGACCCCCAGGCTCCTCAAAAGCGACGCCCATCCCGACGCCTTCTACCGGGAGATGTGGGAAACCCTCGTCGCCGGCGAAATCTGGCGGGGCGAGTTGTGCAACCGCAAGAAGAACGGCGAACTCTACTGGGAGGATTCCTCCATTTCGCCCGTGCGCGACGAGTCCGGGGCCATCACCCATTTCGTGGCCGTCAAGGAGGACATCACCGAGCGCCGGCGGCGCGAGGTCCGGCTGCGCCAGCTCATGGGCGAATTCGAGGCCATCTTTAATGCCTCGTCCGTGGGCATCGTGCACCTGGGCGGAGACGAACGGGTGGTCCGGGCCAATCGGCGCTTCGGCGAACTGCTCGGGCTGCCCCCGGAGGAACTGGCCGGGCGGCATATCGACGACATCCATGGGGGGACGGTCCGGCTGACCGCCCTGCGGCGCGCGCTGCTCGACAGGGTGACGGCCGGGGAGGACGTGCAGGTCGAAGAACGGCTGCGCAACGCTCTCGGGCGCGCCTTCTGGTGCTCCATCCACGGCCGGCGCATCGACCCGGACAGGGCCGAGGCCGGCTCCATCTGGATCTTCGACGACGTTTCGGCCCGCAAGGAGCTCGAACGCGTGCGCGAGGACGTGGAGCGCATCATGCGCCACGACCTCAAGGCGCCGCTCAACAGCATCGTCAACCTGCCCCAGATCGTCCCGGTCGTCGGCCAGGTCAACGAAGAGCAGCAGGAACTGCTCGACGAGATCGAGCGGGCCGGCCAGTCCATGCTGGAGCAGATCGAGCTGTCCCTGGACCTCTACAAGATGGAGACCGGAACCTACGTGCTGGAGGCCCAGCGCATCGACCTGTCCCGCATCGCCTCGGGGACGGCGGAGATGCTCGCGGGACTGGCCCGCTCCCGCGGCGTGACCCTGGCCGTGGAGGCCGGGGAGCCCGTGTTCGCCATGGGCAATGCGCTGCTTTGCCAGACCATCGCCGCCAATCTGCTCAAAAACGCCGTGGAGGCCGAGCCCGAGGGGGGGCAGGTGACCGCGCGCCTGACCCGGGAAGGGGACCGCGTCGTGCTGGCCGTGACCAACCCCACGCCCGTGCCGGCGGACATCGTGCCGGTCTTCTTCGAGAAGTACGCCACGGGCGGCAAGAAGGGCGGCACGGGACTCGGCGCCTATTCGGCCCGGATCATGACGCTCGCCCAGCACGGCGACATCCGCCTGGAGGCAGACCCCGCCGGAGGCACCCGGGTCGTGGTCTCGCTGCCCGCGGCCTGACGTCCCCCGTCCGGCCGGACGTCCCGGTCAGTACACCAGCACGGCGTCGGGAAAGACGGCGTCCTCGAAGGGCCGGCCGGCCCGGGCCACCTGTTTTTCGAGCAGGTGCACGCCGCGCAGGAAAAGCTCCTGGGCGAAGACGCGGTTCATCTCGAACCGGGCCGAGGTGGCCAGGGCCCGGGCCACGCCGAAGGTGAGCCTCGCCTCGAAGGTGGCGTCCCCCTGCTCGGCGGCGAAGCCCCGGGCGAATTCCAGAAAGCGGCGCATGACCAGGTGCAGCCGGGCGCGCAGGCGCGTCTCGAAGACCGGCAGCCGGAAGTTGGAGGCCAGGAAGACCGCCGTGTCCAGGGCGTAGTCGCCCTGGGCCGAACGGTGCAGGTCGATGTAGTGGATGCGCTGGGCGGTGTGGTCGTAGACGATGTTGTTGAGGTTGAAGTCCCCGTGCAGGAACACGGAAAAGGGCGCGGCCAGCCCGGACTCGGCCTCGGCGGCGGCGGCCAGGAGCTCCGACAGGGCCGGGATCGCCAGGCCGCCGAAGTCCTTGCGTTCCGTGGCGAAGCCCGGATAGAGGCGCAGCACGTCGTCGAGGCGGGCGCGCATCTGCGCCATGAAGCCCGAGGCCACGGGGGCGCGGGTCAGGGTCTGCTCCCAGACGCCGCCCACGGTCTGGGTGATGAGGAAGCAGGCGTTTTCCACGATCTCCCGGTCGGCGGTCAGCACCACCTCCTGGAAGTTGCAGCCGCCGAGGTATTCGAGCAGCATGGAGGCCGAGTCGCCGTCGGTCTGGAAGGCCTGGATGCTCGGCGGCAGTCCTGGGGAAAGCCGCTCCCAGCGCTCGATGTTCTCTTTTTCCTTGGCCAGCTTCTCGGCGTTGCCCTCCTTGAAGAGCACGCCCTTGGAGCGTGGGCCGTGGTGGTCCTCCACCCGGCCGATGCGGCAGCCCGAGCGCGTGCCCCAGATGGAGCTGAAGTCCCCGGGCGAGAGCGGGATGTCCTCGCCGCCTTGGCCGAGCGAATCCTGGAGGGCCTGGTACTGGTGGATCTTGAGCTTTTCGCCGAGCGCCGCGAAGATGACCGCCTCGCCGATGTTGAGCAGGGCGTCGCCCATGCGCTCCAGGTAGCGGAAGATGTTGAAGCAGGAAATGGCGTTTTCCGGCGACTCGCCCCGGCGCAGGTCGGCCAGGATGGCGTCGAAGGCGGCCTTGAACCGGTCGTCCAGGGAGAATTCGGCCCGGCAGATGCGCAGCGCCAGTCGCACGTCCTGGCGGGTCAGCGCCGGAAAGACGAGGCCCAGGGCCTTTTCCACGTCCATGAAGGGATCGCGGTAGTCGTAGCGCCGGATGAAGAGCGGATCGGTCAGGTACTGGACCTGGGACACGATGTTGACGGCGTAGTCCGCGATGCGCTCGAGGTTGATGTTGATGATGTTGGCCGCGCGCACGAGGTCCAGCGTGCGCTTGTTGTTGTCGCGCGAACCGTGGATGCGGCCCCAGCAGGCGTTCTCGATGACGCTTTTGAGGTTGTCGATGTAGTCGTCGCGGCTCTCGATGCGCTTGATGCGATCGGGGTCCGGCCGTTCGACCACGAGCAGGGCGCTCGAGACCTGTTTGGAGACCTCGAGGACCATGAAGCGGAAATTTTCCTCGATGCCTTCGAGAATGCGCATCGCCCCTCTCCCGCAGGCCTGGTGTCGCGTCCCCTAAGCGCATGCTTTTGAGGGACGTTTCTTGACGTTGTTTTATTTCCTGAAAAATACCGGCGTATTCTTTCAGGGACGCATCACGAGGAAGCCTGTCCGCCCGGGGCGATGGTGAGGCCGGCGTCGCCGTCGTCCTCGCCGCCGTCCTCGCGCCAGGAGAACTTCAGGTGCAGCTTCATGCGCCCGCCCATGGACTTGGCCTCCACAAGAAAGCCGATCATGCCCGCCGGGTGCAGGACGACTTCGCCTTCGCGGCTGGAGAACCGCAGCTCGCCCGAGGCAAAGCCCTCGGTGACGGCCTCGAGGTAGCGCCGCAGGGTGTCCGCGTCCTGGACGGACTCGTATTTGAACCGCGATTCCTTCTCCACGTCTTTGCTCCTTGGCGGCGCGCCGGCGGAGCGTCGCGCGCGCAAAGCCCGTCGCTTCCGCGATCCTTGGCGGACCGCGTCGCTGCGTGCCGAAACGTTCCTTATTTCTCCGAAAGCGCGTCCATTGCCGCCACAAGTCGACCCTAGCCCAGGCGGGCGCGGTATTCGTTGATGATCTTGCGGCGGCTGACGCCGTTGATGATCAGGCTCTTGCGGATGGCGAAATCGTGCCAAGCCGGCTGGAGCCCGATCTCCCGGGCGGCCTTGGCCGCATCCTGCTCGGCCGGGTCCCGGGTCTTCTCGCTCATGTGGCAGTCGTCGCCCATGAAGATGAGCAGGGGGCGCTTGCCGTGCCAGCCCATGCGGTTGCGGCGGTTGACCACGTTGATGAGGAATTCCGTGTACTGCTGGGACTGCGGGTTCCACACCTCGATGCCGTCCACGTCGTAGTCGGCCAAAAGGATCGGCCAGAACTGCTCCGGGTGGGGGATGACGATGCCGGCCCCGAGCGAGCGCGCCTCCTCGATCACCTCCGAGGCGCGGTAGAAATAGGACAGGGAGAAGGCTTCCTTGACCAGCTCCTTGACGGCCTTGGCGTAGACCTGCGCCTTGTTGACGATGCGGTCGCCGAAGCGGGCGCGCAGGGTGTCGAGGAAGTTGCGCACCAGCTTGTTCTTGTAGGTGTCCTCGGGCAGCGCGGCTTCGTGGGCCAGGATGAGGGCCTTGATCTTGGCCGCCTGGATGGCCACGAAGGTCACCAGATCCTCGTCCACGTTGGAGCGGCCGGCGGCGGTCTGGCGGCGCGCCTCCCCGGCCGGCTCGCACAGGGCGTCGAGGTATTCGAAGAGCTGCGAGGCCCGGTAGCGGTGGGTGTGGCGCAGCATGGCCGCAAGCACCTCGGCCCGCTCCGCGTCGAGGCCCTTGAAGTGGAGCAAAAGCTGGACCTTGCGGTTGAAGCCGCTGGAGTAGCAGTCCACCTCCACGCCCTGATAGCCGTCGTATTCCAGCAGCACGTTGTGCTGGGTGGGGATGATGAGTTCGTCCACCCGGTTGGGATAGAGGCGGTCGATGCGCTTTTTGAGCAGTTCCATGGGCACGTGCTCGGGGTGCCAATGGGTGGCCAGGACGTATTCCTGGCGGGGATAGGTGCGGGCCGGGGAAACGATGCGCTCGACCTGCTCCGGGGAAAGGGAGACGTCGTTGATGCGGGCGAAGTCCCGCTCGTCCTCCTCGGTGACGGCCGGGTCCAGGCGGGAAAGGTCGATCTCCACGCAACGGGGCTCCTCGGGCGCGCCCGGACGGGGGGCCGCGGTCGCGGCCGGGGTTGCGGCGACGTCAGGCATGGCGGCTGTGGCACTCCTTTTTCATGCGGTCCAGGGCGGCCACCGAAGCGGTCATGGCCTCCAGGTCGCCTGACTGGGCGGCGGCCTCCAGGCGGTCCACCTCGGCGTCGTAGGCCGGGTAGAAGGCGTCGCCCTTGCCGGGATAACTGGTCATGAGCCGGCTGTCGGCGATGAAGGCGGCCAGCACGTCCGCGTCCGGGGCGAGCCCGGCCCGAAGCGACGTCACGATGGCCTTGAAGAAATGCTTCATGCGTTTTTTAAGGCCCTTGTACCTGGGCTTGCCGCCCTCGTCCACGGTTTCCGGGGCGGGGTCGCCGGTCTCCCGGGGCGCGGCCTCGGCGTCGATGTCCGCCGGAAGCGGCAGCGCGGCCAGGCCCTGGGCGGGGTATTTGACGCTCACCTTGAGCAGGGTCGAAGCGCCGAGGTTTTTCACGGCGATCTTGAGGCTCGAGAAGTCCTCCAGGGAGACGGTCTCCTCGCCGACGACCAGGCTCCCCCCGGCGGCCGGGGCGGTGAGCGCGGCCAGGGCGGCCAGGGTCTCGACCCTGGGCAGGACCAGTTCGAACTTGCGCTTGCGCGACGGGCTCATGGCGGCTCCTCCTTGGCTGTCCGGCGCGGTCCGCCGGATCGGCGACGGCGCTCTTTCTCGCTTATGATAATCGCTTTACGGCTTCCTGGCAAAAAAACATCGCCCATCGCCGGGTGCGCGCCAGAAGGCGGGCGGCCGGCGGGACGGAAAACCGCCCCGCCACTCTGGCCGCCTCCCGTGACGATCGTGTGACGTTTTAGCCTTGTCCCGACAGGGCCAAGGCCTGATCCCGGGGCAGCCTGGTCCCGGTGCGCAGGAAGTGGTCGAGCATGAGGAAGCATGGCGTCCAGAGCCTGACGGCGGGATTGTCGCCCAACCCCGCCACCATGGCGTCCCCATCGGGGCTCAGGGCGGAGACGACGAGGCGGGCGGCAAGCGCCGTCTCCTGCCCGGCCGGCTCCAGGGTCAATTGCAGGCGCATGACCGTGTGCCGTCCCACGCGCACGTAATCCACCCGGCGCGGCGGCTCGTGGCGGGTGCAGGTCCAGATTTCCGGCCCCACGTCGGGCAGGGGCGCGGTCGTGAACACGCAGTCGAGTTCGGCCAGGCCCGAGGCCGGGTGGAGCGTTTCGGCCCGCCAGCCGTCGATCCAGTCGTATTCCCGCACCGGGCACAGCAGGGGAAACACGGTTTCGGGCGCGGCGGCGACCTGCCATCCGTATTCGCCGGCGCGACGCAATCTTGCGGATTCCATGGGACGTTCTCCTTGCGGTTTTCCGGCCGGGACTTCCCGACCGGAAAAGTTAGAGTTAAGTATCTAAACTCAAAAGCCGAAAAAAACCGCGACCGACACGCGGGCGCGTTCCGGTCAGGTCCGGGGCTCGGGTACGAGGTCGGAGAGATGGGCCAGGAAGCCGGCGAGCAGTTCCCGGGCTTCGGGATGGAGGCTTTCGAGGTAGGCGTCGAAGGCCTGCCTGGCCGCGGCCCGGCCGGCGAGGAAGTCTTCCAGGGCGGCCCGACCCAGGGGCGTGAACGCGGCCGTGACCGCGTTCTTGCGCGAGGCGTCCGCGCGCCGCACGATGACGCCCTTGTGCTCCAGGCGTTTTTGGACCTGGGACACCGCCCCCTTGGTGACGCCGAGGGTCGCGGCCAGGCGGGTGGCGTTGGCGTCGGGATCGGCGCGCACGGCCAGCAGCACGTGCAGCTCCGACGGGTGCAGGCGCAGGTCGCCGTACCGGTGCACGTAGCGCTTTTCGAGAAAGACCAGCTTGTTCGTCAGCTTGTCGCACTGGGCGCGCAAGGTTTCGGGGGTGGCGGCCATGGGGAGTGTATAGATGCTAAACTCGAATCCGTCAAGACGCCGTCCGCGCCCGCGCCCGGGAAAGCGGCCGGGGCGCGCCTTCCCGGGCCGGGACGGGCTAGAGCTTGGATTTGAGAACCATGTCCGTGATGGGGCCGCGCGAGCGCTCGCCCTTGAGCACGATGTGGGCGTAGTTCTGGAACCCCTTGAACTTGCGCACGATCCAGTTGAGGCCGTTGTTGGCCTCGTTGAGGTAGGGGTTGTCCACCTGGGAGGTGTCGCCGAGAACCACGCACTTGACGCCCTCGCCCATGCGGGTGAGCACGGCGCGCACCTCGGTGCGCGAGAGGTTTTGCGCCTCGTCGATGACGACGAAGGCGTTTTCGATGTTCATGCCGCGCACGAAGGCCAGGGGCAGGATTTCGAACTTCTTGGGGTTGATGCGCAGCATCTCGTCGTTGGGGTTGAGGAAGACCTTGTTGGCCGCCCGGCAGCGATGGAGCTTGACCAGCAGGTCGAAGACGTACTTGACGTAGGGCTCCATCTTCTCGGACACGTCGCCGGGCAGGTAGCCGAGCTTGGCCCCGATCTCGATGGTGGGCTTGAGCACGAAGATCTTCTCGTACTGCTTTTTTTCCTGCACCGCGAACAGGGCGGCGGCCAGGGCCAGGAAGGTCTTGCCGTAGCCGGCCTCGCTCTGGATGGACACCAGGTCGATGTGCTGGGCCATGATGAGTTCGAGCGCCAGGTTCTGGTAGACGGTGCGCGGCCGCACGTTCCACACGTCGCTCGTGTAGTTGATGCACTTCTCGCCGTCCGGGGCGTGCAGCACCGGCTTGCCGTCGCGCCAGGTGAAGCAGTTGGGCACGAGCTCCTCGCCTTCCTCGGCGAAGCCCGTATAGCGCTGGGATTCGGATTCGAACGGCTTGGAGTCGCGCAGCTCCTCGCTTTTGATGCCGCGCAGCTCGGCTTGCAGCTTGAGGATGCGGTCGTTGGTCACGAGCACCGGGTCTTCTATGGTGGAGGCCAGCACCTCGTCGAGGATGTGGTTGTCGACGATGTCGGTGAAGGCCGAGTGGCTCTTGTCGTTCTGGATGAAGTGGATGTGCTCCTTGTTGTCGCTTAGGACCTGGATGACGTTGGCCACGATGTGGCGCAGCTTGGGGGTTTTCTTGAGGCTCTCCAGCTCCATGAGCACGTGGTAGGGGATGTGGATGGCGTTTTCCACGCCGTTTCGCAGCCGCAGCACGCTTTGGGGGTTTTCGATCAGGACGTTGGTGTCGAGCACGTAGTTCTTGCGTCCCGCATCAGGGGCCTGAGTCATGCCTACCTCCCTGTCAATCCCGCGTTCCCGCCGGCCCGGACCGCCGGGAACGCCCCGGTGGCCGCCGACGGCCGTTTGCCGCGCCCGCCGGACGGGGCCGCGCCTTGGCCGGGACAAGCCTCCATGCCCCGGCCAAGGCCGCGCCGAACCCTTCCGGCGGCGCGGCGTGCAAGAAAAAGGGCGGCGTGACGCCCCTTGCGTCACGCCGCCCTTTTCGGTGCGTCGTTTTCTTCCGATCCGCCAATTCCGCTTCCCGTATGGATCGCGCGGTTGCGTTGCGTCAGGCCTGTTGCCGTAACGACTCCCTTCGCGCCGCTCCGAGCCGTGCGGACGGCTAGCGATTTTTTTGCAGTTTGGCCCGGTATACTATGGCGCCGAGGTTCATGCCAAGCACCAGGATGATGAGGACCAGGGCGGTGCCGTACTGGAGCGGCCGGGTCTTGTCGATGTCCGTGCCGGCCGTGGCCAGGACGTAGATGTGGTAGGGCAGGGCCATGACCGAGTCGTTGAGGTGCGTCGGCAGGTAGGGCGTGAAGAACACGGCCGCCGTGAACATGATGGCGGCCGTTTCGCCGGCCACGCGGGAAAGGCCCAGAATCGCGCCGGTGAGCATGCCCGGCATGGCCGCCGGCAGCACCACCAGGCGGATGGTCTGCCATTTGGTGGCCCCAAGGCCGAGCGAGGCTTCGCGGTAGGTCTGGGGCACGGACTTGAGCGCCTCCTCGGCCGTGCCGATGATCACCGGCAGGACCAGGATGGACAGCGTCAGGATGCCCGAGAGCAGGCTTACGCCCAGGCCGAAGAAGGTGACGAAAAAGGCCAGGCCGAACAGGCCGAAGACCACCGAGGGCACGCCGGCCAGGTTGTTGATGCCCAGGCGTATCAGGCGCAACGTCCGGCCCGGCCGGGCGTATTCGTTGAGGTACACGGCCGAGGCCACGCCCAGGGGAAAGGCCACGCACATGGTGCCGAGGCTCAGGTAGATCGTGCCGAGGATGCAGGGCAGGATGCCGCCGGCGGTCATGGAGTCGCGGGGCATCTCGGTCAGGAAGCTCCAGGAGATGGCCGGCAGGCCCTTGATGAGCAGGAAGCCGCAGATCAGCACCAGGGCGGCCATGTTGATCAGCGAGGACAGGCCGAACACGCCCCACATGAGCTTCTGCGTGCGGTGGCGGCGGGCGAGGCCGGCGTGGGCGATGGCGTTGGCGTTGGCGTTCATCAGGATCGCTCCTTGGGGCGGCTACAGGGTGGCCGCGCCGACCTGCTTGTGCTTCTCGGCCACGTGGCTGGCCACGAGGTTGAAGGCCAGGGTGAAAAGGAACAGCACGATGCCGATGGCGAAAAGCGCCCGGTAGTGGTTGCCGCGGAAGGCGGCCTCGGCCATCTCGGCGGCGATGCTCGACGGCATGGGCCGCACGGGCGAAAAGATGGAGGTGGGGATGATGGCCGCGCCGCCGGCGACCATGAGGACGACCATGGTCTCGCCGATGGCCCGGGACATGCCGAGCATGACGGCCGTGGAGATGCCGGACAGCGAGGCCGGCAGGACCACCTTGGCGATGGTCTCGAAATGGGTGGCCCCCAGGGCCAGGGAGGCTTCCTTGAGTTCGCGGGGCACGGAGTAGATGGCGTCCTCGGACACCGAGCAGATGGTCGGCACGGACATGAAGGCCAGCATGATGGCGGCGTTGAAGAGGTTGAGGCCCGTGGCCAGGTCGAAAGTTTCCTGGAGGTAGGGCGCGACCACGACCATGCCGAAAAAGCCGATGACGACCGAGGGCAGGGCGGCCAGGAGCTCGACGATGGGCTTGAACACGTCGCGGGTCTTGCGGCTGGCGATCTCGGCCAGGTAGATGGCGGTCATCACGCCCAGGGGGATGGCGATGGCCGAGGACAGGGCCGTGACGGCGAGCGAGGCCACGATCAGGGGAAAGACGCCGAATTCCGGCGGATCGGAAGTGGGATACCACAGGTGGCCGAACAGGAAGTCCGTGACCGAGACGACCTGGAAGATGGGCAGGCCCTCGACGAAGAGGTAGACCATGATGAGGGCCAGGGCCACGATGGAGGACAGGGCGGTCAGGAAGAACAGGTTCCTGATCAGGTTGTCCTTGGCTTTTCGCGAAAGGGCCATGCGGTTCTCCCGGGGAAGCGCCCCGGCCCGCGCGTGTCGCGGGCCGGGGCGCGTGGGTGGTCGGTGTCGTGGCGAAGCTAGTTGAGGGGCACGAAGCCGGCTTCCTTGACCAGCTTCTGGCCTTCGGCGCTCAGGAGAAAGTCCACCAGGCCCTTGGCCGCGCCGGAGGGCGCGCCGTTGGTGTAGAGGTACAGGTCGCGGGAGACGGGGTACTTCTTGGACTTGGCGTTCTCGGCCGTGGCTTCGATGCCCTCGACCTTGAGGCCCTTGGTGGAGGCGTCGAGGTAGCCGATGCCCACGTAGCCGATGGCGTTCTTGTTCTTGCTGACGGCCTGGACCACGGCGCCGTTGGAAGCCTGCATCAGGGCGCCGGGGAACACGCGCTCCTTCTTCATGACCAGGCCTTCCCAGGTTTCGTAGGTGCCGGAGGAGGTGTCGCGGGAGATGACGACCACCGGACCCTCGCCGCCGAGGTCCTTCCAGGTGGTGATCTTGCCCATGTAGAGGTCTTTGAGCTGGGCCAGGGTGATCTCGCTGAGCTTGTTGGCCGGGTTGACCACCGGGACGATGGCGTCGATGGCGCAGACGATCTGGTTGGGGGCGACGTTCTTGGTCTTGGCCAGGTCGATTTCCTTCTGCTCCATGGCGCGCGAAGCCATGGCGATGTCCGTGGCGCCGTCGATGAGGGCTTTGATGCCGTTGCCCGAGCCGCCGCCGGAAACGGAAATCTTCACGTCAGGGTGGGCCTTCATGTAGGCTTCGACGACTTTCTGCATGATGGGCAGCACGGTGGTGGAGCCGTCCACCTTGATGGTGGTGTCGGCGAAGGCGGTGGAGGCCAGCATCAGGACGGCGGCCGCGATACCAATGAGTTTTTTCATGGAACTCCTCCTCAGGAAGTTTGTCGCGCCAGGATTGGCGCGAAGTGCCCCAGGTGACGGGCGAAACCTAGGATCGCCCTGTTACAGGTTGGTGACAAGGGCACAGAGAACGCGTGACGCGTCGGGTCGATTTTCTTTTGAAAACAAATCCGGAGGGTTGGTCGCGCCCAATGTTACAAGGATTGCATGACGCGGCCAAGGAAAGGAACGGGCCCGGCCGCGCGCCGCGCGCTCCTTGACCCGGCCTGCCGGGAAGACTATGCAGGAAAGTACGGCGCAATAGGGGTATTTGCCCCGACGCGCCTCGGGAGCCTTCATGACCGCGCCGTTCATCCTGTCCCCTTCCCTGCTGTCCGCGGACTTCAGCCGGCTGGCCGAGGAGCTGGCCGCCCTGGAGGAGGCCGGGCTCACCTGGGTCCACCTCGACGTCATGGACGGCCTGTTCGTGCCCAACATCACCTTCGGGCCGCCGGTCATCGCCGCCATGCGCCGCAAGAGCCGCCTCTACTTCGACACCCACCTCATGATCGAACGGCCCGAGCGCTACCTGTCCGCCTTTCGCGACGCGGGCTCCGACCTCATCTGCGTCCACGCCGAGGCCACGGTCCACCTGGAGCGCGCCGTCTCGGAGATCTCCCGCCTGGGCGCCGCCCCGGCCGTGGCCCTCAACCCGGCCACGCCGCTGTCCATGGTCGAGTGCCTGCTGCCCCAGCTCGACATGGTGCTCGTCATGACCGTCAACCCGGGCTTCGGCGGACAATCCTTTATTCCGTTCTGCATGGACAAGGTCAAGGCGCTGGCCGCGATGCGGCGGGAACGGGACCTCAGCTTCCGCATCCAGGTGGACGGCGGGGTGTCCCCGGACAACACCGCCGCCCTGGTCGCCGCCGGCGCCGACGTGCTGGTTTCCGGATCGGCCTTTTTCGGCCACCCGCCCTACAAGGAGCGCCTGGATGTCTTTCACGCGGCGGCCGCGACGCGGGCCACGTAATCCTTCCGCCGCCTTCCGGCGTCCGGCCCGCCCGTACGGCGGGTCTCCCCGGGCTTATGGCGCGGCGGAGGCCGACGGGCGTCTCTCCCGCCTGTCCTCCATCCTGGCCGCCCTGGACCAGGGCATCGCCTTCGTTTCCCCCGACGGCACGGTGGTGGAGGTCAACGACCGCTGCCTGGCCCTGATCGGCGGCGTCCGCGAAGCCGTCCTCGGCCGGGGCATCGCCGTCCTCGATCTGGAGACCGAGGACTACCAGGCCAGTGTCTTTCTCGAACTCTTCCGCCGCGGCGCGGCCCACGCCCCGGTTTCCTTCGACCGGCGCTTCGGCGACCGCGACGTCACGGTCAAGCTCCAGCCCGTCTTCGACGACGCCCTTTTCGCGGGCCTTATCATCTCGCTCATCGACGTCACGCCCATGGTCGAGGCCCGGCTCTCCGTGGAGCGCGAAAAAAGCTTTCTCGAACAGGTCATCACCATCGCCGGCGCGGCCATCTGCATCGTCAACCGCGACGACGAGGTGCTTACCATAAACGACGAGTTCACGGCCATCACCGGCTACAACCGGGACCAGGCCCTGGGCCGGAGGCGGGCGTCGCTTCTGCGCGAATCGCCCCCCTCTCCCTGTCCGGCCGCCCCGGACGGCCAGGCCGTGCGGCAAAGCCAGTCCCGCATCGTCGCCCGCGACGGCCGCCGGATCACCATCCGCAAGAACGCCGCCCCCCTGCGCGACGACCAGGGCAACGTCACCGGCGGCATCGAATCCTTCACCGACGTCTCGGACCTCATCCGGGCCAGGGTCCAGGCCGAGGAAGCCAACCGCATGAAGTCGGCCTTCCTGGCCAACATGAGCCACGAGATACGCACCCCGCTCAACGCCATCCTGGGTCTTTCCCACCTGCTGCTCAAGGGCGACGTGACCGAAAGCCAGCGCGAAAGCCTGGAAACCATGCGCGCCGCCGGCGAGGGCCTGCTGGTCATCCTGAACGACATCCTGGATTTCTCGCGCATCGAGGTCGGCCGTCTGGAGATCCGGCCGGCCCCGGTGGACATCGACCGCCTCGTCGAGGACGCGCGCCGGGTCATGGCCCCCCTGGCCGAGGAGCGGGGCTTGATCCTGGCCATCGAGCGCGACCCCGACCTGCCGCGGGTCCTCGTGTGCGACCCGGTGCGGCTCAAGCAGATCCTGCTCAACCTGCTCTCCAACGCCCTGAAGTTCACCGAGCGCGGCCGGGTGACCCTCGGCGTGGCCAGGGCGCGCGCGCCGGTCACCGGCATCGCCGGCCTGCCCGTGCGCTTCCTGGTGGCCGACACCGGCCCGGGCATCCCCGAGGACATGCGCCAGCGCATCTTCGAACCGTTCGTCCAGGCCGACGACGACGTCGCCCGCGAACACGGCGGCACCGGGCTGGGCCTTTCCATCTCCGATCGGCTGGTGCGCCTGCTCGGCGGCACCGGGCTGGAGGTCGCCAGCCAGCCCGGCAAGGGCAGCACGTTTTTTTTCACCCTGCATCTGGCCGAACCCGACGGCAAAACCGCCGCGCCGCGCCCGGGCGCGCCCCTGGCCCTGGCCCCGGCCGTGGACCTGGGGGGGCTGCGCGTGCTGGTGGCCGAGGACAATCCCTTCAACCGCTTCCTCCTCCAGAAGATCCTCGAAAAGCTGGGGGTGGGGCGGCAGAGCTTCGCCGCGGACGGGCAAAAGGCCCTGGAAATGCTGCTCGCCTCCAAGGAGGAGGACACCCTCTACGACGTGGTGTTCATGGACCTGCGCATGCCCGGCCTCGACGGCATCGAGGTCTCCCGGCGCGCCCGGCAGGCGGGCATCGAAACGCCCATCGTGGCGCTCACGGCCCAGGCCTCGGCCGAGGACGCCGACCGGTGCCGCGAAGCCGGCATGACGGCCTTTTTCGCCAAGCCCTACCGCATCAGCGACCTGGAGAAAGTCCTGGTCGCCCTCGTCGGCGATGCGGGCCCTTCCCGGACATGACGCCCGACGCCGTTCGCCGCCAGGCCCGCGCCTTTCTGCGCAAACGCCAGATGCTTTCGGCCGCCGAGGCCGACCAGGCCCTCGACGTGGCCGCCACGGTCCTCGCCGCCGCCCTGGACCACCTGGCCGCGGCCGCCGCGGCCGACGACGGGCCGGCCTGCGCCGAAACGGCCCACGGGCTCAAGGGCAATCTGCTCAACCTCGGCCTGCCGGAACTGGCCACGGTCGCCCAGGACATTCTCGACAAGGCCCGCGAAGGAAGCTACCAGTTCGTGCTGACCGGACGGGAGAAGCTGGCGACATCCCTCGCCACGCTCCTCGCCCGCTCCGGGAACTGACGGCGCGACCCCGAACCACCTTCGATCGCAGACGTGAAGGATCGTGCGGGACGTGCCGCCTCCCGAAACGCGGTCATGGAGAAAAACGGCGCGCCGTCCCGCATCGCCCGCTCCTCGAGGCTCTCATGAACATCGCCGAATACGTGCAATCCGGAAAATCCATCTACGTCGCCGGCCATCGCGGCCTGGTCGGCGCGGCCATCGCCCGGGCCCTGGCCGCCAAGGGCGCCGCCGTTCTCACCCGCAGCCACGCCGAACTCGATTTGACGAACCAGGCCGCCGTCAAGGCGTTCTTCGAGACCGAGCGGCCCGCCGCCGTGTTCCTGGCCGCGGCCAAGGTCGGCGGCATCCACGCCAACGACGCCTACCCCGCCGACTTCATCCGCGACAATCTGCTCATCCAGACCAACGTCATCGACGCGGCCAGAAATTCCGGCGTGGAAAAACTCGTCTTCCTGGGTTCCTCCTGCATCTACCCCCGGCTGGCCCCCCAGCCCATCCGCGAGGAATCCCTGCTCACCGGCCCCCTGGAAGCCACCAACCAGTGGTACGCCATCGCCAAGATCGCCGGCATCAAGATGTGCCAGGCTTACCGGCGCCAGTACGGCTTCTCCGCCATCAGCCTCATGCCCACCAACCTCTACGGACCCGGCGACAACTTCACCCCGGTCAACTCCCACGTCATCCCGGGACTCATGCGCCGCTTCCACGAGGCGCGCCTGGCCGGAGAGGAGTCCGTCGCCGTCTGGGGCACCGGCAACGCCCTGCGCGAATTCCTCCACGTCGACGACATGGCCGCCGCCGCCCTGGCCTGCTTCGAACGCTACGACGACGAGGAAATCATCAACATCGGCTCCGGCGAGGAAGTCACTATCCGCCAACTGGCCGAACTCATGGCAAAAGTCACGGGATTCCCCGGCCGCATCGCCTTCGACGCCTCCAAGCCCGACGGCACGCCGCGCAAGATCGTGGACATCAAACGCCTCTCCGCCCTGGGCTGGAAACCCGGCCACACCCTGGCCGAAGGCTTGGCCCAGACCTACCACTGGTTCCGCGACAACATCGCCTCCGCCCGCCTGGCCTAGACGCTGGCGGGACGGGAAACGCCTCCGGCGGCCAGGGCTTTGCCCTGGACCCACCGGGGCTTTGCCCCGAACCCCACCGGGGGGCATGATGCCCCCCGGACCCCCTCGCCTGCGTGGGCGGGCGGGGTTGGCTGCGGTCACCGTTGCGGGTGGCGTTGGCGGGCCGAAGATGGGGGCGGAATTTTTCCTGCCGCTGCCGCCGCTTCGCGGCAGGCT